>DASQAL010000257.1:0-7971 GCA_035635775.1 Candidatus Acidiferrum sp.
CCGTCACCCACTCGCCGGATTCGCCGCTCTTCGAGCGGCGCACCGGACTCGGGGGGCCCACTACGCTCGCTCGCCCGGGAGGCGCCCGCGGCGCCACCCGTCCGGTCTCGGTCGAGTCCGTTCATGAATAGTCCGGGCTAGGGTGTGGGAACGGAGGCGCCGGCCTCACGCTCGCGGAGCACCTTGCGGTTCACCTTGCCGGCCGGCGTCTTGGGCAGCTCGGTCACGAACTCGACCCGGCGCGGGTACTCGTGCTGGGCCAGGCGGGTGCGCGTCCACTCCTGCAGCTCGCGGACGAACGCGTCATCGCCGTGGCGCGGGCTCACGATGAAGGCCTTGACCACGAGGCCGCGGAGGGGATCGGGCACGCCGATCACCGCGGCCTCGCGGACGTCTCCGTGCTTGAGCAGCGCCCCCTCGACCTCCACCGCGCTGATCGTCCAGCCCGCCGAGATGATGACGTCGTCGGCGCGGCCGCCGTGGAAGAAGTAGCCCTCCGCGTCGATCCAGCCGCGGTCCTTGGTCGGAAACCACCCGTCGCGCCGCTTCACTCGGATCTCGCCCGCCTCGTCGGGGGCGCAGCGTGTGCCGTCCGCCCGCTGCACCTCGACCTCCACGCCGGGCACCGGCTTGCCGAGCGAGCCCGGCTTCATCACGAAGTCCGGCGCGCCCGGGTAGGAGGCGAGGATCACGCCCACCTCCGTGGTGCCGTACATGCTGCACACCGGCGCGCCGAAGGTCGCCTCCGCGAACAGCCGGGCGGCCTCGTCGATGGGCTCGCCGGTGAACGAGAGCTTGCGGATCGCGTAGCGGTAGCGGGACGCGGTGCCCGCGCTCTTCATCATCCGGTAGTGGGTGGCCGCCGCGGAGAGATTGCTGATCTCGTGCTCGGCGAGGGCGCGCAGCAGGCGGTCCGCGTCGAACTTGCCCGCGTAGGCGCCGGTGGCGACGCCGAGCGCGAGCGGGCCGAGCGTGCCGTGCCAGAGGCCGTGGCCCCACGCGGGCGACGACGGGCAGAAGAAGCGGTCGCCGGGGCGGATGCCGGTGCCGTAGAGCGCGGCGACCATCAGGGTCACGATGCTGCGGTGGGTGTGGCGCACCGCGGCCGGCAGCTCGCGGGTGGTGCCCGAGGTGTACTGGAAGACCGCGAGCTGGTCGGCGCGGGTGTCGGGCGCGTAGCGGGTCGGGTACGTCGCGAGGGTGGCGAGGAAGGCGTCGTCGGCGACGACGCTCGCGAGCCCGGGCACGTCGCGCGCGATGCCGGCCTGGGCGGGCGAGACGAGCAGGAGCCGCGGGGTGCAGTCGTCGATGCGCAGGCGTAAGCCGTCGGGGCCGAAGAGCGTGAAGAGCGGCACCGCGATGGCCCCGCGCTTCACCGCGCCGAAGAGCCCCGCGTAGAAGGGCAGGGACGGCTCCAGCATGATGCCCACGCGGTCGCCCGGCCCGATGGCGCGATCGGCCAGGTAGTGGGCAAAGCGGGCGGACCAGGCGGCGAGCTGGCCGAAGGTGAAGGTCTCGCCGCCACCCCCATGCTCGAGCGAGTGGACGAGGCGCACCGCGACCCGATCGGCCGGATGCCGGTCGATGCACTCGTGCGCGATATTCAGCCGCTGCCGGTCGCCGTCGAAGAGCTCCCAGAGGCGGGCGGGCGAGCAGAGCCGCTGGGCGTCCGCATAGGTGATGTGGTCGGTCAGCGTGGCCATGCCCTCGCTCATACTAGCAAAGGCGCCACCGCAAATAGCCGCATTGACTGGTGGCGCCGCCCGGGCTAACGTTCGGGCCCGGGAGGCCGACTATGACTTCAACGCAGAAGGTCGCGATCGTGACGGGAGCAGGCAGCGGTATCGGCAAGGCCAGCGCGCTGGCCCTCATGAAGGAGGGCTACGCGGTGGTCTTCGCGGGGCGGCGCAAGGATCGGCTGGAGGCCGCCGCCAGCGAGGGGAAGGGCACGCCCGGCAAGTCGCTCGTGGTCCCGACCGACGTGAGCAATCCCGAGGCCATCAAGGCGCTCTTCGCCACGACGAAGGAGACGTTCGGGCGGCTCGACGTGCTCTTCAACAACGCGGGCGGGGGCGCGCCGCCGGTGCTGCTGGAGGACCTGACCTACGAGCAGTGGACGACGGTGGTCAACGCCAACCTGACCGGCGTCTTCCTGTGCACGCAGGAAGCGTTCAAGATCATGAAGGCCCAGACCCCGATGGGTGGGCGCATCATCAACAACGGGTCCATCTCGGCGCATACGCCGCGGCCCAACTCCTCGCCCTACACCGCGACCAAGCACGCGGTGACCGGCCTCACCAAGGCCACCGCGCTCGACGGTCGCAAGTACGACATCGGCTGCGGGCAGATCGACATCGGGAACGCGGCCACCGAGATGACGGCGCGCATGGCCAAGGGCGTGCTCCAGCCCAACGGCACCACCGCGGTGGAGCCCACGATGAACGTGCAGGCGGTGGCGGACGCGGTGGTCTACATGTCGAGCCTGCCGCTCGACGCCAACGTCCTGTTCCTCACCGTGATGGCGACGAAGATGCCCTTCGTCGGGCGGGGCTGATCGGCCGCCGCCCCCGCTCATCCAGGTGAGTGAGATCGACGAGGCGGCCGACGCGGCCGCGCTGATCGAGGCGTACTACGACGCGGGCTGGACCGACGGCCTGCCGGTGGTGCCGCCGTCGGATGCCTCCATCGCGGCCATGCTGGCGGCGGCGGGGCTCCAGGGCCCCGAGCTGCTCGGCGAGGTCCCGGGGCGCAATACCGAGGTGATCGCGGACAAAGCCGCGACCAATGCGGTGATGGCCGGGTGCCGGCCCGAGTACATGCCGGTGGTGGTGGCCGCGGTGAAGAGCCTCTGCGATCCGGCCTTCGCCTATCACGGGCCGGCCAGCAGCACCGGCGGCTCGGCCATGATCCTGGTGGTCAACGGGCCGATCACGAAGCGGCTCGGCATCAACGGCGGCAACAACGCCTTCGGCCAGGGCCATCGCCCGAACGCCACCATCGGGCGCGCGGTGCGGCTCATCATGATGAACGCGATGAACACGCGGCCCGGCTTCCTCGATCGCGCGACCCTCGGCAACCCCGGCAAGTACGCGTTCTGCTTCGCGGAGCACGAGGAGGATCACCCGTGGGAGCCGCTCCACGTCTCCCGCGGTCTCCAGCGTGAGGACAGCGCGGTCACGCTGATCGCGTCGAACAGCCTCTACCAGGTCTACAACCAGCTCGCGGCCACCCCCGAGCCGCTCCTGCTCTGCTTCGCGGACGCGCTCGGCAACATGGGCTCGCCCAACCTCAAGGGCTTCAACCAGACGCTGATCGTGTTCGCGGGCGAGCACGCCGACATCCTCAAGGCCGCGGGCTGGAGCCGATCGGACGTCCAGCGCTTTCTGATCGAGCACACCCGCCGGAGGCTGGCCGACTACAAGCGCGCGGCGCGGATCCCCGGCGCGGTCACCGCGGCCGACGAGACCACGTGGCGGCACATCTTCGAGCGCCCCGAGGATATCCTGATCGCCTGCGCGGGGGGCCGGGCGGGGAGCTGGTCCGCCTGCCTGCCGGGGTGGGGCAACAAGTGGACGCGCAGCATCACCACACGCATCGACGACTCGTTTATCGGGAGGCAAGCATGAAGCTCTTCGATCCGACCTCGAAGCCGGTGGAGCGCGCGGTGAAGCTGGCCCCGCGGCCCGCGAGCCCCAAGGGCCTGCGCCTCGGGCTGGTGGACAATACCAAGTTCAACTCCGACACGCTCTTGAAGAAGCTGGCGGAGCGGCTGGCCACGCGTCATCAGATGACGGTGACCGCGACGAATCGCAAGCGCTCGCCCAGCCACGAGATCGACGAGGCCGGGATCCGAGCGCTGCGCGCCCAGTCCGACCTCGTCATCTCCGGCATCGGCGACTGAGGGTCGTGCAGCTCGAGCAGTGTGCTCGACGCGATCCTGATGGAAGAGCAGGGGGTGCCCGCCATCGCCATCGTCACCACCCCGTTCCGCAATACCGGGAAGGCGATGGCCGAGAGCTGGGGGAAGCCGGGCTATCCGTTCCTCGACACGCCGCATCCCATCGCTAACCTCACCGCGGCGGACCTGGACGAGCGGGCCGACCGGCTTGCGGAGGCGGTGGACGAGTGGCTGGGGTTCGAGGCGCACTAGGGTGAGGGCGCGCTCGGAGAGAGGACGCGCGTGAGTCGCATTCGCTACGATCGGCTGCCCACCGAGCGCGCGAACCCGAGCACCGGCAAGCTCGACCGGCTGTCCGCCGCGCAGATCGCGCGGCTCATGAACCGCGCCGACCGCCGCGCGGTGCGCGCGGTGGGCCGCGCCGCGCCCGCCCTCGGCCGCGCGGTAGACCTGATCGTGCGCGCGCTCTCCCGGCGCGGGCGCCTCATCTTCGTGGGCGCGGGCACTAGTGGCCGGCTGGGCGTGCTCGAGGCCGCCGAGTGCCCGCCCACCTTCGACACCTCGCCGTCGCTGGTGCAGGCGGTCATCGCGGGCGGCAAGCGCACCGTGTTCCGCTCGTCCGAAGGCGCGGAGGATAACGGTCCCGACGGCGCGCGGCAGATCCGGAGGCGCGTGCGGCGCGGCGACATGGTGGTGGGCATCGCGGCCAGCGGCGTGACGCCGTTCGTGCGCGCGGCGCTCCGCGAGGCGCGCAAGTGCGGCGCCGCCACCGCGCTGGTCACCTGCAACCCCGACGTGCCGGCCTCCGCGGCCCGCGTGGTGATCGCGCTCCCCGTCGGCCCCGAGGTGCTGACGGGCTCCACGCGGCTCAAGGCCGGCACCGCCACCAAGCTCGCGCTCAACACGCTGACCACCGCGTCCTTCGCGCGCCTCGGCAAGGTCTACGGCAACCGCATGGTGGACCTGCGCCCGCGCTCCGCCAAGCTACGCGCCCGCGCCCTGCGCCTCGTGCGCGAGCTCGGCCGCGTGACCCCGCGCGAGGCCGAGCGCCTGCTCAAGGCCTCCGGCGCCAGCGCCAAGGTCGCCATCGCCATGGCCCGCCTCGGCATCGACGCGCGCGAAGCCCGCCGCCGCCTGAAACGCGCCGCCGGCTCCCTAAGGCAAGCGCTGCAGTAAGGGGTCAGGTCTTGAATTACGACATTTCTGCCGACGCGCGCTGGGCTGGGCGCACGAAAATGTCGTAATTCAAGACCTGACCCCGGCCTAGCGGAGGAAGTCGAGCAGCGCGGGGATCACGGTTTTGGGCGCTTCTTCCATCAGCCAGTGACCCGCGCCCGGGACGACCTGGCCGCGGACGTCGGAGGCCACCAGCTTGGCCTGCTCGATGAGGAAGGTCCCGCCTGCCTTCTCGCCTGAGAGGACCAGCATCGGCATGGTCAGCCGCGTGTGGCCCATCCGGGCGAAGTCCTCCGCGTCGCGCTCGAAATTGCGGAAGTACTCGAAGCCGGCGCGCATGGCTCCGGGCTGCGCGTAGGCCTTCGCGTAGAGGCGGCGATCGGCCTCGGGGACCGAGCGCTTCCGGTCGGCCGCGAAGTCGTTCCAGAAGTGCTCGAGGTAGATCCGCTCGCGGCCCTTCACGAGTGCCAGCGGCACGTCGCCGTAGAAGTGGAAGTGCCAGAGGTCGCGCAGGAGCCACACGTTCTTCCAGTTGCCGATGCCGGGCAGGAAGGCGTCCATCAGCACCACCCGCTCGGTGGTCTGCGGGAACTGGGCGGCGTAGGCGTAGGCCACCATCAAGCCGATGTCGTGGCCGACGATGCGGACGCGATCGACCTTCAACGACGCGGTCAGCTCGTGGATGTCCACCGCCATGTTCTTCTTGTCGTAGCCCGATGCCGGCTTGGCCGACCCACCGGCCCCGCGCAGGTCGGGCACGATGACGGTGTGGCGCGGGGCGAGCAGCGGCATGAGAGGCCGCCACATGTGGCCGGTCTCGGCATAGCCGTGGAGCAGGACCACCGGGCTGCCCGCGCCACCGATGAGATATCGCAACCGAACGCCATTCACTTTGGCGAAGCGCTCGGCGAAGCCGCTGAGTCTTGTCACGAGTGGCTGGGCCCCGCGGTATCTTCAGCGCGGACTGGTGTTTTCCCGCGGAGGAAGTCGAAGTCGCAGCCTTCGTGGGCCTGGAGCACGTGGTCGAGGAAGAGGCGGCCGTAGCCCCGCGTGTAGTGGGGCGGCCGCGGCTTCCACCGGGCGCGGCGGCGGGCCAGCTCCTCGTCGGGAACCCGGAGGGTCAGCCGGCGGTTTGGTACGTCCAGCTCGATCTCGTCGCCGTCCTGGACGAGCGCGAGCGGCCCGCCCGCCTCGGCCTCCGGCGAGACGTGCAGCGCCACCGTCCCGTACGACGTCCCGCTCATGCGCGCGTCCGAGATGCGCACCATGTCCCGCACGCCCTTCTCGAGGAGCTTGCGGGGAATCGGCGCCGCGCCCCATTCCGGCATGCCGGGCGCGCCCTTCGGCCCCACGCGCTTGAGCACCAGCACCGAGGTCTCGTCGACCTTCAGGTCGGGATCGTCGATGCGGGCGTGCAGATCCGCGTGGTCCTCGAACACCACCGCCCGCCCGCGATGCGTGAGGAGATGCGGCGAGGCGGCCGACTGCTTCAGCACCGCGCCGTTCGGGCACAGGTTGCCGGTGAGGATGGCGGTGCCGCCTTCGTTGAGGATCGGCATGGCGAGCGGGCGGATCACGTCCGGGTTGTAGTTGATCGCGGCCTCGTTGTTGGCCGCGATGGACTTGCCGGTCACGGTGAGCGCGTCGCCGTGCAGCAGCGGCGCCAGCTCCTTCAGCACCGCCGGGAGCCCGCCCGCGTAGAAGAAGTCCTCCATCAGGTACTTGCCCGACGGGCGCACGTTGAGCAGCATCGGCGTGCTGCGTGACAGCTCGTCGAAGCGCGTGAGCGCCAGGTCCACGCCTGCGCGCCCCGCGAGCGCGAGGAGGTGGATGATCGCGTTGGTGGAGCCGCCGATGGCCATGCCGGTGCGGATGGCGTTGTCGAAGGCCTCGCGGGTCAGGATCTTCGAGGGCTTGAGATCCTCGCGCACCATCTCCATGATGCGGCGCCCGGACATCTCGGCGAGCGCCATCCGCCGCGAATCCGCCGCGGGAATCGCCGCGTTGCCCGGCAGCGTCATGCCGAGCGTCTCCGCCATCGAGGCCATCGTGGAGGCGGTGGCGTCCTGGATACTTTGGTACCCGAATTGCCGGCGTCATCGCGCGCGATGCTTCATCCTAACCCGTGAGGGACAGATCCGCGCGATCGGTCAGGAGATGGCGGGATGGAGACTGCGTGATGCGCTCCACGGTCAGCCCCCGGACGGGGCGTCGCCGGCCCGGGACCGAGACGCCGCAGGGCGCGCCGTGGCCCGAGCCCCAGCCCGTCTCGCAGGGCCGGCCGCCGGTACCCCCCTTCGGTCGCGACCTGTTACCCGCCGCGCTCGCGCCCTGGGTCGCGGACATCGCCGACCGGGTCCAATGCCCGCCGGACTTCGTCGCCGTGGGCGTCATGGTGGCCGCGGCCGCGGTCATCGGGCGGCAGATCGCGATCCGGCCGAAGCGGCAGGATGACTGGGCCGTGGTGCCTAACCTCTGGGGCTCGCCGTGGGCCCGCCAGGGAGCATGAAGAGTCCGGCCCTCGCCGAAGCGCTCCGTCCGATGCGGCGGCTCATCACCGACGCACAGGCGCGGGATGAGGAGCACCGGCTCGCCCAGCGCATGCGGGTTGCCGAGCAGAAGGCGCGGCGCCACGATCTCGCCCGGCGGTTGCGCGAGGCCGTCGCGGACCAGGAGCCGACGGAAGAGCCCGGGGAGCCCGTGGAGGCGGCGCGCCGGGACCCGCCGCCGGTGGAACAGCGGTACCTGGTCAACGACACGACCGTGGAGAAGCTGGGCGAGCTGCTGAACCAGAATCCCAACGGCCTGCTGCTGTTTCGGGACGAACTGAGTGGCTTCCTGCACACGATGGACCGGGCGGGGCATGAAAACGACCGGGCCTTTTACTGCGAGGCCTG
>DASQAL010000258.1:0-22634 GCA_035635775.1 Candidatus Acidiferrum sp.
GGCGTTCACTCGCCCGCCGCCTGCGCGCCCGCGAGGCGGCCGAAGACGGCGCCCGACATGAGTCCGGTGCCGCCCGGATAGTTGCCGTGGAAGAGCCCGCCCACCATCTCCCCGCAGGCATAGAGGCCCGGGATGACCGCCCAGCTCGTGCTCATGACCTGCGCCCGGTCGTTGACGCGCACGCCGCCGAAGGTGAACGTGATCCCGCCGGTCACCGGATAGGCCAAGAAGGGCGGGGTGTCGAGCCGCTGCGCCCAGTTGGACTTGGCGAGCGGCAGCCCGCGGGTGGTGAGGCCGTCGCGCACGGTCGGATCGAAGCGCCCCTCGGTCACCGCGGCGTTGTAGGCCTCGAGGGTGCGCCGGCAGGTGGCGCGGTCGAGCGGCAGCTTTTCGGTGAGGGCCTCGAGCGAGTCGGCGATGAGCGGCGTTCCCGTCTGGTAGCGAGCCTCGAGGAGGTGCGTGACCTTCGAGTCGAAGATCTGCCACCCGATGCCGCCGGGCTCGTTGAGGATGATCCCGCCGAGCTTGGCGTAGGTGTAGAACTGGAAGTCCTCGCCCTCGTCGAAGAAGCGCGCGCCGCGCGCGTTGACGAGCACCCCGTAGGGATACGACAGCCGGTTGGTCTTGTCGGTGAGCTTCCGGTCGCCGTGCGGTGGCGCGTCGGCGTCGATGGGCGTGGAATGGCAGCCGGTCCACTGGCCGTGGGGCAGGGCGCCCACCTCGATCGCCATGCGCAGGCCGTCGCCGGTGTTGTAGCGCGTGCCCCGCACCTTGGCGTGGTCCCAGGGCCGCCCCAGGTACCGTGCCCGCCACTCCGGATTCGCCTCGAATCCGCCGCAGGCGAGCACCACCGCCTTGGCCGAGAGCTCCGCGAAGCCCTCCGGCCCACGCACCGCGACCCCCGTCACGCGGCCGCTCCGGTCCTCGACGAGCCGGACCACCGCGGTGTCGTAGCGAACCTCGACCGCGAGGCGCTCGGCGGCGCGGAACCACATCGCCGACAGCCCGACGCCTTCGTGCTTCGCCCGGATCACCGCGCCGGGGGACCACTTGATCGTGTCGCCCACCCGGACGGCCGAGAGCGAGACCGCGGGCTCCATCTCGATGCCCTGTCGGGCCATCCAGCAGGCGGTCTCGTACGACCGGCCGATGAGCAGCTCGGCCAGCTCGGGGTCGGTGCGCCCATCGGTCACCCGCAGGAGATCGGCCATGAAGCGCCGGTGCGGGTAGGGCTCGACGCCCGCGTAGAAACCCGTCACCTCGCGCTCGGCGTCGGGGACGAGCGCGCGCAGGTCCTCGGGCCGGTCGAAGGCGATGCGCAGGAGGCCGCCGCTATAGTGGGTGTTGCCGCCGCGCAGCGCGCGGGGCGCCTTCTCCAGCGCCAGCACGCGCCCGGCTCCTTGCTCGCGGGCGGACGCCGCCGCCGCCAGGGCGGCATTGCCCGCGCCCACCACGATGACGTCGAAATCGCTCACGGGACCCCAGCAAGGATACGCCGCGCGGGCGCCCGTCGCCAGAGGTAGATCGTGCCTTCGACGTGTCGCTGGAGGCCGGCAGGAATCGGGCCGCCTGTGCATTGACAAGGCCCCCGGGCTGGGCATAATGGGGCAACCTTTTCGGGCCCGTTTCGCTCCTTCTCGGTCAATGTGGACACGCTCACGAGGAGAGGAGGATCGGTCATGGCTCGACGCCTCGCGTTCGCTGTCTGTGCCGCTCTGCTCAGCGCTCTGCTCGCCGCCCCACTCGCTCTTGCCCAGTCGCCCAAGCGCGGCGGGATCGTCCGGATCGCCGACCGGGAGGCGCCGAACCTCGACCCGCACCTCGCCATCAGCTTCCTGACGCACTCGTGGGCCAACATGGTCTACGGCCAGCTCGTGCGATACCCGCACGGCCCCGAGCAGAAGCACCCGGCCGACTTCGCGATCGTCCCCGACCTCGCCGAGAAGTGGGAGTACAAGAGCCCCACCGTCATCGAGTTCACACTCCGGAAGGGCGTCAAGTTCCACAACAAGCCGCCGGTCAATGGGCGCGAGGTCACCGCGGATGACGCGAAGTACTCGATCGAGCGGTTCATGGCCAAGTCGGCGTTCCGGGCGCGCTTCGAGGTGGTCCAGTCGATCGACGTCGTCGACCGCCACACCCTGCGCGTCACGCTGAAAGAGCCCTCGGCGCCGTTCCTGAACCACCTGGCCGCGTCGACCTTCGTGGCCATCCTGCCCCGCGAGGTCGAGGAGAAGTTCAAGGACTTCAACCGGCCGGAGACGATGATCGGCACGGGCCCCTTCATGGTGAAGTCCTACCAGAAGGGCGTGCAGATCACCTTCGAGCGGAACCCCGACTACCACGTGAAAGGGCTGCCGTACCTGGACGGGGTCGTGATCGAGATCACCCCCGAGTCCTCCGCCCGCCTGTCGATGCTTCGGGCGGGCAAGGTGGACCTGGGGCACATGTGGGGCTACCTGGTGCCGGAGGAGGGCAAGTCCCTCAAGCAGACGAACCCGGAGATGGTCCAGACGCCCACGATGATCCTCGGGAGCGGGAAACTCTACTTCCGGACGGACCAGCCGCCGTTCAACGACGTGCGGGTGCGGCGGGCCATCTCCCTCGCCATCGATCGGAAGTCGTGGAACGACTCGCTCCACTTCGGCGAAGGCTGCGTCGACTCCGGCCCGGTGCCGTGCGCGCTGACGGACTGGAAGCTTCCCGCGTCGAAGATGGATCCGGCGAAGGCGAAGTACCTCGTCGGCTACGACCCCGTGGAAGCCAAGCGCCTTCTCGCCGAGGCGGGCTTTCCGAAGGGCTTCACGACGCCCATGTACCACTGGCCGGGCTACGCCCCGCCCTGGCGGACGTACTACGACCTCGCCGCCGACGACCTCGCGAAGATCGGCGTCACCGTCGAGTTCAAGCCCGAGGAGTACGGCAAGTACATCTCCACGACCTATCTCGGCAAGTTCGAGAAGATGGCGATGGGCCCCCAGGCCCCCGGCTACGAGATCGACGACTGGCTCTACAGCGCCTTCTACCCCGAGCAGCCCCACAACCGGAGCCACGTCGCCGACGCCGAGCTGAACAAGATGCTGGTGGCGCAGCGGCGGGAGCTGGACCCGAAGAAGCGCCTGACCATCGTCCACGAGATCCAGCGCTACCTCGCCGACAAGGCGTACTACGTGTACTTCCCGAACCCGCCCCAGTACATCACCCACGCGCCGCCGGTGAAAGGGTTCAAGTACCACGACGGCTTCTCGCTCGGCTACCGGCTCATGTTCACCTGGCTCGAGCGGTAGGCGGGGCCGGGCGGCCGCGAGATGAGACCCTACGTCCTCCGCCGGCTCGCTCTCGCGATTCCCACGCTCGCCCTCGTCAGCGTCATCGTCTTCTCGATGATGCGCTTCATGCCCGGCGACGTGGTGATCCGCATGGTCGAGGGCCACGCCTATGCGCCGACCATCGAGGCGCTCCGGAAGGAGCTGGGGCTCGACCGGCCGGCCTACGTCCAATACTTCGAGTGGATCGGCGGGATCCTCCTCCGCGGCGACTTCGGCCACTCGTACTGGACGCGCCAGCCCATCCTCGACGAGTTCGTCGGGCGCTTCCCGGTCACCATCGAGCTGGCCGCGCTCACGATCCTCGTGTCCGTGGTGATCGGCGTGCTCGTCGGGATCGTGTCCGCCGTCCGCCAGGACACCGTCTCCGACTACGTCGGCCGCGTCCTCGCCATTCTTGCCCTGTCCGTGCCGTACTTCGGGCTCGCGGTGCTGGTGGTCGTCCTGCCGTCCATCTACTTCAAATGGACGCCGGTGTGGACCTACGTGCCGTTCACCACGGACCCCCTCGAGAACCTCAAGATCATGAGCGTGCCGGCCTTCGTCTTCGGCATCACCCGCGCGGGGCCGATCATGCGCATCACGCGGTCGGCCCTGCTCGAGGTCATGCGCCAGGACTACATCCGCACCGCCTGGTCGAAGGGACTGCCGGAGCGGAGGATCGTGCTCCGCCACGGGCTCAAGAACGCGCTGATCCCGGTGGTGACGCTGGTCGGTCTGCAGATGCCGCTGTACATCGGCGGCTCCGTCATCATCGAGGCGATCTTCCGCCTGCCCGGTGTCGGGCTCTTCTTCTTCGAGGCGCTGACCCGCCTCGACTATCCGGTGGTGCAGTCGGTGAACCTGATCGTGGCCGCCCTGGTCGTCGGCCTCAATCTCGCCATCGACCTCACCTACGCCTTCCTCGACCCGCGCATCCGCTACGGGAAGTCCTGAGATGGCCATCGTCGCGCCGCCCGTCGTCGTCGACGTCTACGTGCTGCCCCCCGCGCGGCCCTGGTACACCGACGTATGGATCCGGATGCTGCGCCGGAAGCCGCTCGGCACGCTCGGCGGCGTCATCGTGCTGGCGATGCTGCTCTCCGCCGTCTTTGCCGACGTCCTCACGCCGTACGGCTTCTCGCAGACGAACCTGCGCGAGCGCTTCATCGCCGCGAACGGGGAGCACTGGCTCGGCACCGATCAGCTCGGGCGGGATCTGCTCACGCGCCTCCTGTACGGGGCCCGCATCTCCCTCTACGTCGGCTTCGGCGCGGTCACCCTCGGCAGCCTCCTCGCGACCGCGCTCGGGATCTTCTCCGCCTACGGCGGCGGCCGCGCCGATCTCATCCTCCAGCGGGTGGTGGACGCGTGGATGGCCTTCCCGCCGCTCCTCATCCTGATGTCGATCATGTCGCTGCTCGGCCCGAGTGTGCTGAACATCACCCTCGTGCTCGGCATCGCCGCGGGCATCCGCGAGTCGCGGATCGTGCGCGGGGTGGCGCTCTCCATCAAGGAGAACACCTATATCGAGAGCACCCGGGCCCTCGGCTCGGGGCACGTCCGCATCGCCCTCGTGCACATCCTGCCCAACGTGCTCCCGACCATCATCGTGATCGCGACCACCGGGCTCTCCACCGTCATCCTCACCGAGGCGAGCCTGTCGTTCCTCGGCCTGGGCGTCCCTCCGCCGTATCCGACGTGGGGCGGGATGCTCTCCCTGGCCGGACTCGATCACATGTACCGGGCGCCGTGGCTCGCGATCTGGCCGGCGGTCACGCTGTCGCTGGCCGTGTTCGGCTTCAACATGCTCGGCGACGCCCTCCGCGACCTCTTGGACCCTCGCCTCAAGGGGGGCTGAGCCGGCGGCCCGGGAGATCAGCCAGGTCCACTCGCCGCCGGAGCGAAGTTGACACGTCTGGGACCGCGTGTTATTCCGCGGAGTGACGCCGGGCACACGCGACAGGGCTTGTCTCAACGACGAGAGGAGAATCGCGATGACCTCAGTCACCGTCAACGGCCGCCGGTACAACGTCAACCTGCCCGACGACACCCCGCTGCTGTGGGCCCTGCGTGACGAGCTGGGCCTCACCGGCACCAAGTACGGCTGCGGCATGGCGCTGTGCGGCGCCTGTACCGTGCACGTGGACGGACAGCCGGTGCGCGCCTGCATGACGCCGATCTCCGCGGTGGCGGGCAGCAAGGTCACCACCATCGAGGCCATTGGCACCGACCGGGTCGGCCGGGCCCTGCAGGCCGCGTGGGTGGACATGGGCGTGCCGCAGTGCGGCTATTGCCAGACCGGGCAGATCATGTCGGCGACCGCGCTCCTCCGGCGGAACCAGAAGCCGACCGACACCGAGATCGACGAGGCCATGAGCGCCAATATCTGTCGCTGCGGGACCTACGTGCGGATTCGGGCTGCGATCAAGCAGGTGGCGGCGAGCCAGTCGGCCAGCCCGGCGGCGAGCCAGTCGGGAGTTACGCGATGAGCGCCCCGCGGGCGGACGTCGCGACCGATCGCCCCGTCGTCCTCGCCAACCTGAGCCGCCGGGGCTTTCTCCAGGGCGTGACCGCGCTGGGCGGCTTCGTCCTCGCGGCCGGGTTCCCGTCCGCGGCGCAGGCCGCCGATCCGCCCAAGTACGGCGCCGACGGCATGCCCAATGGCTGGGTGGACGATCCGCTGGTCTTCGTGGCCATCGCCCCCGACGGCACGGTCAGCATCACGTGCCACCGCGCCGAGATGGGCCAGGGGGTGCGGACCGGCATGCCGATGATCGTGGCCGACGAGCTCGAAGCCGATTGGAAGCGGGTGCGCGTGGTGCAGGCGCCGGGCGACGAGAAACGCTTCGGCAACCAGGACACCGATGGGTCGCGCAGCACCCGGCATTTCTTCGATCCGATGCGCCGTTGCGGCGCGGCGGCTCGCACCATGCTCGAGGCCGCGGCGGCCAAGCGCTGGGGCGTGCCGGTGAGCGAGGTGGAGGCTCGCAACCACGAGGTCGTGCACGCCAAGAGCGGCCGGCGCGCCGGCTACGGCTCGCTCGCCAAGGACGCGGCGCAGCAGCCGGTCCCGGCGCGGGATGCCGTGCGCCTCAAGGATCCCTCCCAGTTCCGTTATATCGGCAAGGGCCAGGTCAAGCTCGTGGACGGCCCGGCCATGGTGACCGGCAAGGCCCAGTACGGCATCGACACGCGGCTGCCCGGCATGCTCTACGCGGTGGTGGCCCGGCCGCCCGTTTACGGGGGCAAGGTGGTGAGCGTCGACGCCACCGAGGCGCTCAAGGTCCCCGGGGTGCTGAAGGTGGTGGAGATCGACGCGAGCCCGGCGCCCGCGCAGTTCAACCCGCTGGGCGGCGTGGCGGTGGTGGCGCGCAATACCTGGGCCGCCATCCAGGGCCGCCGGGCGCTGAAGGTGGTCTGGAACGATGGGCCCAACGGCAGCTACGACTCGGTGGCCTTCAAGGCCGCGATGGAGGAGTCCGCGCGAAAGCCCGGCAAGGTCGTGCGCGACAACGGCAACGTGGACGGGGCCATGGCGGGAGCCGCGAAGAAGATCGAGGCCGAGTACTACATCCCGCACCTGGCGCACGCGCCCATGGAGCCGCCCGCCGCGACGGTCCGCATCGCGCAGGGCAAGGCCGAGGTGTGGGGCTGCTTCCAGTCGCCCCAGGCCGCGAAGGATCTCGTGGCGAAGCGGCTGGGCCTCCAGCCGGCCGACGTGACCGTGCACGTCACGCTGCTCGGCGGTGGGTTCGGGCGGAAGTCCAAGCCCGATTTCGCCATCGAGGCGGCCGTCGTCTCCAAGGCGATGGAGGGCAAGCCGGTCAAGCTGACGTGGACGCGCGAGGACGACCTGATGCACACCTATTTCCACACGGTGTCGGTGGAGCACCTGGAAGCGGGGGTGGACGCGCAGGGCAAGCCGGTGGCGTGGATGCACCGCAGCGTGGCGCCGACCCTCTTCTCGACCTTCGTCGACGGCGCCAAGAACGAGCACGCGCTCGAGCTCGGGATGGGCGTCATCAACGTGCCCTTCGCGATTCCCAATATCCGCATCGAGAACCCGGAGGCCACCGCGCACACGCGTATCGGCTGGTTCCGCGCGGTCTCCAATATCCCGCACGCCTTCGCGGTGCAGTCCTTCGTGGCCGAGCTGGCCGCGGCGGCCGGCCGCGATCCTAAGGACTACCTGCTGGAGATCATCGGCCCGGCGCGCCGGATCACGCCGGAGGCCCTGTCGGATACCTGGAACCACGGCGAGTCGCCCGAGAAGTATCCGGTGGACACCGGGCGCCTGCGTCGCGTGGTGGAGACGGCCGCGCGGGAGGCGGGCTGGGGCCGGCAGCTCCCCAAGGGCCGGGGCCTGGGCATCGCCGCGCATTACAGCTTCGTGAGCTACGTGGCGGCGGTGGTCGAGGTGGCGGTCGACGACGCCGGGGTCATCAGCGTGCCCCGGATCGACATGGCGGTGGACTGCGGCGCGACGGTCAACCCGGATCGGGTGCGCGCGCAGATGCAGGGCGCCGCGGTGATGGGGCTGGGGATCGCGACGCTCGGCGAGATGACCTTCAAGGCGGGCCGGGCGCAGCAGGACAACTTCCACACCTACGAGGTCACGCGCATGTCGGGGGCGCCGCGGGAGACGCGCGTGCACATCATCCCCGGCGACTACAGCCAGCCGATGGGCGGGGTAGGGGAGCCCGGGGTGCCGCCCATCGCGCCGGCCCTCTGCAACGCGATCTTCGCGGCCACCGGCAAGCGCATCCGGCGCCTGCCCATCCGCGATCAGCTCAAGGCCTGATCAAGGCCTGACTGGCCGGAAGAGCAGCGCGTCCCGGCTCAGGGTGACGGCGAGCGGGCCGAGCGCGGCCAGACGGTCGCGCCGGCTCGCCCGTCCGGCCCGGTAGGAGCCGGTCATCACGTCGCGGATCGCCTCCGCGTCGAGGGGCGCTACGTGCCGGAGCCGCTCGTGGCGCTCGAGGGTGAACCGCGGCGCGAACGCGGCCACCGCCCGGTCCACCCGATCCCGCAGGAGCCCCCGGCCCAGGACCGCTTCCCGCAGCTCGACGAGGTCGTCCGGGCCCGGGATCACCAGCAGCAGCCGGCCATCGTCGCGGAGCACCCGGCGGAACTCGGCCGGGTTCCGCCGCGCGGTGATGGACGCCACCGCGCCGAACGACGCGTCGGCATAGGGCAACGCGCGGTCGGCGTTGGCCACGACGAGGTGAAGGCCGGCGTGCCGCGCGGCCGCCGCCTCGATGGCGGGCACGGAGAGATCCACCCCGTGGCCCTCGCACCCGAAGCGCTCCGTGAAGGCGCCCACGTAGTGGCCCTCGCCGCAGCCGACCTCGAGCAGCGCATCAGCTGGGGTGAGGGGCAGTAAATCTTCGATCGCGCGGGTGAGCTCCGCCTCGAAGCCGCGGGACAGGAAGCGCCGTCGCGCCGCGACGGCGGCGGCGGAATCGCCCGGCCGGGCCGACCGGCGGTCCTGGGGCTGCAGCAGGTTGACGTAGCCGCGACGTGCCACGTCGAAAGAATGCGCCCGCGGGCACGTCAGGCGCCGCCCCTCCCGAGCGAGCGGGAGGCGGCAGCCGCGGACCGAGCAGAGCAGGGTGACCAGGATCTACCGTGACGTGATGACGAAGTCGATGGCGCCGGCCTCTCGCGTCACCGCCAGGCGGAGTCGGCGGTCGTGGGCGGCCAGCGCGCCGTGCCAGAGCTCGGCCCAGGCGTCGAACGCGGCCGGATCGAGCGGCTCGAGGCCACGCGCGAGGCGCCAGCCCTTCTGGCGCACGCGGGCCCGCCCGGGTTCACTGGAGACCTCCACCTCCTCGCCCTGGGCGGTGGCCAGGGCCGCGAGGTAGCGCGCGAACGCGGCCGGCCCCGATGAGCTGATGCCCAGCAGTCGCGTGGTCTCGTCGTGGTACTGCATGCCGATCAGCCGCGCGGCATGGCCGAGGAGCCGGCGCGTGTCGGCCGGACCCAGCAGCTCGAGCAGGACAGGCAGCGTCGTGCGCACGTACTCCATCGCGTAGCGCGAGATCACGATCTCGAGGCGCTCGGCCGGCCAGGCCGCGGGATCGAGGCGCGGGGCGCGGGCGGGGTCGGCGTCCGGCATGACCTCGCCCGGCGCGAAGCGCACGCGCTCGTCTTCCGCCAGCTCGCGGTCGTGCTCGAGATAGTAGCCCTCGAGGCCCGGGTGGCCGTCCACGGTCTGGCCGGTGCAGACGAAGCCCAGGCGCGGATTGCCGAGGGTCACGCCGTTGTGGCCGTGCCAGCCGTGGAGGATGGCCGCGTTCACCCGGCTCGGGATGCCGCAGATCGCCGAGCCGTACCAGATCCACCGCGGGGGCGGGTAGCGCACCCATGCCTTCCGGTCGGACTCGTACGCGTACTCGGTCTTCACGCCGCCCATCTGGTTGGAGAGGTAGTGGTACTGGGCGCAGGCCACCGCGGGCGGCAGCCGCTCGAGCCCGAGCTTGGCGAGACCGGGCAGGAACTTCTCGAGGTGCTGGCGGCGGAAGAGCCGGAAGACGAACTCGGCTGCTCCTTCCTCGCTCCGGCGAGTGACCAGAGTGAGGACGAGGCCGGTCAGCAGCGCCTGATAGAGAACCGAGACGGCCCGGTGGCCTTCCGCCACGACCCGGATGATAGCCCTCCGCGCCCGGGCGCGGCAACCACGGAAGCGGTGTCTGGCCGTCCCTCAGTCGAGGATCGCGGCCTGGACGAGCTGACGGAACAGGTCCCGGTCCTCACCGCGCCGCGCGCCGGGCTGCCCCTGGGTCATCCACACCACCACCATCTGCTCCTTGGGGTCCACCCAGAAGGCGGTGCCGCCGGCACCGCCCCACCGGTACTCGCCCGCCGAGCCGGTGACCCAGTTGAGGCCCGTCTCCCTGCGCACCGCGAAGCCCAGCCCGAAGCCGTAGCCGCGGGGCAGGATCGGGGAGGCGAGCCGGATATCGCCCAGGTGGTCGGAGGACATCTGCGCGACGGTGGCCCGGCCGAGGAGGCGCACCCGATCGAGCTGGCCGCCGTTGAGCAGCATCTGGGAGAAGCGCGCGTAGTCCATGACGGTGCCCGCGGTGCCCGCGCCGCCCGCGTCGTTCTTCTGGGGTTGGGTGACGTCGAGCAGGGCCACCGCGGCGCCGGTGACCGGATCCTTGGCGAAGGGCTGCGCGAGGCGGACCACCTTGCCGTTCGGCACCAGGAAGGTGGTGTCCGTCATCTTCAGCGGGGTGAAGATCCGCTCTTGGAAGAACTGCCCGAGCGTCACGCCGCTCACCGCCTCGACCACGCGACCCAGCACGTCGGTGGACAGGCTGTACTCCCAGGCGGTGCCGGGCTGATGCGCGAGCGGCACCCGGGCGAGGCGGTCGATCTGCTCGGCGGCGGTGACGCCGTTCCAGTCGACCCCTTCCTTCGTGTAGGCCTCCTTCACCCCGGTGTGGCTGGTGAAGCCGCCGTAGACCAGCCCCGAGGTGTGGCGGAGCAGATCCTGGATCGTCATCTCACGCTCCGCGGGCACCAGGGCGTAGGTCACCTTGCCGGTCTGCGTGTCGACCCGCGGGACGCTCACCTGGAGGCCCTTGAGCTTCGGGATGTACTTCGAGACGGGATCGTTCAGGAGGAGCCGCCCGTCCTCGAGCAGCATCATGGTCGCGACCGAGGTGAACGGCTTGGTCATCGAGTAGAGGCGGAAGATCGCGTCCTTCGTCATGGGGGCGCCGGTCTGCGGATCGCGCTGACCGAGCGCCTCGAAGTAGGCGACCTTGCCCCGCCGCGCCACCAGGGCCACCGCGCCGGGATAGCGGCCCTTGGCGATCTCGCCCTTGACCGCCTCGGTGACGCGGGCCAGCCTTGGCGAGGACAGGCCGACCGCCTCCGGGGTCGCGGTCGACAGGCCCTGGGGCCAGGCCACGCCGGGGACGATCAGGACGAGCAGGGCGATGAGCGCGACGGACCTCTTCATGATGTGGTCTCCTCGCTAGGGGTTCTTCAGCCGCACGTCCTCGTAGGCCGGAAACGGGTACATCGGGATCGAGTTGATGGTGTGCTCCGCCACCCGCGGGCCCACCGCGATCAGCCCGCGTAGGTCCATGACCGGGGCGAACATCACCCGATCGATGGTGAGCTGCTGGATGCGGTGGAGCAGCACCTCGCGCTTGGCGGGATCCCGCTCGCGGGCCTGCTGCAGGAACAGCTCGTCGATATCCGGATAGCCGCCGTAGGCCCAGTTGCCCTTGGAGTACATGAACGACTCCACCCGGCTGGCTGCATTGCCGGAGTTGCCCACCGCGGTGAGGAAGAGGCCGCGGAGCTTCTTCTCCTGCCAGGCCGCGTAGAAGGCGGCGCGCTCCATCGGCCGCATGCGCATCCGGATGCCCACCGCGTTCAGGTTGTTGAGCGCGGCCTCGCCCACCGTGGCGAAGCCCGGGATGGCCGCGAACTCGCCCGCGTCGATGCCCTTCGGGAAGCCGGCCTCTGCTAAGAGCTGGCGGGCCCTCCGGGGGTCGTAGGCGAGCGGCGCGACCTGGAGCGCGAAGTCCATCACGCGCGGAACGATGACGCCGGCGGGTGGGCAGTGGCCGAGACAGGCCGCCTCGTTGATCGTCTTGCGATCGAGCGCGTGGTTGACGGCCAGGCGCAGCCGCCGGTCGTTCCACGGCGACTTCGGATCCCACTGGTCCGTGAACTCGATCCAGAAGATGGAGGCGTGACGCGTGGCCACGAGCTGCAGACGCGAATCCTTCGTCACCGCCTCCGCCTCGGGGCCGTCCAGGAACAAGGCGAAGTCGGTCTCGCCGCTCTTCAGCATGGTCAGCCGCGTGGTGCTGTCGGGCACGCCCTTCATCGTCAGCTTCTTGATATTGGGCGTCTTCCGCCAGTGGCCCGGGAAGGCCTCCAGGGTGATGTCCACGCCCGGCCGCTGGCTCACGAAGCGGTAGGGCCCGGCCCCGATCGGGCGTTGGAGGAAGCCGTCCGCCCCGGCCTGCTCCGCGTACTTGCGGGGCAGGACGATCCCAGCGGCGGTGGCGGTGGTGCCATAGAAGGTCATGAAGTCCGGCCAGGGCTCCTTCAGATGGAACCGGATCACCAGCGGATCCACGACCTCCACCTGCCGCATGCGCGCGCGGAACTCCTTGGCGCCCGCGCCCTGGTAACGCTCGAAGCTCCACTTGACGTCGTCGGTGGTCAGCGGGTCGCCGTTGTGGAACTTGAGCCCGCGGCGCAGCTTGAACTCGTAGACGAGCCCGTCCGCGCTCTCCGTCCACGACTCGGCCAGGCTCGGCGCCATCTTCTGCCCGGGCAGCGGGCGGACCAGCGCGTCGTGGATCGCGTAGAGCACGCCGAAGGGGGTGATCTGCGGCGGGGCGGTGGAGGGGTCGAACCAGCTCGGCGCGAGGGTGACGTGGAAGGAGACCGTCAGCTCACCGGCCGGCGTCTGGGCGGTCGCGGGCGGTAGAGCGGCCAGGAGCAGGACGGCGGCGAGCACGATTGGACGCATCGGTAACCCTTCCTTCTACCCCTCAGGCGTAGACGAAGGCGCGCCGGGGGTTGTCGATCAATAGGGTCTGGACGGTCTTGTCGTCGGCACCTTTCGCGCGGAGGCGCGGGATCACGTTGACGAGGAGGTGGTGGTAGCCGATGCCGCCCCACTTCGTGAGGCAGTGCTTGTAGGCGATGTCGTGCGACATCAGGATCTGGCCGAGGTGGCCGCGCTCGATCAGGAAGAGGATCTGGCGCATCCGCTCGCCGTCATTGGGCATGTCGAAGGCGGGATTGTACGGGTAGTACGACGTCTCCAGGCCGAAGAGGTCGTACTCGAGCCGCACCCCGGTCGCGGCCAGCTCGAGCAGCACCGCCGGATCGGCGATCGTGCGCTCGATGTGGCACATGATGGTGCGCTCGAGGTCGGCGCCTTCTTTTCGGATGAAGTCGACGATCGCGAGCGGCAGCCGCTCGTGGCGGCCGGGATGGATCATCAGCGCCGCCCCGGTCTCGCGCTGTGCGGCCACCGAGGCCCGCAGCACCTTCTGCTCGTTGTCGGTCCAGGGCCAGGTGGTGCCGATCTCGCCGATGAAGCCCGCGCGCACCCCGGTGCCGTCCACGCCCTCCGTGAGATCGGTGACCAGCTCGCGCGCGATGTCGTCGGCGGTCCGGCGGTCCATGTCCGGCGGGTGCGCGGCGGCCACGTAGTAGCCGGAGCCCATGACGATGTTGAGGCCGGTGGCGCGGGCCACCCGGGCGAGCGCGAGCGGATCTCGCGCGAGTCCGCGGTTCGTCGGGTCCACGAAGGTCTGACCGCCCGCATGCTTGAACAGCAGCGCCTCGTCGCGGGCCACCGCCTCGTCGAGGAGCTGGAGGTTATCGAGGTTGGAGCTGAAGTTGTGCCGGACCCACCCGAGGTTGGCCAGGCTCACCGGCTGCCGGGCCAGGCCCCGCTCGCCGCCGTTGGCGGGCTCCTTGAACATCACCGCGAAGTCGATGAGCAGGTGCTCGTGGGGCAGGGTGATCCCCATCGCCTCGCCGGCGATGGGGCCGAGCACGGTCTGGGCCTGTCCCGAGAGGCCGGGGCCTGGCATGTCTTGGCCCGGCGGCGCCTAGCCCGGACTATTCACGACCGGGCAACCCGTGAGACGGATGGGTCCTGTCACCGCGGGCGGCTCCCGCGCGGTCGGCTCCGTCACCCGCTCGCCGGACTCGCCGCTCTTCGAGCGGCGCACCGGTCTCGGGGGGCCCACTGCGCGCGGCCGCGCGGGAGCCGCCCGCGGCGCCACCCATCCGGTCTCGGTTGAGCCCGTTCATGAATAGTCCGCCTAGACGTTCTGGTACACGCTGGTCTCGAACTTCCCGAGCAGGTCGATCGCGGTCGCGTCGTAGAAGGGCAGAAGCTGGGAGGCGAAGACGCCGCACACGCGCTTGGCGCGGTCGATCCAGAAATACGTGTTGGCCAGCCCGGCCCAGGCCAGCGAGTTGGCCGAGCGGCCGCCCGGCACCGCCTGGGTATTGATCAGGAAGCTCAGCCCCCACTTCTTGCTCATGCCCGGGAACAGCTCCACGTCGTTGGACAGCGGCGGGATCGCCGTCTTGAGCGGGCCGATCTCGAGCGCGCCGATGTGGTTCTGGGCCATGAGATCCACCGTGCTCTTCTGCAGCACCTGGGTGCCGTTGTGCGTGCCCCCGTTCATGATCATGCGGCAGAACGCGAGGTAGTCGGGGGCGGTGCCGTAGAGGCCGCCGCCTCCCATGTGGAACTCCGGCTCCTGCGGGATGCCGAACTCGATCGGGGCCAGGGCGCCGTCGGCGCCGCGCTGGTGCACCGCGGACAGCCGGTCGCGCTGCGAGGCGGAGAGCTTGAACGAGGTGTCCTTCATGCCGAGCGGGCCGAGGAGATGGTCCTGGAAGTAGCGGTCGAGCCGCTGGCCGCTCACCGCCTCGACCATCTTGCCGGCCCAGTCGATGTTGATGCCGTAGTCCCACTTCTCCCCGGGATCGAAGAGGAGCGGCGTGCCCAGCGCCGCGTTCGTGCAGGTGGTGATGCCGGGGGTGCCGGTGGCCTGCTGGAACTGGGCGATGGCCGGGCTCCAGATCTCGTAGGAGAAGCCGGCGGTGTGGGTGAGGAG
The DNA here is from genome assembly GCA_035635775.1 of Candidatus Acidiferrum sp. GTDB lineage: Bacteria > Methylomirabilota > Methylomirabilia > Rokubacteriales > CSP1-6 > CAMLFJ01. Next base: position 14,936 of record DASQAL010000258.1, read on the forward strand.
ATGGCGGAGCGTGATCGGCCCTTTGGGCGCCCGCAGCCGCGGCTTGCCGGCGGCGTCGAAGCCCTCGAGCACACGGGCCGCGCCCAGCTCGGCCACCACCTCGGCCGCGGGCCGCTCCAGGGCGAGCTTGCCGCGCTCCACGAGCTGCATGGCGGCGGCCGCAGTGATCGCCTTGGTCATCGAGGCGATCCACACCACGGTATCGAGGGTCATCGGGGCCGGCTTGCCGATCTCGCGCTGGCCGAAGGCGCCTTCGTAGAGGACGCCCTTGTCGGTGGCCGCGACGGCCACCACGCCCGGGATCTTCTTCGCGGCGACGGCCTGGCTGAACGTCGAATCGAGGCTCTTGAAGTCCGCCATGATCAGCCTCCTTGCTGAGGGGTGCCGGCTTGGGAGCGGCCGCCCGTGAAGCGGTTACAGGTAGGCCCGATTGGGGGCGCCCCCGACGCTACCGCCGGGCCCGCCCGAGATCAAGCGCTCAGGCCGGGGCAGGCACCGGCTCGGCCGTGCCCCCGGCGCCGCCACCCCCGCGCCCGCGTCCCCGCCCCCGCCCGCCGCGCCGCCGCCGGCGACGAGACCGCTGCGGAGCGTCCGGCGCCGGTGAGACCTCGTTGCCGGGCGTTGCCTCCTCGGCCGCCGCAACCAGGTCGACCTCGGCGGCCTCGACCTCGGCATCCGCGAGGGGTGACTCGTCGGCCGGTGTTGCCGCGGCGCGTCCGCCGTCCGCCAGGGTGATCCGGCCGGTCTGGCTCACCTGAAGCTGGCGGATGCGCCGCAGGCGCGTGATCAGCCGGGGCGAGCCCGGGGGCCGGCTGAAGCCGCGCTCCTTGAGCGCGCGGGCGAGCGTGTCGATGAGCACCGCGCCGTTGGGCGCGTGGTCGGCCAGCTCGCGTACGACCTCCACCAGCTCGTCATGCGGCGCCGTGTGCGCGTCGGCGTCGGGCTGGACGCGCGCCGGCTCGGGCGCGCGGGCCGGTGGGGGCTGGCTCGGGCTCCCGCCGCGCGGCGGCGTCGGGCCGCGCGCGCCCTGATCGAAGCGGCTCCGACCGCCGCGGCCGCTCCGGCGCCGACCGCGTCCGCCGCGCCGGCCCCGGCCCTCGCGGGGCGCCTGGGCCTCCGTAGCGGGCGCCTCTTCGGAGGCGGCGGCCAGGCCGGTGAGACCGCGATAGGACAGGCGGCGGTACTCCACGCCCAGCACGGCGGCCACGTCGCCCACCGCGTCGAAGGCGCGATCGTCGGAGATGATCTCGATCAGGTCGCCGGGTCGGCCGCTGCCGAGCCACACCCCGGCGCTCACCGCGATCCGCAGGTCGCTCCAGTCCCGCACGCCGGTGGAGGGCGCGCTGTGGACGAGCTGGGCGCCGCGCCGCGCGAGCAGCCGCGCGCTGTCGGCGCCGATGACCCGCCAGTTGCCGACCGCGATCAGGTCCACGCGGCGGTCGGCCCGGTCGATGGCGAGGTGGTCGAGCACCCGGCCGATATGATCGGCCCGGCTCGAGTTCTCCACGTCCACGAAGATGGCGCGCCGCCCGGTCGGCAGCGGCGATGGCGGCGCGGGTGGCCGCACGCGGCCGGCGAAGACGCGCTCGGGCGTGGCCGTGCGTACCGCGAGCGCGGTCGTTTCGGGCTCTACCGTCTCCTTCGGGGGCGGGGCCGCCCGGGTCTTGGGCGATTTCCTGGTCGTCTTGACGGGTTTTCGGGTTCGGCTGGGGGTGGGGCGCTTTTTCTTTGCCATGGCTGCTGAGCCTAGCACTTCCTCGCGGGGCGTGGTCGGTCGAAATCCCAGCGGGAGCGTCTACGCGAGCATCCGGCTCAGGACGGCGCCCTCGATCGCGTCCATCCGGAAGCCCAGGACGGTCGCCACGGACGGTGCCACGTCGCGGCTCTTGATCGCGCCAAGGGCCACGTCGCGGCCGATCCCCGCGCCGGCGGCCAGGAAGAAGGCCGCGTTGTCGCCGTAGAGCGGGCGCTGGCCGTGGGTGCCGAGGTACTTCGGCGCCCCGTGCTCCTCGTCGCCCTCGGCCGCGTCACCGTAGGAGTAGCCGGGCGCGGCCTCGAACATCACGTCGGCCACCTGCGGATGGTCGCCCGGCGTGGGCAGGCCGAGGGCGCCGTACTCCGACGCGGTCCACATGCCGCTCACGCCCTCCATGGCCGCGATCTCCCGGGCGAGCTGGTGCAGGGCGGCGAGATCACCGTCGAGCCGGTAGAGGGCGCCCGCGCCGTGGTTCATCACGAAGCGCGCCTCCCGCTGCGCGCCCAGCTTGCGCAGCCTCACATTGGGGCGGATCTCCCGATGCGACGGCAGGAAGCCGTGGTCGGACACCACGAACACGGTGGTCTGGTCGAGGCCGGGATCGGGGAGCGAATCGAGGAAGCGGCCGATCAGGCCGTCCACGTACTCGAGCGCCCAGTAGGCCTCCGGCGATCGGGGCCCGTGGAGATGCTGGAAGCTGTCGACGCAGAGGAAGTGCAGGAGGAGCAGGGCCGGCTCGTGGCGACGCGCCACGTGGGCCGCCACGCCGCCGACCATCTCGTCCTTGAGAAAGCGCTTCGGCAGGAGCGCCCACTCGCCCTGCCGGTGCATCGGGTAGCCGAGCCCGGCCAGCTCCTCCCACACCGCCCGCGCGGTCTGGGTCTCGAACACGCGCTGGTCCTTGAAGAAGGGCAGGTTGAAGTCGAGCGTGGTCGCGTTGCGGGTGGCCGGCCAGTCGATCGCCGCGGTGCGCAGCCCCGCCGCATGGGCCAGATCATAGACGGTCGGCGCGCGCAGCAGCGCGGGCGCATCGTAGATGGGATCGCCGGTGAGATCCTCGGTCACTCGCGTCCCGCGGTTCAGGACGTGATTCGCCACTACCCCGTGCGTCCGCGGGCTCACGCCGGTGACCATGCTCACGTGAGTCGGCCACGTGGTACTGGGAAACACCGTCTCCATACCGGAGGCGATCGCGCCCCGCTCAGCCAGCCTCCGAAGACGCGGCAGGCGCGCCTGCGGATCATCCCAGTAGAACGCGGCAAAACCATCGATGCTGATGACCACAACGCGCGACTTCACGCGCACAACCCAAGCCCCGATTCCGCAGTTCGCGTCGCGAACGTGATTCGCCGTCTCGCGGCGGGTGGCGCCGGGGGCGCGGGGGGGCGGGCGAGCGAAGTGGGCCCCCCGAGTCCGGTACGCCGCTCGAAGAGCGGCGAATCCGGCGAGCGGGTGACGGAGCCGCCCGCCCCCCCGCGCCCCCGGCGACAGGACCCGCCGCGAGACGGCGCCTCGCGCGGAATCGCGACCTCCGGAACCAGGGCTAGGCCGGAGCCGCGGACGCGGTGGCGCGCGCCCGCGCGCGGTACTTGTCGAGGTTGCCGCCCGACTTGAGCTTGCCGGGCAGCGGATGCCCGACCACGCGCTCGGCGAGCTGCCCGGCCTCGATCATCGCGTCGAGATCGATGCCGGTGTGGACGCCCAGCTCCTGGCAGAGGAAGACCAGGTCCTCGGTGGTGACGTTGCCGGCCGCGCCCTTGTGGGCCGCGAACGGGCAGCCGCCCAGGCCCGCCACCGCGCTGTCGAAGCGGTCCACGCCGATCTCGAGCGCGGCGACCACGTTGGCGATGGCGAGCGCGCGCGTATCGTGGAGGTGGAGCTTCACCGGGATCTCGGGCCAGCGGGCGCGGACCGCGCCCACCAGCCGCTTGATCTGGAGCGGATTCGCCCAGCCCATGGTGTCGGCGAGGCTGATATTGCCGAGCCGCGAGCCGCAGCCCACCGCCTGCTCCTCGACCTTCTCGACGACGTTGATCACCTGCGCGGACGCGACGTCGCCTTCGTAGTTGCAGCCGAAGGCGGCCATCACGCCCACGTCGATCCAGTCCATGCCGAGGGCCTGGTAGCGCCGGGCCCAGCCCGGCAGCTCGGCGATCTTCTCGTCCACGGTGCGATTGGTGTTCTTGCGCGTGAAGGTGTCGGTGGCCGCCACCCCGAACATCGGCCGGAGCGCGAGCGACTCCCGCAGGCGCGCGGCCCGCTCGAGCCCCGCCTCGTTGAGCCAGATCGCCTCGTAGGCCACGCCGGGCACCCGCTTGATGCCCGCCACCATCTGCTCGGCGTCGGCCATCTGGGGCACCCACTTGGGGCTGACGAAGGACGTGAACTCGATGGTGGAGACGCCGGTGTCGGAGAGCGCGTCCACCAGGGAGATCTTGGCGGCGAGGCCGATGTCCCCCTTCTCGAACTGGAAGCCCTCGCGCGGGCCCACTTCCTTGATCGTGACGTGGCTCGGCATGTCGCTCATCCGATGACCCTCCGTGACGCGAGTGCGTCGATCTCGTCGGTGTCGAGGCCCAGCTCCCGCAGCACCTCGCGGGTGTGCTCGCCCAGGGTGGGCGCCGGGCGCTGCAGCCCCATGTCAAAGGCGGTGCTGCGCACCGGCAGCTTGGGCAGCTTCGCGATCCCGCCGCCGGGGAGCGGGGTATCCAGGAGCTGCCCGGACGCGATCAGGTGCGCGTCGTCCAGGAGCTGATCCGGGCGTCGTAGCGGCGCGAACGGCACGCGGGCCCGCTCGAGCCGCTCGGACAGCTCCGGGCTCGGGTAGCGAAGCATCTCCTCCGCGATGCGGGCGGGCAGCCAGTCGCGCGCGGCCACGCGCTTGGCATTGTCGTCGAGCCGCTCGTCGGCGAGGAGATCCTTGAGCCCGAACTCGTCGCAGAAGCGCTCCCAGTGGCCGTTGGACGTGATGCCGATGAAGATCTGCTCGCCGTCCGCCGCGCTGAAGAGCTGGTAGACGCCCCAGCCCATGCGCGTGCCCTGCCGGATCTCCGGCATCGGCACCGACGGCTGGCCGGTGGCCGCGTGCTGGGCCAGCCACTGGCCCACCCAGAAGACGACGGTCTCGAAGAGGCCCGAGGTGATCTTCTGCCCCCGGCCGGTCCGGGCGCGCTGGTGAAGCGCGGCCAGGACCGCGATCACGCCGTAGGCCGCCGCGCCCACATCCACGATCGACGCGCCCGCGCGCAGGGGCTGGCCGCGCGGCCCGGTCATGAAGGCGAGCCCGGCCGACATCTGCGCCAGCTCGTCGAGAAAGGGCCGGGCCTCGGAGGGGCCGGGGAGGAAACCCTTGAGCGCGAGATAGATGATGCCCGGATGCACCCGCGCCAGCACGTCGTAGCCCAGGCCCAAGCTCTCGACGGCGCCGTAGGCGAAGTTGTCGATCACCACGTCCGAGCCCGCGACCAGGCGCAGGAAGAGCGCCCGGCCTTCCGAGGAGCCCTTGAGGTCGATCGCGATCGAGCGCTTGTTGCGGTTGAGGAAGTGGAAGTTGGCCGAGGTCCCGGCCGGCATGTTCCGCGACTGGTCCCCATCGCCTGGCCGTTCCACCTTGATGACATCGGCGCCCAGGTCGGCCAGGAGCAGCCCCGCCGAGGGCCCCGCGATGATGTGGCCGAGCTCGAGGACGCGCACGCCCTCGAGCGGAAGCGGGGTGGTCATGACGCGGGCATTGTATCGTAGTCGCAGGGCCTCCTGGTTGCGCGGCCGGGACCGCTCTGATACCGTCGGTCACGCGATGCCCATTGAAGCGCGGCGGTGGCTCTGGATCCTCCTGCTGACCGCGGCGAGCGTCTTCATCACGCTCGGGATGGCGTGCGGCACCCCCTTCGCCGCGCTCGCGACGCTGGCCGCGCTCTACATGAGCCGGCGTGACGGTCTCGCGCTCATCGGGATCGCCTGGCTCGCCGATCAGGCCGTCGGCTACGGGCTGCTCGGATACCCGCGCACCGCGAACAGCTTCGCCTGGGGCGTGATCCTGGGCGTGGGCGCCTTCGTGGCGCTGCTCGCCGCGCAGGCGCTGGCCGATCGCCTGCGCGCTCGCGGCGCGGGCCTGACTGGCGCGGCGGCGTTCGCGGGCGCCTTCGTGGCGCACCAGGCGGTGCTCGTCGCCGCGACGACGGTGCTGGCGAGCGGCTCGGAGGCGTTCTCGCTGCCGATCGTGGCCTGGGTGCTCCGCGGGAACCTGCTCTCGCTCGCGGGTTTGCTGATCCTCTACCGGCTCGCGGTCTGGATCGGGCTGGTGACGCGGGAGTCTCTCGTAGCGCGCGAGACCGTTACCGCCGGCTGACGCCGTGAGCGCCACCGGCAAGCTGGATCGGCCGGGCGGTTCGCTGTACTTCGAGATCATCGATGCGACCGCGCCGTGGGCGGGGGAGGCGCCGCTGATCCTCTTCCACCATGGGATCGGCGCCACCGCTGAGGTCTGGGCGGAGTGGCTTCCCGCGCTGCTGGACCGCTACCGCGTCGCCCGTTTCGACACGCTGGGCTTCGGTCGCTCCGGGGTGCCGGGGCCCGGCTTCCCGTGGTCGCTCGAGGGGCTGATGGCCGACGCGCTCGAGATCGCGCGGGCCGCGGGCGCCGAGCGCTTCCACTTCGTGGGCGAGTCGGTGGGTGGGACCGTCGGGCTCCTGCTCGGGAGCCGGCGCCCCGACGCCCTGCTGAGCCTGACCGTGTCGAACGCCTCGCACCGCGGCGGCTCGATCCAGCGGGCGCGGGAGTGGCGCGAGTTCATCCGCGCCAACGGGATGGGCAAGTGGGGCGAGATGATGGCGCCGCTCCGTCTCGACCGCGACCAGGTCTCCGAGGCCCAGTACCGCTGGTTCGAGCGGGCCCAGGCCCAGTGCTCCGCGGACTCCGTGCTCGATCTGGCCGACGTGCTCATCGGGACCGACCTCTCCCCCGAGCTGGGCCGCATCCGCGTGCCGACCCTGCTGCTGGCGCCCGGCCGGAGCCCGTTCGTGCCGCTCGCCGTCATGGAGGAGATGCACGCGGGCATCGCGGGCTCGGAGCTCCAGGTCTTCCCGGACGCGCGCCACGGCCTGCCGTGCTCGCACGGCGCCGCGTGCGGCCGGGTGCTCCGCGCCTTCCTCGACCGCCGCGCCGCGTAGGCCGATGCCGGTCTCCCCGGCCGTCGCGGACACGACGGACGCGCTGCTGGCGCCGCTGCTCGGCGCGCTCGACCGCGTGGAGTGGGCGCAGCGCTATCTCTTCCCGCCGCGCGCGCTCGAGCTGGCCGAGCGCCTCGCCCCGCACGCCGAGCGCCTGGCCGGGCCGCTGCGCGCGCTCGAGGCGGCCGCGTGGCCCGAGGACCTGCGTCTCTTGCGCGAGCGGCTCGGCCTGGTCACGCGCCAGGCGATCGAGCTGATCGGCGCCTTCGCGGTCGCGGCCCAATCCGGCGAGCCCATCGAGCTGTACCGCGCCCTGCGCCGCTTCGCCCCGCTGCAGGAGGCGCTCTACCCGCTCGGCCCGGTGCTGGAGCCGGTGAGCCGCTGGTTCCTCGAGCCGGGCCGCCGCGGGGACGACGTGCTGGTGCGGCGGCTCCGCGACGCCGCGCTCCGCGAGGACGGCGCCCAGGTCGGCGTGCTCCACGCCCGCAACGACCGCGGCAGCCGCGGCGGGCTCTCGCTCTACGTGCCGGAGACGTGGGACGGCGCGACGCCCGCCGCGCTGGTGGTGGCGCTCCACGGCGGCAGCGGCCACGGCCGCGACTTCCTGTGGAGCTGGCTGCGGGAAGCGCGCTCCCGCGGCGTGCTGCTGCTCTCGCCGACCGCGCTCGAGCGCACCTGGTCCATCATGGGCGGCGAGGACGTGGACGCGCCCCGGCTGCGGGCGGCCGTCCTGGACGTGGCCGCGCGCTACCACGTGGACCGCTCGCGCGTGCTG
>DASQAL010000259.1:0-15331 GCA_035635775.1 Candidatus Acidiferrum sp.
GCCCACATCGACTCGCCGCTGCACGTCTTCAAGAACGGCATCACCACCGCCGAGATCTCGCTGGACCAGGTGATGGGCGAGGCGCTGGTGGTGGATCTCTCCGGGGTCGGCGCCAACCACGCGATCACGATCGACGACCTCAAGAAGGGCGGCGCGGGCGACGTCAAGCGCGGGGACATCGTGCTGCTGCACACCGGGTGGACCGACAAGATGTACGGGCGGTGGCCCGACTACTTCACCAAGTCGCCCTACTTTCCCCCCGAGGTCGCGCAGTGGCTGGTGGACCGCGGGCCCAAGAACATCGGGTTCGACTTCTTCGAGGAGTACTGCGCGCGGCTGCCCGAGTTCACCTCGGAGGACTTCGCGATGCACCGGGTCATCCTGGGCGCGGGCGTCGTCATCATGGAGGGGCTCACCAACCTGGGCGCGCTGCCCCGGCGGCGGGTGGAGTTCGCCGCGCCCTTCTACAAGATCGCGGGCACCGAGGGGGCGCCGGCGCGCTTCTTCGCCACGGTATGAGCGGTCCCGACGGCGTCCTGCTGCGCACCGAGAACCTCACCCGCTCGTTCGGCAGCCTGGTGGCGGTGAATGCGGTCTCCCTGACCGTTCGACGCGGGGAGCTCCGCTCCATCATTGGGCCCAACGGGGCGGGCAAGACCACGTTCTTCCGCCTCGTGTCGGGGGAGATGGCGCCGTCCGCCGGGCGCGTGCTCTTCCAGGAGGCCGACATCACCGGGCTGCCGCAGCACCGGGTGTGCCGGCTCGGCATCGCCAAGTCGTACCAGATCACGAACATCTTCCCCCACCTCTCGGTGCTCGAGAACGTGCGGGTGGCCGTGCAGGGCTACGCGCGCTCGTTCAACTTCTGGTCGCGCGCCGACGCCCTCACCGTCTGCCAGGACCGCGCCGTCGAGATCCTGGCCTCCGTCAGCCTGGCCCCCCGGGCCGAGCAGCTCGCCGCCCACCTTTCCCACGGCGAGAAGCGCCACCTGGAGATCGGCATCGCGCTCGCCTCCGATCCGGTGCTGCTGCTGCTGGACGAGCCGACCGCGGGGATGAGCCCCGAGGAGACCGACGAGACCATGGTGCTCATCCGCGAGCTGGCCCGCGCCCGCACGGTGGTGCTGGTCGAGCACAAGATGAAGCTCGTGATGGGCATCTCCGACCGCGTCACCGTGCTGCACCAGGGCCAGGTGCTGGCCGACGGCACGCCCGAGGAGATCCGCGCCAACCGGCGCGTGCAGGAGACCTACCTGGGGGCCTCGCGATGAGCCTCCTCACCATCGAAGACATCCACACGTACTACGGCGAGGCCCACATCCTGCAGGGTGTATCGCTCAACGTGGGCGAGGGCGAGGTCGTGACGATGATCGGGCGGAACGGCGCGGGCAAGACCACCACGCTGCTGTCCATCATGGGCATCGCGCCGGCGCGGCGCGGCGTGGTGCGGCTGGGCGGGCAAGACATCACGCGACTCCCTACCCACGAGATCGTCCAGCGGGGCATCGGCTGGGTGCCGGAGGAGCGGCGGGTGCTGCCGAACCTGACCGTGCTCGAGAACCTGCGGCTCGGCATGATGGCGGTGGCCGGCGCCGGTGGGGAGCAGCGCCTGGAGGAAGCGCTCGCGTACTTCCCGCGGCTGCGCGAGCGCCTCGAGCAGAAGGGCCGCTTCCTCTCCGGCGGCGAGCAGCAGATGCTCGCCATCGCCCGCGGGCTGGTGGCGCGGCCCAAGATCATGCTGGTGGACGAGCCGACGGAAGGCCTCGCGCCGTTGCTCGTGCAGAGCCTCACCGAGATCCTGCGCGAGATCAACAAGCGCGGCACCACCATCCTGCTGGTGGAGCAGACGCTCGAGGTCGCGATGGCGCTCTCCCATCGCCTCTACGTGATGGACCAGGGCCGCATCCAGTTCGAGGGCACGCCGGACGCGCTGCGCAAGGACCCGACGATCCAGCAGCGCTTCCTCCAGCTCTAGCTCACCCTCTCCCCTCAGGGGAGAGGGCAGGGTGAGGGGTGGTCGAGGGTGAGGGGCCCGTCTCCACCCGTTCACCGTCCCCGCCCGTATACCTGTACGTGACGACGGCCTCCGGCTTCCCACGCCTGGCCTGGTCCAATCTGGCCGCGCAGTCGGCCGAGCAGATCGGCCTGGCCGCGGCGCCGCTCTTCGCGGTGCTCGCGCTCGGCGCCGGGGCGGGCGAGACCGGATTCCTCCAGACCGCGGCGACGCTGCCATTCCTGCTCCTGGCCATTCCCGCGGGCGTGCTGGCCGACCGCATGCCGCGCCGGCGCCTCATGGCCGCCGCGGAGGCGGTGCGCGCCCTCGCCCTCGTGGCCACGCTCGCGCTGGCGTACTCCGGCCGGCTGACCCTGGCGCTGCTCGCGCTACTGGCCTTCGTGGGCGCGTGCGGGACGGTGGCCTATAGCGTGGCCGCGCCCGCGCTCGTGCCGGCCCTGGTGCCGCCCGCCGGGCTCGCGGCGGCGAACGCGCGGCTCGAGCTGGCCCGCACCGTGGCCTTCGTGGGCGGCCCGGCGCTGGCCGGCGCGCTCGTGGGCTGGACGGGCGCCGGCGCCGCCTTCGGCGTCGCGGCCGGGCTCTCGATCGGCGCGGTGTTTCTGCTCGCCGGCCTCCGCGAGCCGCCGCGCGCGCCGGCGCCCCCGAGCCACACGCTGCGGGATCTCCGCGAGGGCTCGGGCTTCGTGTTCCGCCACCCGCTGCTGCTGCCGATCCTCATCACCCAGTTCGTGTTCAACACCGCCTTCTTCGTGCTGCAGGCGGTCTACGTGCCGTACGCGGTCCACCGGCTCGGCCTCTCCGCGTCCGGCGTGGGCGTCACGCTGGCCGTCTACGGGGTCGGGATGGTCGTGGGCGCGCTCCTGGCCGGGGGGATCATCCGTGCGCTGCCGTTCGGCGTCGTCATCGTGATCGGGCCGCTCTTCGGCTTGGCCGCCGCGCTCGTGATGGTTGCCACGATCTGGATGCCGACGCCCGTGCTGGCCGGGCTCAGCTTCTTCCTGATGGGCGTGGGCCCGATCCTGTGGACGATCGGCACCACCACGCTCCGTCAGATGGTGACGCCGGAGCGGCTGCTCGGCCGCGTGTCCGCCATCAACATCGCGACGTACGGATCCCGGCCGCTGGGCGCGGCGCTCGGCGCCCTGGTGGGCGGGCTCTACGGCGCGGAGACTGGCCTGGTGGTCGCGGCGGCGGGCTTCCTGATCCAGGCCGTCGTGATCCTGGCCTCGCCCGTCCGCCGTCTCGCGCGGCACTCGGAGATGGTCGGCTAGGCGACGGCGCTCCGGCTCGCCGGCGGCCGGAACTCCGGCATCACCTTCTCGGCGAAGAGCCGGAGGCTCCGCATCGCGTTGTCGTGGCCGTAGTAGGGCGGGTAGTGGAGCAGCAGCGAGGCGAGCCCCGTCTTGTGCCGCAGCTCGCGCAGCTTGGCGATCACCGTCGTGGGCGAGCCGTGCAGCAGCGTGGTGGCGGCCAGGTCGTCGTAGGTGAGCCCTTCCACGCGGTTCTTCTCCGAGACATTGCCGAGGTAGCCCGCGGTGCCCGCGCCCATGAAGTGGCTGATGTGGCGGACGATGCCCTGCTCGGTGTCGCGCTTGGCCGCCGCGTCGGTATCGGCCACGTAGACCCAGCGGGCGATGTCCACCTTGCCGAAGGCCGGATTCCGGTCGAGCGGCGCCGGCGCGTCCTTCAACTGGCTCGTGTAGAGGCCGATCTGCTTGACCAGCGTCTCGGCCGACGGCAGCGTGGAGAGCATCAGCCCGAAGCCGTGGCGCGCCGCGTAGCCGAGCGACCGGTCGGTGGCGCCGGCCATGAAGAGCGGCGGGTGCGGCTCCTGCTGGCTCACCGGGAAGATCTCGTAGTCGCCCTCGATCACCGAGTGGAAGTGCGGGCCCTCGTGCCGCGTCCGCCGCTTGTGCAGGAGCTCGAGGATCAGGTCGATCGCCTCTTCCTGGATGTCACGCCGGCTGTCGAAATCCCGGCCGAAGCCCTCGAACTCGTACGGGCGGTAGCCCGAGCCCAGGCCCAGGACGATGCGCCCTCCCGAGAGGATGTCCACGAAGGCCATGTTCTCGACGACGCGGATCGGGTCGTAGAGCGGGACGGTCACCACCGCGGTGCCCAGGCGGATGCGCGAAGTTTGGGCAGCCAGGTACCCCATGTAGGTGAAGACGTCCGGCATGATGCCGTACTGGTTCGAGAAGTGGTGCTCGGCCACCCAGGCGGTGTCGTAGCCCAGGCGGTCGGCGGCCAGGATCTCCGCGGTGACGCGAGCGTGGACGGCGCGGTGCGGGTAGGGCTCGGTGGCGTGATTGGGGTGCGACGTGAACAGGACGCCGAATTCCATGCGGGAATCCTCCGATCAGGGGCCGTAGTCGCGTGAGTTGGCGTCGAGTCTAGCAGAAAGCGTCTTGCCAGGGACCGGGCGGGTCGTGGTATGTTCCGTGGACTTAACGCCTTCGGTCCGGACCCAGACGTCCCGAAGTGGAGACCCCAAAGGAGGGGAACGCCATGGCCGATTCGGTTCCTTACAAGTCCAGAGCCCGCAAGAATGGGGTGAGTCGCCGCTCCTTCCTCAAGACCCTCGGCGTGGCCGGTGCCGCGAGCACCGCGCCGGCGTTCCTCCGGTCCACCGCGGAAGCGCAGGAGACTCCGTTCCGCGATCCCGCCGCGAAGCGGGGAGGGACGCTGCGCTACGGCGTCCACACCGCCCCCACCCACTTCGACGTGCACCAGTCGGGCACGGTGGCCAATATCGGGGCGCAGAGCCCCATGTACGACACGCTGATCCGCCGCGATCCCCGCGACGGGCAGACCATCATCCCCGATCTGGCCCACAAGTGGGACGTCTCACCGGACGGCAAGAAGTACACGTTCCATCTGCGCAAGGGCGTCAAGTTCCACGACGGCGCCGACTTCACCGCGGAGGACGTCAAGGCCACCTTCGACCGGATCGCGCGGCCCCCGAAGGGCGTGGTGATTCCGCGCTCCTCGCTCTTTACCGCGCTGGGCGAGATCGTGGTCCTGGATCCGCACCGGATCGAGTTCCGGCTCACCGAGCCGCGGCCCCGCCCCTTCATGCTCGGCGCCTTCGCGAGCGGCTGGAACATCATCGTCCGCAAGAAGAGCCTCGACGACAACGGGGGCAACCTGCGCCAGGTCATGAACTACCCGGGCACCGGGCCCTACCGGCACGTCTCGCGGAAGGACAAGGAAGTCTGGAACATGGAGCGGAACCCCGACTACTGGAACAAGGGGCTGCCCTACCTCGACAAGCTCGAGGTCTACCACATGCCGCCCTTCTCACCGGAGCTGGGCTCGTCGTTCCTCTCCGGCAAGCTCGACTACGCGCGGCTGCTGGACCCGATCTCCTGGCGCAAGGCCAAGGAGATGCCGGGCGTGACCGCGGCCGCTTTCAACCAGTCCGTGATCCAGGCGGTCTTCATGAACCAGAAGAAGAACAAGGCGTTCCAGGACGTGCGGGTGCGGAGGGCCATCCACCTGGCCATGGATCGGCACGTGCTGGTGGACGTGGTCAAGGACACCGCACCCATGCAGATCGGGGGCTTCGTCTATCCGTTCCACGAGGCGTCCACGCCGAAGGCGGAGCTGGAGAAGCGGCTCGGCTATCAGAAGGACCCGAAGGCGGCGATCCAGGAAGCCAAGAAGCTCATGCAGGCGGCCGGCTACGGCCAGGGGCTCAAGGGGCTCGACTTCCTGATCCGCGATGCCGCCACCTTCAAGCTCTGGGCGGTGGCCATCCAGGCCATGCTGAAGGAGCACCTCAACATCGAGTGCAACCTCCGGCTGGTCCAGATCTCCCAGTGGTTCGAGGAAGCGGCCGCCGGCAACTTCGACCTTGCGATCACCGCCATCGTGTCCTCGCTCATGGACCCATCCGACTACTTCACCGCCTGGTACGGCAAGGACGGCCCGCAGAACTACGCGGGCTGGACCAACGAGCAGTTCCATTCCCTCGCGCGCCAGATCGAGCGTGAGGTGGACGAGAACAAGCGCAAGACCATGATCCGCCAGGCGGAGGACATTCTTGAGAGCGACCCGCCGCTGATTCCGGTGTCGTACGAGCAGATCTACGACGCCTGGTACAACCGCGTGCACGGCCAGAACCCGAGCAAGTACTTCGGGATCTACGACGTGGTGCGCTGGGACCAGGTCTGGATGGCCCAGTCCTAGGCTCTCGAGCTCTCGCTCGTGCAGAAGTACCTGCTCCGGAGGGCGTTGTTCGCCCTGGGCACCCTGATCGGGGTCTCTCTGATCATCTTCGTGGTGCTGCGCGTTCTGCCCGGCGATCCGCTGGTGGCCATCCTCGGCGTGGAAGGTCACGCCAGTATGGCGCCGGCGGATCGCGTGGTGCTGATGCGGGATCTGGGGCTGTCTGACTCGCTGCCGGTGCAGTACGTCCGGTGGATGCGCGACATCGCGACCGGCCAGCTCGGCAAGTCGTTCTTTCGTGGCGACACCGTGCGCGACCTCATCCTCCACCGTGGGCCGCTCTCCGCCGAGATCGCGATCCTCGCCCTGGTCATCTCGTGGCTGGTGGGGCTGCCCGTCGGCATCCTGAGCGCGATCCGCCCCAACGGATGGGCCGACGCGGTGGTGCGCACGCTCTCCGTCCTCTTCATCGCGGTGCCCGGCTTCTGGCTCGGACTCCTGATCGTGCTGGCCCTGCTCTTCTGGTTCGGCTACAAGGCCCCGATCATCATCGTGCAGCTCTGGGAGAACCCCTGGCAGAACTTCCAGCTCATCATCGGGCCCGCGATGGTGCTCGGGCTGGCCCAGGGCGCCTACATCGCGCGCATGGCCCGCTCCTGCCTGCTCGAGGTGATCCGCGAGGACTACGTGCGCACCGCGCGGGCCAAGGGCACGGCGGAGCGCTCGGTGGTGATGCGGCATGCTCTGCCCAATGCGTTGCTGCCGGTGATCACGATCTCGGGCGTGTTGCTGGGCTTCGTCCTCGGCGGGTCGGTGGCGGTCGAGCAGGCCTTCGGCGTCCCCGGGCTCGGCCGGTCCCTGGTGGTGGCCATCGTCGAGCGCGACATCGTGGTGGTCCAGAACCTCGTGTTGCTCTACGCGGGGATCTTCGTGCTGGTCAATGTCCTGGTGGACATGAGCTACGCCTGGCTCGATCCCCGGATCCGGTACCAGTAGGCGTTCTCCCATGCAGAGCCAGGCGCTCCGCGAGCTGGGGGGCTTTGCCGGCCGCAACAAGCTGTCGGTCGGCGGCGGCCTCGTCGGGCTGATCGTCGTCCTGGTCGCGCTGACCGCCCCCTGGATCGCGCCGCGCGAGCCGCTGAAGGCGGACTTCCAGCGGATGAACAGGCCGCCCGACGCGCAGTCCTTCTTCGGCACCGACCAGGTGGGCCGCGACACGCTGAGCCGCGTGATGTATGGGGCGCGCACCTCGCTCTTCGTGGCCTTCTTGGCCGTGCTGCTCGGCACCACGGTGGGATCGCTCTGGGGCGTGGCCTGCGGCTATCTGGGCGGCCGCTTCGATCTCGTCAGCCAGCGGATCATGGAGGTCCTGCAGGCGTTTCCCGATCTCATCCTGGCGATGGCCATCTCGATGGCCATCGGCACGGGGCTGCCCGCCGTCATCGCGGCCATCGCGGTCACCCGTCTTCCGTTCGGTGGTCGCGTGATCCGCTCGGTCGCGATCGCCGTGCGGGAGATGCCCTTCGTGGAAGCGGGCCGGGCCGCCGGCGCCTCGCAGCTCCGCATCATGACGCTGCACGTGCTGCCGCAGTGCGTGGCGCCCTACCTGGTCCTCGCCACCACGCATTTGGGCGTGGCCATCGTGATCGAGGCGGCCCTGGGGTTCCTTGGCGTCGGCGTCCCGCCGCCCACGCCGACCTGGGGCAATATGCTTGCGGACGCGATCACCGGGCTCGTGCCGCACTGGTGGCTGGTGCTCTTCCCCGGCCTGGCGATCACCGTCACCGTGCTCGCGTTCAACCTGCTCGGCGACGGCATCCGCGACACGCTGGACCCGAAGCTCTCGCCCGCCGTGCTACGGTTGGTCACCGGCGCCGGCAGATCCGCCCCCGCCCCCGCGCCGGCCACCGTCGCCAAGCCCTCCGACGTCACCGCCTAGCTTGGGGTCAGGCTGGGGTCAGGTCTTGAATTACGACATTTCCGCCCGCAACGTGTCTCCGATCCGCGATAAAAATGTCGTAATTCAAGACCTGACCCCTACAGAGGTTTGCAGCCGGGTCGGTCGTAGCGGTGGAACTCGCCGCGCGCGTTGATGGCGACGCGGATGCTGGGCGCGGTGCCCACCGGCTCGAGATGGTGCCAGAGGTGCTTCGGGCCGAAGACGAAGTCGCCCGCGCGCGCGTGAATGGGCACGGTCTCGCCCTCGATGTACCAGTCGATCTCGCCCTGGAGCACCACCCACCACTCGTCGTGATGATGGTAGTGGGTGTCGTTGGGCTGGCCGGGCGGGTGGCAGATCACGAAGGCCTGGATGTCGTCGGTCAGCACGACCGCCTCCGACCAGGGCGGCGCGCCCTTCTTGGCGATGAGCTCGGGCAGGCGGCTCTGGAGCGAGCCCAGCTGGAGCAGCGGATTGCGTTCAGTCATGTCGCGGAGGCTCCCCGTCGGCGCGCGAGCCACCGCCGCGCCCCCTCGGTGGCCTGGACGAGGCCGCCGGGGAAGATCAGCACGATCGCGATGAAGAGCACGCCGAAGATCAAGAGGTGAAAGTCCACCCAGCGCACGGTCAGGTACTCCTTGAGCACCACGTAGAGCACGGCGCCCAGCACCGGGCCGTGCAGGGTGCCGACGCCGCCGATGAAGGTCATGAGCAGCGCCTCGAAGGTCCAGTGCGGCCCGAACGGATGCGACGGATAGTAGCTGATGTGGTAGTAGGCGAAGAAGCCGCCCGACAGCCCGGCCAGCGCGGTCGAGAGCACGAGCGCCCGTAGCTTCAGCGACAGCGCGGCGACCCCGCTGGCCTCCGCGGCGTCCTCGTCCTCGCGGATGGCCTGCATGCCGAGCCCGAGGCGCGAGCCGGCGAGCGCGGCCACCGCGATCACCGACAGCGCGGCCAGCGCCAGCGCCAGGTAGTAGCGGGGCGCGAGCCGGTACCCCGCGATGCTGGCCGCGGGCAGGGTCGAGATCTCGGGCAGCGTATTGCTCACGAAGGTGCGCAGGATCTCGCCAAGGGCCAGCGTGCCGATCGCGAAGTAGGCGCCGCGGAGCCGGAAGGCGGCCGCCCCGATGAGCAGCGCGAGGGCGACGGCCACCAGCGCTCCCGCCGCCATCGCGAGCAGGATCGGCGCGCCCGCGATCCAGAGAGTGCGCGCGGTCAGCGCACCCAGGCCGAAGAAGGCGGCGTGGCCCAGGTTCACCTGGCCCGCGTAGCCCGCGATGATGTTCCAGCTCTGGGCCATCGTGATCGAGAGCAGAATCAGCAGCACGAAGTTCAGCACGTCGTCGCGGTGCACGATCAGCGGCAGCGGCGCGAGCGCCGCGAGGCCTACGAGGATCGCCACCGTCCACGCGCGTTCACTACTCATCGGGGTCGTCCGAATAACCCCTGCGGCCTGAGCACCAGCACCACCACGAAGATCACCAGGCCCACGACCTCGCGATAGGGACCGCCGAAGGCGGCGGCGCTCAGGGCCTCGGCCACGCCCAGGAAGAGGCCGGCCGCGAAGGTGCCCAGCATGGAGCCGAGGCCGGCCAGCACCACGACGATCAGGGCCTTGAGCGTCCACTCGAGCCCGATCGAGGGGCTGATCGAGTAGCCGACGCTCACCAGCGTGCCGGCCGCCCCCGCCAGCGCGGTGCCGATGGCGAAGGCCAGCAGATAGGCACGCCGCACGTCGATGCCGGTGAGCAGCGCGGCCTGCCAGTCCTCCGCGGTGGCGCGGATGGCCTTGCCCCACCGCCAGCGGGCCAGCAGGAGATGGAGCCCCGCGATGAGGGCGAAGGCGACGGCCAGGCTGACCAGCCGGATCACCGGGATGGCGAGCGGCCCCACGTGGAGCACCGCGCCGCTGTAGGTGGTGGTGACCGAGCGGTCGTCCGCGGTCCAGAGCTGCACCGCCAGCGCGTGCAGCGCCAGGGCCAGGCCGAAGCCGACCAGGAGCGAATTCTTGATGCGGGTCTCCTCGTGGGCGCGGACCACGAAGCCGAACAGGACGGCGTAGAGCACCGCCCCCAGCGCGAGCGCGCCCGGGATGACCAGGAGCAGGGAGGCGAAGGGATCGATGCGGAGCAGGGCGAAGAGCCAGAAGGTGCCGTAGCCGCCCAGCATGATCAGCTCGCCGTGGGCCACGTCCAGCACCTTGAGCACGCCGAAGACGAGCGACAGGCCCGCGGCGGCGAGGCCGTAAAGCCCGCCCAGCAGCAGACCGAGCAGCACCTGCTGCGCGAGGACGGTGAGGGCGATCGCGTCCATCACTCGGCAACCGCGAGCGGCCCGAGGTAGGCGCGCCGCACGTGCGGGTCGCGCAGCAGCTCGGCGCCGCCGCCCTCGCCCACCACGCGCCCGCCCTCGAGGATGTAGGCGCGGTGGGCCAGGGTCAGGGCCGCGCGCACGTTCTGCTCGACCAGGAAGACCGCGACGCCCGCGCGGTTGATCTCGGCCAGCGCGTCCAGGATGGCGCGCACGAGCTGGGGGGCGATGCCGAGCGAGGGCTCGTCCAGCATCAGCAGGCGCGGGCTCGCCATCAGCGCGCGGCCCACCGCCACCATCTGCTGCTGGCCGCCCGAGAGCGCGCGCACGATCTGCCGCCGCCGGTCGCGCAGGGCCGGGAAGAGCGCGTACACCCGCTCGAAGCTCTCGCGGCGCGCGGCGCGGGCGCGGGGGGAGAAGGCGCCCAGCTCGAGATTGTCCTCCACCGTCATGCTCGCGAAGAGCCGCCGGCCCTCGGGCACGATGGCGAGGCCGCGCTCCACGATCAGGTGCGAAGGCAGCGCGCGCAGGTCCTCCCCGTCCCAGCGGATGCGGCCGGCGCGCGGCCGCACGAGCCCGGCCACGCAGGCCAGGAGCGTGCTCTTGCCCGCGCCGTTGGGGCCGAGCAGGGCGACGATCTCGCCGGGCTGGACGGAGAGCGTCACGCCGGCGAGCACGGGGACGTCGCCGTAGGCCGCCTCGAGGCCGTCGATCTCAAGCATGCGTGTCGCCCGGCCGCGCGGTCCCCAGGTAGACGTCGACGACGCGGGCATCGGCGGCCACCACGGCGGGCGGCCCGTCCGCGATCTTCTCGCCCGCGCTCAGCACCATGATCCGCCGCGCGAGATCCATCAGCGCCCACACGATGTGCTCCACCATCAGCACGGTGAGGCCCTCGGCGACCAGGCGCCGGACCAGGGCCATCGCGGCCCCCGTCTCGGCGGGATTGAGCCCGGCCATGAACTCGTCCAGCAGCAGGAGGTCCGGCCCGGTGGCCAGCGCGCGGGCCAGGTCGAGGCGCTTGCGATCCATCAGGGTCAGCGCGGAAGCCGGGGTGGCGGCCCGGCCCTCGAGGCCGACCAGCGCGAGCAGCCGCTCCGCCTCCGCGCGGGCGCCGCCCCCGGCACGCTTGCGCCCGTAGAGGCAGCCGACCCGCACGTTGTCGAGCGCGGAGAGCCCGGCGAAGGGCCGGACGAGCTGGAAGGTGCGGGCCACGCCGCGCCCGCAGAGCCGGTGCGGCGGGAGCCCGGCCACGTCGCGGCCCTGGAGCCGGATGCGCCCGCGATCGGGGCGCAGAGCGCCCGCGATCAGGTTGAAGAGCGTGGTCTTGCCGGAACCGTTCGGCCCCATGATGCCGAGCAGCTCGCCGGGCTCGATCGCGAAGCTGACGTCGTTGACCGCGAGGACGCCCCCGAAGCCCTTCGACAGCCGCTCGACCTCGAGAAGGGCCACGCCCGCTCAGGCGCCGCGGACGACGATCGGCTTCAGCGACGGCCGCGCCAGGGCCTCCGCCGCCTGGTCCCAGGGGATGATCTCGGAGGTCACGCGCTCGGGGCGCAGCCCACCGCTCGCCACCAGCTCGAGCACGCGGGGCAGCACCGCGCGCGAGTTCACCCGGCCGGTGACGAAGCGGACGCCCCGCGTGTACATGGAGAGCAGCGGCAGCGCGACGTCCCCGCCGAAATAGATGCTGACGCTGGTGCAGATGCCTTCGGGCTCGAGCGACTGGAGCGCGCGCCGGAGGCCGCGCGGATCATTGCTGCCGTCCACCGTGATCGGGTAGGTCTCGCGCGCGGTGGGCGGCCGGGGGCTCGCGCTGGCGCCGAGGGCCGCCGCCACCGCGGCGCGGTCCGGATCGGCGTCCACGTAGTCCACCCGCGCGGCGCCGGCCGCGAGGGCGCAGGCCACCGCGTAGAGCGGGACGCTGCCGATGCCGCCCAGCACCAGCACGCGCGCCCCCGGGTACTCCGCGAGCGGCGGGCCCACCGCGCGCCAGCCGTCGGCGACATTGTCGCTGATGCTGGCCACCGTGGCCGGATCGAGGCCGGCGGGCAGGCGGACCAGCATGTGGGCCGCGAAGGGTACGCGCACCAGGTCGGACAGCGCGCCACCCCAGCGGCCGCCCAGGGGCTCGAAGCCGTACATGGACACCGGCGGCACCGCCTGGCAGCTCCCGGTACGGCCGGATCGGCAGCAGGCGCAGAGGCCGCAGCCGATCTGGAAGGGCACGATGACGCGGTCGCCGGGGGCGAAGCCGGTCACCGCCCCACCCACCGCCACGACCTCGCCCACGAACTCGTGGCCGATCGGGAACGGCCCCTGGAACGGGGTCAGCCCGCGCAGCAGTGCCACGTCGAGATCGCAGGCGGCCACCGCGAGCGGTCGGACGAGGGCGTCGTCTGCCGTCTCGATCGCCGCGTCGGGCGCCTCCTGCCACTCGAGCCGGCCCGCCTCCAGGAAGACGAGCGTCCGCACCTCAGCGCTTGGCGAAGGCCGGGGCGGGGAAGGCGAGCGGCGCGGTGGCGACCTCCTTCGGCCACACCAGCTCCTGCTTGCCGTTGATCCACTGGAGCAGCGCCTGCGGCACGATGCCGGTGCCGTCCGGCCGGAACTTCACCGAGCCGACGACCGTGTTCATGCTGGTGGCCGCGATCGCGTCGCGGATCTTCTCGCGATCGGGGCTCCCCGCGCGCGTGACCGCCGCGGCCAGGATCTGCACGCAGGCGTAAGCCGGGCCCACCAGCGGATCCGCGGGCCGGCCGACTCTCTTCTGGTGCGCGTCGTTCAGCTCCTTCACGCCCGCGCCCTTCATCGCGTGATGCCAGCCCGCCGCGAGCACCATGAAGTCGCCGTCCTTGCCGAGGTTCTGCGACCAGATCTGGGCGTCGGGGGCGCGGATGAAGAGCGAAAGCTTGGGGGTGTAGCCCAGCTCCTTCATCTGCTTCACGAGGGTCATGCCGTCGGGCGGGGTGGGCAGCGCCAGCACCACCTCCGCGTTCGCGGTCCGGGCCTTCAGGATGATGTCGGAGAAGTCCTTGGCGCCCGGCGCGTACTCGCCGGTGAGCACCACCTGGTAGCCGGCGGCCTTGCCCGCTTCCGTCCACGCCGCCGCCATCTCGCGCCCCCAGTCGGTCTTCTCCTGGAAGATCGCGACGGTCTTCGGCCGCTCCGCCGCCGGGATCAGCCCGAGCAGCCCCTGGGTGGCCTGGCCGATGTCGGGCGACTTCCAGAACGGCGAGAAGAGATAGCGGAAGCCCTGCTGGTGGATCTTCTGCAGCGCGAAGGCCACGCCGAGGTACGGCACGCGGTTCTTCTCGGCCACCGAGGCGGCGGCCGCGTGCAGGTCGGACCCGAAGCCGCCGAGATAGCCCACCACGCCCTGGGCGGCCAGGCCCTCGAGCCGCGCCACCGTCTTGGTGGCGTCGGACTCATCGTCCTGCAGGACCAGCTCGATCGGCAGCTTGGCGGTGCCGACGGTCACGCCGCCCGCCGCGTTGATCTGCTCCACCGCGATCTCGTAGCCGGCGCGGATCTGGGCGCCGCCGGCGCCGTAGCGGCCGGTGAGGGGGACGACCGCTCCCATCTTGACGGACTGGGCCCAGGCGGCGGTCGGAGCCAGGCCGAGCAGCGCGAGCGCGAGCAGAGCCAGGATTCTCATGGGGGTCTCCTTGTCTTCAGTCGGTCCAGATCGATCGGGCGGTCTCGGCCACGCGGTGGAGCTTGGCCCGCTGCTCCTCCGGCGAGATCCGGTTGCCCTCCATGGTCGAGGCGAAGCCGCACTGGGGGCTGAGGGCCAGCCGCTCCCGCGGGAGGTAGCGGGCGGCCTCGTCCACGCGGGCGCGCAGCTCGGCCACCGACTCGAGCCGCGGGGTCTTGGTCGTCACCAGGCCGAGGACGACCGTGCGGTCCTCCGGCATCGCGCGCAGGGGCTCGAAGCCGCCGGAGCGCGCGTCGTCGTATTCCAGGAGGAAGCGCTGGAAGCGGCTCCGGGTGAAGACGCGCGCGATGGGCTCGTAGCCGCCGCTGGCGTAGAACATGGACTGGTTGTTCCCGCGGCAGATATGCAGGCCGAAGGTGACGCCGGCGTGCTTGCCGATCACCGCATTATCCATCTCGATGCAGGCGTCGATCAGACGATCCGGATCGCTCCCGCGCTGCCGGTAGCCCTCGCGGAGCTCGGGGTCCAGCAGCGCCGCGTACTGGGGCGCGTCGATCTGGATATAGGTGCAGCCGAGCGCGACCAGCTCGTCCACCTCGCGCCGGGTCAGGTCCACGATGTCGGCCAGGTAGGCGTCGCGGGTCGGATAGGCGCCGGTGGATTTCGCGGGATCGTAGTAGGCGGCGGCCTGCTGGCTGCTGATCAGGGTGACCTTGCTGCGCCGGGTCGTGCGGGCGCGCAGGTAGGCGAACTCCTCGGTGCACATGCTGCGCCGCCAGCGGAGCTTCTCCACCACCACCGGGCGCTTGAAGACGAGCCGCTCGCCCTGCTCGTTGTGGAAGGGGATGGCCCAGCCGCCCAGCTTGTCGAAGCCGTCGAGCGCGTCGATGAGGTGGCCGAAGAAGGCGTAGCGCCGCAGCTCGCCGTCGGTGACCACGTCGAGCCCCGCCTCCTCCTGGAGGCGCACCGCCTCGTCCACCGCGCGGTCCTCGACCCGCTTGAACTCGGCGGGCGGGAGCTCGCCACGCTCGGCCCGCAGGCGCGCGGCTTTGAGGTATTCCGGCCGCAGGAGGCTGCCGACCACGTCGCTGCGAAGCACCTGCGACTCGCCTATTCGGAGACCTTGAACATGCCGGCCTCGATGCCCAATGCGTTCTTGCCGATGCCTTCGAGCATGCGGTCCACCGTGGGCGGCATGAGGGTCGAGGTGCGGAGGTCGCGGAAGGCGCGCTCGGCCGGG
>DASQAL010000260.1:0-6780 GCA_035635775.1 Candidatus Acidiferrum sp.
AATCCTCGAAGACCTTGGTGGGCCGGCGGAACGCCACCGCGGAATAGGCCTTCTCGCGGGCCACCTCGACGCTGCCGAACTGGGCACCGTCCAGGCGCTGCGTCATTACGAGGTTGCCGCCGGAATCCAGAATGGTGATCACCACGGGCCAGCTGTTCTTCTTGGCCTCCGCCTCCGCGCCCACCATGACCTTCTTGGCTTGATCGAGCGTGATACCGGGACCGTAGGACGGCGGCGGCGCCTGCGCGCCCGCGGTGGCTGCCGTGAGGACCAGGGCGGTGCCGATGGCCAGGGATAGCAGTCGTTGCCTCTTCATGCGTTCCTCCTCGGTGGGTAACGGTGGTGGACCAGCATCAGGGAGCACGTCTGGCACTAAACTACGGACCCGGCCCGGTGGTTCCCCGGCCCGGTGGATCTCCGGACGTCGGCCGCGCCACGAACCGGCGCATGTCGCCTTTCGCCCGCCGGTCCTCGCCCTCGATCTGGAAGCCGCCGGCCTCGACCGCGCGCTCGGTGTCCCGGTTCGGATGACACCCACCGGTGAACCCGGTCCAGACCGGTTGCAGGAGATCCTGGAGCCGGGCCTTCCAGGGGCGGGTCGAGCGCACGTGCTCGAGCATCCGGAGCTGCCCGTCCCGGCGCAACACGCGCCGGACTTCCAGAAAGCCCCGGCGTGGATCGGGGACGCTGCAGAAGACGAGGCCGCTCAGGACCGTGTCGAAGGCCGCGTCGCGAAACGGGAGGGCCTCGGCGCTCCCGACCACGAGGGGCACCCGCGGGGCGCGGCGCCGGGCGCGCTGCAGCGCCGCCCACGACGGCTCGAGGCCGACGGCGCGCGTGTCGGCGGGTAGGAGCGGCAGATTGCGCCCGGTGCCGCAGCCCAGGTCGAGCACGCGGCCGCGGGCGCCGGCCACGAGCCAGCCCCGCCAGCGGGCGAGGCCCGTGGCTTCGCACAGGGCGCAGACCGCGTCGTAGAGCCACGGGTTCTGCTCGACCCCTCGCATCGGGACCCCTAGGTCAGCAGGTCCTTCTTGAAGCGCTCCAGGGCCTGCACGTGCTCGGCCGGCGTCTTCAAGCCCAGTCCCACCGTGTGCACGCAAAGGTGCGTGATTCCACGCATCGCGCGCCAGGCCGCGAGCTCGGCAGAGCGCTGCTCCGCCGGGACCTGCGCCAGCGTCATGCGCCCCTCGATGCCGAAGACCGCGGGGTCGCGCCCGGCCTCGCGGATCAGCCCATGCAGCCGGTCCACGATGGCCTGGGCCTCGGGCCCCGGTCGGAAATGGGGCATCCACCCGTCCGCGAGCCGCGCCGCGCGACGGACGACGGGCTCGCTCTCGCCGCCCATCCAGATCGGGATCGCGCGCCGGGGCGGCAAGGGATTGAGACCCGCGTCGGTGAGCCGGTGCCACTGGCCGTTGATCGTCACGAGGTCCCTGGCCCAGAGCGCGCGCAGCAGCTCGATCTGCTCCTCGATGCGCGCGCCACGATTCGTGAAGCGCTCGCCGAGGGCCTCGAACTCCACCGCGTTCCAGCCGACCCCGACGCCCAGGCGCAGCCGGCCGGCCGAGAGCACATCCACCGCGGCGGCCTGCTTCGCCACGAGCGCGGTCTGACGCTGGGGCAGGATCAGGATCCCGGTGACCAGCTCCACTCGGCGGGTGGCCGCGGCGAGGAACCCGAACAACACGAACGGCTCATGGAAGGAGTGGCGGTAGGTGTACGGACCCTTCCAGCCGCCGGGCCGATCGGGGTTCGCGCCGAGCACGTGGTCGAAGGTGAGGATATGGGTGTAGCCCATCGCCTCGACCGCCTGGGCGTAATCACGGATCGCCCCTGGATCCGCCCGATCTCGACCTGCGGGAAGACCACGCCGATGTGCACGGCGGGAGTCTAGCACGACGGGGGCGGGTCCTCCGTGGCGCCCTGGAAGAGGGGCAGCGCGCCGTGTCCCCTCGCCCGCTCGCTCGAGATCAGTCGGAGCTTGGTCCGGACGCCGCCCCGCGCGGAGAAGCCGCCGACCTTGCCATTCGCGGCGAGCACGCGATGGCACGGCACGATGATCGCGAACGGGTTCTGGCCCAGCGCCTGCCCCACGTCGCGGGCGGCGCCCGGCTCGCCCATGCGGGCCGCGACCTCGCCATAGGACAGGGTCGTGCCCGGGGGAATCGTGCGCGCGGCCTCGTACACGCGGCGATGAAAGGGCGGCACCCCGTCCATGTCGAGCGTCACGGTATCGAGCTCGCAGGCCTCACCCCGGAGCAGCGCGACCACGCCGTCGATGGCGCGCTGCACCGGCGCGGGCGGTGGCGCCTCGCGCGCGTCCGGGAACCGCCGCCGCAGCCGCGCCCGCGTCTCGTGCTGGCTCCCTTCCGGGAGCTGCACGCCCGCGATCCCGCGCCCGTTCCACGCGATCCCGCACGGCCCGATCGCGGTGTCGAAGAGCGCGAAGCCGGTCTCTAGCCCTGTCGCCATTGACGGATCTGCTCCGTGTGCTCGCGGTAGTGCCCCGCGCCGGCCCCGTCGAACGGACCACGGGCGGCGCCGTCCGCGGCCAAGAGCGCCTCCGGCAGCGCGGCGGCCGCGGCCAAGAGCTTGCGATGAGAGGCGTCCAGCTCGGCGAGCACGTCGGCGGTCTTCACGCCCGCCTTCTGGTCGACGAACCGCGCATTCCACGCATCGAAGTCATCGTACGTCCCCGCGGCGTACGGCGCATCCCCTTTCCCGACCCGGCCCAGCGCGGCGGCCATCTCGTCGTGCCAGCCCGAGATGTGGATCAGGATCTCGCGCACTCCCCAGGTGCCGAGCCAGACCCGGCGCATGTCCTCCTCGGTCAGCCCGTCGATCGCCCCCCGCAGCTCCCCGAACGCCAGATCGGCTTCCCGCAGCAGCGTGGCCTTGTCGCTCATCGATCCCTCCCGCGTGGAATGTCTCGCTTCTTTCACCTGAGACCCCAGCCGGGAGCCGTTGTGAAAAGTGATAGATTGCTTCCCGGGCCGCGACTGGCCCGAGGAGACCCAATGGCCATTCGGATCGAGCGAAGCGACATGGTGGCGACGATCGTCATGGACCGCCCCGAGGCCCGCAACGCGGTGGACGGACCCGCGGCGCGGGCCCTGATCGAAGCCTTCGAGGCGTTCGAGCGGGACGACACCCTCCGGGTCGCCGTGCTCTGGGGCGCGGGCTCCACCTTCTGCGCGGGGGCGGACCTCAAGGCCCGGGGAACCGAGCGAGGCCTGCGATTGGCCGCCGACGGCCACGGACCCATGGGCCCCACCCGGATGGCGTTCACGAAGCCGACGATCGCCGCCGTCGAGGGCTACGCGGTGGCGGGCGGGCTCGAGCTCTCCCTGATGTGCGACCTGCGCGTGGCCGGGGACACCGCGATCTTCGGGGTCTTCTGCCGGCGCTGGGGCGTGCCGCTGCTCGACGGCGGCACCGTGCGGCTGCCCCAGCTCATCGGTCTCTCCCGCGCGCTCGACATGATCCTGACCGGCCGCCCGGTGGACGCCCACGAGGCGCTCGGCTTCGGGCTGGCCAACCGGGTGGTCCCGGCCGGCCGGGCCCGCGAGGAGGCGGAGACGCTGGCGCGGGCCATCGCGGCCTTCCCGCCGCGCTGCGTGCGCAGCGACCGGCGCTCCGCCTGGGAGAGCGGAGGGCTGCCCCTGCCCGCCGCCATGACCAACGAGTTCGCGCTGGGCAAGGCAACGACCGATTCGGGCGAGAGCCAGGCGGGCGCCCAGCGCTTCGCGGCGGGAGCCGGCCGTCACGGGCAGTTCTGACCCCAACCCCTTTCCCCACGGAGAGACCAGTGTCCGATCGACCGCTCAAGGTGTACGTCATCCAGAGCCGCAGCGAGCGCGACTACGCCGACTGCCAGGCCGCGCTCGACCGCGTCCCCGCGCAGCTCGTGTCCCTGCCCTTCATCAGCGACCCGGACGAGGTGATCGCGCGCGCCCGCGACGCCGACGCGCTCATCATCTCGTCGTCCCCGGTCACCCGGCGGGTGATGGAGTCGCTCGAGGGCCTCAAGGCGGTCATGCGCACCGGCGTGGGCTACGACGTCATCGACGTGGCCGCCGCGACCGAGCTGGGCGTGGTGGTGATCAACGTGCCCGACATCTGGATCCGCGAGGTGGCCAACCATGCCCTCGCGCTCCTGCTGGCCTGGAACCGCAAGATCGTCACGCTCGACCGCGAGGTGCGCGCGGGCGTCTGGGGCTCGCGGGGCGCGGTCACCGGCTCGCTCCACGGCGAGACCGTGGGCATCGTCGGGCTCGGCAATATCGGCAGCGCCTTCGCGCGCCGGACCGCCGCGCTCGAGACCCGGGTGATCGCCTGCGACCCGTACGTGGACGAGGCCCGCTTCAAGACGCTCGGCGTCGAGCGCGTCACCCTCGACGAGCTGGCCGCGCGGGCGGACTACGTCTCGGTCCACGCGCTGCTGAACGCGGAGACCCGCGGCCTGATCAACGAGGCGTTCTTCCACCGCATGAAGCCGACATCGTGCCTCATCAATACCTCGCGCGGGCCCGTCGTCGACGAGGCGGCCCTCGCCCGCGCCCTCCAGGAAGGCCGGCTGGCCGGCGCCGCCCTCGACGTCTTCGAGGAGGAGCCGCTCGGGGCGGACAGCCCACTGCGGCGCATGGACAACGTTATTCTCACGCCGCATGCCGCCTACTTCTCCTCGCCGGCGGTAGCTCAGGTACCGAAGAGGTGCGGCGAGGAGATCGCCCGCGTGCTGGTGAAGGAGCGCCCGTTGAACGTGGTCAATCCCGAGGTCTACGCGCCCGGGCGCGTGCGCCGGGGCCGGTAGACGCGGCGGGAGACCGCCATGCGCCTCGGTGTCTTCAGCTACAACGTGGAGTACGGCGCGCGGCCGGACGAGCTGGCGCGCGCCGCGGAGGAGCGCGGGTTCGAGTCCTTCTGGGTGGGCGAGCACACCCACATCCCGGCCACCCGGCAGACCCCGTACCCGGGGGGCGAGCCGCTGCCCAAGCCCTACTACCACATGGCCGATCCGTTCGTCTCGCTCATGGCCGCGGCGGCCGCGACCCGGACGATCAAGCTCGGCACCGGCATCTGCCTCGTGGTCGAGCACGATCCCATCGTGCTCGCCAAGTCCGTGGCCACGCTGGACTGGCTCTCCCGCGGCCGCGTGCTCTTCGGCATCGGCGGCGGCTGGAATCGCGAGGAGATGGAGCACCACGGCACGCCGTTCGCCAAGCGGTGGCGCGTCCTGCGCGAGCGCGTGCTGGCCATGAAGGCCCTCTGGACGCAGGAGGAGGCGTCGTTCCACGGCGAGTTCGTCAACTTCGACCGCGCGATCTCGTTCCCCAAGCCGGTGCAGACGCCGCACCCCCCGATCCTGTTCGGCGGGGCCACCGCCCAGGGCCGCGCGCGCGTGGTGGACTACTGCGACGGCTGGATCCCGATCGACGTGCTGCTGGACGACCTGCCCGCCGCCATCGCCGATCTCCGGCAGAAGGCACAGGCCGCGGGCCGCCGGCCGGACGGGCTCTCGGTCTCGGTCTTCGCCTTCAAGCCGCCCACGCCGGACGCGGTGAAGCGCATGGAGGACATGGCGGTGGAGCGGGTCACGATCGTGGCGCCACGCCGCCTCGACGATGCGCTGCCCTTCCTCGATCGCATGGCGCCGCTCGCCGGCTGAGATGCCTGAGCTCGACGCCGGGACCGTCGCCGCGTACTGGGGACGCGAGAACCTCGCCGAGGCCATCCTGGCCGCCCTCACCGCCCGGGGCACCGATCTCGACGCCCTCACGCCGGACGCCCTGGCGCCGGTGGACCAGTTCCACGGGGGTGGCAAACCCGTCACCGTGCGCCTCGCGGGGCTCGCCTCAGCCGGGCCCGGCATGCAGGTGCTCGACGTCGGCGGCGGATTCGGCGGGCCCGCCCGCACGCTGGCCGTGGAGTTCGGCTGCCTGGTCACGGTGGTGGACCTGACCGCCTCCTACGTGCGTGCGGCGCAGGTGCTGACCGCGCGGATGCGCCTCGACGATCGGGTGAGCCACCACGTCGGCAATGCGCTGGCCCTGCCCTTCCCCGACGAGACGTTCGACCTGGTGTGGACCCAGAACAGCGGCATGAACGTCGCGGACAAGGAGCGCCTCTACGCGGGCTTCCACCGGGTGCTGCGGCCGGGCGGGCGGCTGGCGCTGCAGGAGCCGATGGCCGGCCCGGTGGAACCGCTGCTCTACCCGGTGATGTGGGCGCACGACGCCTCCACGAGCTTCCTGCGGACGCCGGCCGCGATGCGGGCGGTGATCGAGGGCGCCGGCTTCCGGGCCCGCGTCTGGGACGACGTGACCGCGGAGACCGCGGGACCCACGACCGCGGCGGGCATTCCCGCGCACAGCATCCAGCGCCTCGTGATGGGCGACGCCATCGACGAGATCATCCGCGTGGGCCATCGCAACCGGGACGAGGGCCGTCTCGTCTCGATCCAGGCGGTCTTCGAGCGGCCCCTCGACAAGACGGAGCCCGCTGGCTAGGATACCGATCCATGAGCGACGCCCTGACCGGCCAGACCGTGGAGCTGCTGCAGCAGATGATCCGCAACCAGTGCGTGAACGACGGCACCCTGCTCTCCGGCCAGGAGAGGCGCAACAGCGACACGCTGCGCAGCTATCTCGAGGGCAGCGGCCTCGACATCGAGGTGTACGAGCCGGCCCACGCCCCCGGCCGCGCGAGCCTCGTGGCCCGCATCGAGGGCACCGATCCCAAGGCGCCCACCCTGTGCCTCATGGGCCACACCGACGTGGT
>DASQAL010000261.1:0-35813 GCA_035635775.1 Candidatus Acidiferrum sp.
TGAAGTACGGGAAGAACCAGAAGCTGGCCAAGGACTTCCTCCAGTGGCTCCACGGCAAGGAGCAGTTCGGGAAGTGGTTCCAGGTGGCGGAAGGCTTCTCGATCGGCTCGACCAAGTTCTGGGAGCAGCATCCGCTGTGGACGACGATCGACGAGCCGATGAAGGGCTTCCGCACCGCCGCCGACAACTCCCGGGTCTTCGGGTACGCGGGGGCGCCGTCGGCGAAGGCCACCGAGGCCTACTCGAAGTACGTCGTCGTGGACATGTTCGCCAAGGGCGTGCAGGGCATGAAGCCGGAAGACGCCGTCGCGTGGGCGGCGAGCGAGCTGAAGAAAATCTACGGGTAACGTTCGGTGAAGAAACCCATCGCCGGAGGGTCGGGGGGCGCGGCCGGGATCGAGGTCGCGCTGCCCCACCCGGGCACCTCCCGGCCCTCCGGGATGACTCGCTTCCTCGAGAGCGAGCGGCTGCTCGCCTGTCTGCTGCTCGCGCCGACCGTCGTGCTCCTCGGGGTGTTCATCGCCTATCCGTTCGTGATGGGCGTGTGGCTCTCGCTCAGCAGCGTCAGCGTGGGCAATCCGGGCGAGTTCGTCGGGCTCAAGAACTTCATCAAGGCGTGGAACGACTCGATCTTCCGGACCGCGTTCTACAACACGTTTTACTACACCTTCTGGGCGACCATCTTCAAGCTCGCCCTCGGCATGTGGCTGGCCCTTCTGCTGAACCGCCACTTCCGCGGCAAGCGCATCGTGCGCGCGGCGATGCTGCTGCCGTTCATCGTGCCCACCGTGCTCTCGACCTTCGCGTGGCGGTGGATGTTCGATCCGACGTTCAGCGTGCTCAACTGGCTGCTCTACCAGGGCGGCTTCATCACCACCAAGCTGCCGTTCCTCTCCGACGGGACTTACGGCATGTGGTGCGCCATCGTCGTCAACACGTGGCGCGGCATGCCCTTCTTCGCCATCACCCTCCTGGCCGGGCTGCAGACCATCAGCCCCGATCTCCAGGAAGCGGCCTCGCTGGACGGCGCCAACGGTTGGCAGCGCTTCTGGCACGTCACCTGGCCGCTGCTCAAGCCGGTGACGCTGGTGGTGGTGGTCTTCTCGATCATCCAGACCTTCTCCGACTTCCAGCTCATCTACGTGCTGACCGGCGGCGGCCCCGCCAACGCCACCCACCTGCTCGCCACGTACGCCTACCAGATCGGCGTGGCCACCGGGCTCCTGGGCGAAGGCGCCGCGATCTCCCTGTTCATGCTGCCCGTGCTCTTCATCGTGGTCTGGCTCCAGCTCCGCTACCTGCGCCGGCTGGAAGGAGCTTAGCCTGTGGTCATCGAGCGACGGTGGAAGAAGTGGGTCTACTTTTACATTCCCCTCGCCGTCTTCGTGATCGGGACGCTCTTCCCCTTTTACTGGATGCTGATCACGGCGATCCGGCCGGACGCCGAGCTCTACCGCTCGTGGCGGAACGCCAACAACACGCCGTTCTGGACGCTGCAGCCGACGCTCGAGCACTTCCGGGACCTGATGGCCAAGACCACCTTCCCGAAGTGGCTGTGGAACACGTTCTTCATCGCGTGCGTGTCCACCGTGATCTCACTCTTCTGCGGGCTCCTGGCCGGCTACGCGCTCGGGCGCCTCAAGTTCCCGATGGCGGGCGCACTCGGTACCAGCATCTTCGTCACCTACCTGGTGCCGCCGACCCTGCTCTTCATCCCGCTCGCCAACATCATCCGCACCTTCCAGCTCGGCGACACCCCGTGGGCGTTGATCCTCACCTACCCGACCTTCCTGATCCCGTTCTGTACCTGGCTCCTCATGGGCTACTTCAAGACCATCCCCAAGGAGCTCGAGGAGTGCGCCCGCATCGACGGGGCCACCCGCTTCGGGGCCATGGTGCGCATCATCTTCCCCATCGCGGTGCCCGGCATCCTCTCCGCGGGCATCTTCGCCTTCACCCTGTCCTGGAACGAGTTCATCTACGCGCTGGTCTTCCTGTCCTCGCCCGAGAAGAAGACGGTCCCGGTGGGCGTCGTCTCGGAGCTGATCCGCGGCGACATCTACTTCTGGGGCCAGCTCATGGCGGGGGCGCTGCTCGGCTCCATCCCGGTCGCGATCGTGTACTCGTTCTTCGTCGAGTACTACGTCACCGGCCTGACCGGCTCGGTGAAGGGCTGACCCCGGCGCCAGGAGGCCTGGTGGCTGTGCTAGTATCTGCGCCCAGAGCCCGGAGCACCCGACTCCGGGGAACCTATTTGAGGGAGAACGCCCAATGGCACAGGTAGTCCTCAAGGACCTCAACAAGAAGTACGACGAAGTGCACGCCGTCAAGGACGTGAACCTCATCATCCGCGACAAGGAGTTCATGGTCTTCGTGGGCCCGTCGGGCTGCGGCAAGACCACGACGCTCCGCATGGTGGCGGGGCTCGAGGAGATCACCTCCGGCGAGATCTCCATCGGCGACCGGGTCGTGAACGACCTGCCCCCCAAGGACCGGGACATCGCGATGGTGTTCCAGAACTACGCGCTCTATCCGCACATGAGCGTGTACGACAACATGGCGTTCGGCCTCAAGATGCGGAAGTTCCCCAAGCCGGAGATCGCCAAGCGGGTGCAGGACGCCGCCGAGATCCTGGGCATCCAGGAATTGCTCAAGCGCAAGCCCCGGCAGCTCTCGGGCGGCCAGCGACAGCGCGTGGCGGTGGGGCGCGCGATCGTGCGCCATCCCCAGGTGTTCCTCTTCGACGAGCCGCTCTCCAACCTCGACGCCAAGCTGCGGGTGCAGATGCGGGTGGAGCTCAAGCGCCTGCACGAGCGCCTGGAGACCACCGCAATCTACGTGACCCACGACCAGGTGGAGGCCATGACGCTCGGCAGCCGCGTGGTGGTCATGAAGGACGGCTGGGTCCAGCAGGTGGGTGAGCCCATGGAGATCTACAGCAAGCCCCAGAACAAGTTCGTGGCGGGCTTCATCGGCTCCCCGGCCATGAACTTCATCCCGACCACGATCAGCGAGACCAACGGCGCCCTCTACGCGGAGACCACCGGCATCCGCATCAAGATCCCCGCCGCGCGCGCCGCCAACCTCAAGGCCTTGAAGGGACAGATGGTCACTCTCGGAGTCCGGCCCGAAGATCTGCGGGTCGGCTCCACGAGCGATTCCGCCGACTTCGCCTTCGACGCGGTCGTCGAGGTGGTGGAGCCGCTCGGCTCCGAGATCCTGCTCGACGTGGCCGTCGCCAATCAGTCCGTGGTCTGCCGGGTAGAGCCCAGCGTCAAGGCCCGCCCCCACGAGAAGATCCGCCTGACTCTCGTGCCGGAGCGCGTTCACTTCTTCGAGTCCAAGACGGAGGCCGTCATCAAGTAGAGGGACCGCCTTTCCGGCGGGCTTGACAAGGGTCAGGCCCACCGGCTAGAAGTGAGCCGTTCTAACCTGCTCAATGCCGAGGGGGTGAGACGAAAGCGCCAGGGTTCTCCATACGGTCCGAGACCTCCCGACCTTGACGGAGGCTATTCTATGGATCAGACGACTCCCCGCCGGATGCAACGGCGTCAGTTCCTCCGCATCGCCTCCGGCACGACAGCCGGAATGGCCTCCTGGCTCGCCCTCGGTCGGGCGCCCGCCTTCGCGCAGAAGCGCGAGTTGACCTTCCTGAGCTGGAACCACTTCGTCCCCGCGTCCGACGACGAGCTCCGCAAGCAGGCGGAGGCCTTCGGCAAGGCGAACAACTGCACGGTGCGGGTGGACACGATGGCGCATCTGCAGATGCCGGCCAAGATCGCCGCCGAGGCCCAGTCGCAGTCGGGCCACGACATGTACCGGACCGCGGGCGCCGACCCCTTCCTCTACGAGAACCTCCTCGTCACCATGGACGATCTGGTCGCCAAGGTCGGCAAGCAGGGCGGGGGCTGGTACAACTTCGCGGCCGAGAGCTGCCAGACCAAGTCCGGCTGGAAAGCCGTCCCCTGGTTCTGGGTGTCCTTCCCCGGTACCTACAACCAGGCCCATTTCAAGAAGGCCGGGTTCGACCATCCTCCGAAGACATGGGACGAGCTCCTCAAGCAGGGGAAGGTGCTGAAGAAGCAGGGTAACCCGGTCGGCATCCCCATCAGCCACTGCTCGGACGCACATTCGACATACTGGTCGGTCGCGTGGTCCCAGGGGGCCAAGGTGCTCGAGGCCGACGGCAAGACCCCGGCCATCGTTTCCGACAAGACCGCGCAGGTCATCGAGTGGTACAAGGAGCTTTATAGGGACGCGATGGAGCCGGAAGTGCTGTCTTGGGACGATGCCGGCAATAACCGCTTCATCCTCTCCGGCAAGGGCTCATGGATCCATAACCCGGTCAGCCCGTACAACGCCGCCCTCGCGAACAAGCAGCCAATCGCCGACGACATCAATCACCACAATAGCCCCGGGGGACCGGCGGGCATTCACTCGGCGCCGCCGAACCTGAGCATGGGCATCTGGAAGTTCTCGAAGAACCAGGAGCTCGCCAAGGAATTCATCGCCTACCTCTTCCAGAAGCAGAACTTCGACGCCTGGATCGTGGCGTCGAACGCCTTCAACCACCCGCCGCTCAAGAATCTCGCCGACCACCCGATCTGGGCGCGGAACCCGAAGTTCGCCATGCTGCCCAAGGAGGCCGACTACGCGCACCCGCGCGGCTGGCCGGCAAAGCCGAGCGAAGCGGTGCAGCGCATCGACGACAACTACATCATGACTGACATGGTCGCCAAGGCCGTCAACGGTATGCCGACCAAGCGCGCCATGGACTGGGCGCAAGAGCAGATCGCGCTCGCCATCAAGGGTCAGCTCAAGGTCGGGTAGCATGGCCGTCGGTCCTCACGTTCTGGAGGCGGCCGGGCTCCGGGGGCCCGGCCGCCAATCACGACTCCGCGAGTGGTGGGAGCAGGAGCACGTGTTCGGCTACGGCCTCATCGTGCCGGCCGTCGTGCTGCTCGTCACGCTCGTCGCCTTCCCCTTCGGGATGGCGATCTACTTCAGCCTCTCGGACTACTGGGTCGGATCGCCCGGCGCCTTCGTCGGCCTGACGAACTACCGCGACATCCTCGGCAACGAGACCTTCCGCCAGACCGTTCAGAACTCTTTCGTGTTCACCGGTATCGCGCTCTCCCTCAAGGTGGTGCTCGGTGTCTGGCTCGCGATGCTCCTGGCCCGCAACCTCAAGTTCAAGCGGATCATCCGGGGCATCGTGCTCCTGCCCTTCGTCATCCCGACCGCGCTCTCGACGCTGGCGTGGCTGTGGATGTTCGACTCACTCTACAGCGTCGTCAACTGGACCGCCATACGGCTGCACCTGATCAGCGCGCCGGGGCCGAACTGGCTCGGGCAATCAACGTACGCCATGGCCGCCGTCATCGTCGTCAATGTCTGGCGGGGTCTGCCCTTTTTCGCCATCACCGTGCTCGCGGGGCTGATGGCCGTGCCCCGCGAGTTCCACGAGGCCGCCGAGGTCGACGGCGCGAGCTCGTGGGGGCGTTTCTGGCACGTGACGCTGCCCCTGATCAAGCCGGTGCTGGCCGTGGTCATTCTCTTCTCGACGATCTTCACGTTCGGGGACTTCAACATCGTTCAGGTGCTGACCCGTGGGGGCCCGGTCAACACGACCCACCTCTTCGCCACCCTCGCGTACCAGGTTGGCCTCCAGGGCGGGAACCTCGGCCAGGGCGCGGCGATCTCGCTCTTCATCTTCCCCCTCCTGGCGCTGGTGGTGTTCTTCCAGCTCCGCTACGTCCGGAAAGAGTAGCCATGGTCAGGAGTCGCGGCGCCCGCATCCGGTCGAACGCGTTCGCGTACGCGAACCTGGCGCCCTACGTCTTCTT
Source organism: Candidatus Acidiferrum sp. (assembly GCA_035635775.1). Taxonomy (GTDB): domain Bacteria; phylum Methylomirabilota; class Methylomirabilia; order Rokubacteriales; family CSP1-6; genus CAMLFJ01. The sequence continues at coordinate 5,847 of DASQAL010000261.1, forward strand.
CGTGCTCTTCCCCTTCTATTTCATGATCGTGACGTCCTTCAAGTCGAACGCCGAGCTGTACAACCTCAAGTCGATCCCGTTCTGGATCCAGAGCGGCGTGATCATGGACCACTACGCGCTCCTCTTCCAAAAGACGGACTTCGTCACCTGGATGAAGAACAGCCTGCTCGTCGCCGTCGTGGCGACGACGGTCTCCGTGGTCATCTCGATCCTGGCCGGGTACAGCCTGGCGCGGCTGCGCTTCCGCGGCGCCGCCGCCTTTGGCACCGCCATCTTCATCACCTACCTGATCCCGCCGACCTTGCTCTTCCTCCCGCTGTCGCAGGTGGTGGTCTGGTTCGGGCTCGCCGACTCGATCTCCGCGCTCATGGTCATCTACCCGACCTTTCTGGTGCCGTTCTGTACCTGGCTGCTCATGGGCTACTTCCGGACCATCCCCCGCGAGGTCGAGGAGTGCGCCCTCGTGGACGGCGCCACGCGCATGCAGACGTTGTCCAAGATCGTGCTGCCGATGGCCATCCCCGGAATCATCTGTGCCGTGCTGTTCAGCTTCACGCTCTGCTGGAACGAGTTCACCTACGCGCTCACCTTCATCTCGCAGTCGGCGAACAAGACGGCGGTGGTGGGTGTCACCTCGGACCTGATCCGCGGCGACATCTACTTCTGGGGCTCGCTCATGGCGGGCGCGCTGCTCGCGAGCATCCCCATCGTGATCGTGTACGTCCTCTTCCTCGACTACTACGTCTCCGGCCTCACCGCCGGCGCGGTCAAGGGATAAGAGCGGCACCCCCGGGTTGTGGCGACCCGGCTCGGCCGGACTCCTCGTGCGATGGTCGGCTCCTCTCGCCGAAGCGTGGTTTCGATCCTCGCCCTTCTGACGATCGCAACCGCGCCGAGTCCCGCGGAGGTGCGGGCGGCCGATCCGGTCGACCCCGCCGTGGTCCTGCCTCCCGTGCTCGTGACCACGCCGGCCCCGCTGTCCGAGGGACTCCCCCGCAACTGGGTCCCGAGCGCGGTGGATTCGGTGAAGGGCCGGGACGCGCGGGAGGGGCGGCCGGCGGGCCTGCCCGATGCCCTCGAGCGCTACCCGGGCGTCACCCTCCAGAACGAGCAAGGCAACCCGTTCCAGCCGGACCTCTCGCTGCGCGGCTTCACCGCGTCCTCGGTGACCGGCCTCCCCCAGGGCGTCAGTGTCTTCCTCGACGGAGTCCGCCTCAACGAGCCCACCGTCGAGGAGGTCAACTTCGATCTGGTCCCGCTGGACGAGGTGAAGAGCATCGAGGTGATCCGCGGGCCCTCGGTGCTGTTCGGCCGGAACACCCTCGGGGGAGCCATCAACATCGTCACCCGCCGGGGCGAGCCCACGCGCGAGATCGTCCCCGAGCTGGAGGCCGGCAGCTTCGGCCGGCAGCGCTACCGGCTCCGGGCCAGCGGAGAGGCCCGCCCACTCGACTACCACATCTCGCTCACCCACCTTCAGGAGGACGGATACCGGGACTTCACGTCCTCGCGGCTCTCGCGGGGATTCGCCAAGCTGGGCGCCCGCGCCGGCGACCTCGACGCGTCGGTGTCGTACCAGTACAGCAACGACCGGATCAAGCAGGCCGGCTCGTTGCCTCAGCGAGCCCTCGCCCGCGACCGCGCCGCGAACTTCACGGCGGGAGATTTCTACGCCCCGGAGCTGCATCTCGCCATCGTCAACGCGCGCTACCGGCTCGCCGACCACGTGATCGTCGAGGGCAACACGTTCGTCCGCGACCTCTCGGTGGAGCAGTTCAACGTCAACGCCGCGGCCGAGAACAGCCGGCTGCTCAATCACACCCGCTCGGTGGGCGGGCGCATCCAGGCGAGCTACGACCGGCGCCTGTTCGAACACGACAATGTCCTCATCGCGGGCGCCGAGTACACGCGGCACGACGTGACCAGCCGGACCTTCCAGGAGAGCCAGGAATCGCGCTCGCTCGAGGCCAGCCTCGCGGACGGGCAGGACGCGGCCGGCGTCTACGTCCAGGACAGCCTGGCGGTGGCGCGGGGCTTCGCGGGCCCGTGGTCGAGCGTGGTGCTGACGGCGGCCGGCCGATGGGACCTGCTGCGCCACCGGATCGACGATCGCCTCGGAGGGCCGAGCGGGGGGACTCATACCTTCCAGCGAGTCAACCCCCGGGCCGGAATCAACGTCAATCTGAGCGAGCAGGTCGGAGCCTTCGTGAGTTACGGCGAGGGCTTTCGCGCACCCGCGTTCCTAGAGCTGACCTGCGCCGGGCCGGGCGCGGTGTGCCCCGGCCTCCAGGTCGGGGTGGCTCCGGATCCCCCGCTCAAGGCGGTCAAGGCGCGGACCTATGAGATCGGCGTGTACGCGCAACCGGTCGCCTGGCTGGACCTCAGCGCCACCGTGTACCGAAGCGACGTGCAGGACGACATCTTTGCCGTCGCGCCCACCGGCACCACCGGGGTGTTCTTCCAGAACATCGGGAGCACGCGGCGCCAGGGCGTCGAGGCGAGCGCACGCGGGCGGGCGGGCCGCGCGCTGGACCTCTATCTCAACTACGCCTACACCGAGGCCACCTTCGAGGATCGGGTGGACCTGGCCACCCCGCTTCCGCCGGGCAGCCAGACGGTCGCGGCCGGGCGCTCGTTCGCGCTCGTGCCGCGACATCGCGTCAACGCGGGTCTGATCTACCGGCCCTGGCCCTGGCTCGGCCTGAGCCTCGACGCGCGGTACGTGAGCTCCCAGTTCCTGCGCGGCGACGAAGCGAACCGCCAGGTGCCCCTGCCGGGGTTCTGGGTCGTGGACGCCGGGATCACCATCAAGCATCGCGGCGTCGAGGCTTTCCTGAAGGTCAACAACGTGCTCGACAATCGATACGAGACCTTCGGGACCTTCGCGCCCAACGCCCGGGAGGCCGGAGCCCCGGTCGAGCGCTTCCTGACTCCCGCCCCCCCCATCCACGTGCTCGCGGGAGTCCAGTACGCCTTCTAGAACCCGCGGGGAGACTGGGCGCAGCTGCAGCCGCTCAGATCAGGTCCTCGATCGCGCGCCCCACATCGGCGGTGGTCGCGGTGCCGCCGAGATCCCGGGTCAGGCCCTTTCCCCCCTCCACGAGGCGCTCGATGGCCGCGACGACGGCGTGCGCGGCCTCCGCATGGCCGAGGTGCTCGAGCATCATGGCGCCGGTCCAGATCTGAGCGATGGGATTGGCGATGCCCTTGCCCGCGATGTCCGGCGCCGAGCCGTGGACCGGCTCGAACATGGACGGGTACTCCTTCTCCGGGTTGATATTGCCGCCCGGGGCGATCCCGATCGAGCCCGCGATGGCCGGCCCCAGGTCGGAGAGGATGTCGCCGAAGAGGTTCGAGGCCACCACCACGTCGAACCAGTCGGGGTGCTGGACGAAGTGGGCGGTCAGGATGTCGATGTGGTACTGGCTCGTCTTGATGTCCGGGTAGTTCTTGGCCATCGCGGCGAACCGCTCGTCCCAGTACGGCATGCTGTGGATGATGCCGTTCGACTTCGTGGCCGAGGTGACGTGGCGGCGCGGGCGCGTCTTCGCCAGCTCGAACGCGTAGCGGATCACCCGGTCGCACCCCCGGCGGGTGAACACCGATTGCTGCACCGCCAGCTCGTAGGGCGTGTCGCGGTAGAGGCGTCCGCCGATCTCCGAGTATTCTCCCTCGTTGTTCTCGCGCACGATCAGCATGTCGATGTCGGCGGGGCCACGACCGGCGAGCGGGGAGCGCACGCCGCGGAGCAGCCGCACCGGCCGCAGGTTCACGTACTGATGAAACTCGCGGCGGATCGGGATGAGGAGCCCCCAGAGCGAGACGTGGTCCGGCACGCCGGGAAAGCCCACCGCGCCCAGGTAGATGGCGTCGAAGCGCCGGAGCTGCTCGAGCCCGTCCTCGGGCATCATGCGCCCGGTCCGCGTGTACACCTCGCAGCTCCAGTCGAAGTGGATCCAGGAGAAGTCCACGCCGAAGCGGCGGCCGGCCGCCTCCAGCACCCGGATACCCTCGGGCAGGACTTCCTTGCCGATGCCGTCGCCGGGAATGACCGCGATCCGATGCGTCATGGAAAGCCTCCTCAACGCTGAGAGATGATCACCTGGGGGACGCCCGAGGGCGGCACCCGCAACTCGCTGCGCGGGAAGCCGGCGTGGCGGAACATGGCGTCGAGCTCGGCGAAGGTGTAGGCGTCGCCGGCCGGGGTCGTGCAGAGCATCACGAGACCGAACATGGCGACGTGCGAGGGCGTTACCCGCCCCTCGTCGGGCACGAACTCCACCGTCACCACCCGCCCGCCGGGCGCGAGGGCCCGGCCCACCGTGGCCAGGAGCCCCTCGCAGGTGGCCGGGTCGAAGTGGTGCAGGAAGTTCGGCAGCAGCACGAGATCGTACGGCCCGCCCAGGGGCGTCTCGAAGGCGCTGCCCGCCAAGGTGTGGAAGCGTTCGTCGACGCCTGCGGCGCGCGCGTGCTCGCGCGCGACTACCAGCACCGCCGGCCAGTCGAGCGCGGTGATCTCCGCGCGCGGGTACGCTTCCGCGAAGGCGAGGCCGAACAGCCCGTGGCCGGCAGCCACGTCGAGCACCCGGAGCGGGGCCGTGGCGTCCACCTCCACCAGATCCACAACCGCCCGGGCCGGCATCCGCATCAGGGGCGCCATCGCCCGGGCGAAGCGCACCCAGACCGGATGCTCCGGCGTCACCGTTCCCGCTCCGGCCAGCGTGGTGCCGCCGCGGCGCACCGCCTGGGCCACGTCGGCGAAGGCCTCGCGGAGCTCGGGCGCGTACAGGAACTCGGCCGCCGCGCTCACACAGGCCGGCGATCGCCGATCGAGGAAGGTAGCGGAGTCGGCGGTCAGCGCGTAGGTGTCCCCGTCTTTCCGAAGGAAACCTGCCGCCGTGAGGTAGTCACAGAGGATACGCGTGCCGCGGGGGGAGGCCGCGCAGCGCGCGGCCAGCGCCGGCACCGTACCCGCGCCCGCCCCGATGGCGGTGAAGAGATCCAGGTCGAGCGCGCCCTTGAGCGCGGCGCTCCGCTGGTACGCGGTCATGGCGCCGAGGAACGGATCGGGCGACGGGGCCGCCACCGCGGGGGCGTCTCCGTCGAGCAGACCGATGAGCTCCGGCGGGCGCAGGTGCATGCGCAGCAGGCCCCGCCCCGCCGCGACCGGGTCCACGCACTCGATGACCGCAACGCCGCTCTTGGCCATCTCGATGCGCGCCGAGCCGTCGCGGCTGGTGAGAAGGGCGGCCAGGTGGGAGAGGGTCGGCTCGTGCCCCACGCAGAGCAGGGCCGAGGCCTCGACCGCGGCCAGCCCCGCGAGTGTCGCGGCCGGCTCGGCGCGGTCCCCGAGCAGCTCGGTCAGCTCGGGGGCGGGCGCGCCGCCGTAGGCTCGCGCGGTGATCTCCGCGGTCTCACGCGCGCGCGCGAACGGGCTCGAGAGCAGCCGATCGAAGCGTACCCCCATGCGCCGGAGCGCTTCGGCCACCCGGGCGTGCTCGCGCCGTCCCGCGTCGGTGAGCGGCCGCTGCCGGTCGTCGGGCCAGCGACGGGAGTCCGCCTCTCCGGCCTCGCCGTGACGCATCAGGATCAGGAGCACGGCGACTACTATATCGCACGAGTTCACTCACTCGTCGTGAGACGCACGACGCGCGACTCCCGGCGAGCGTCGCTTGGCGTGATATGCTCGAGGCCCGTGAGGGCCAAATGGATGCTCGTGGTGTTCGGCCCGGCCCTGCTCACGGTCATCGGGAGCATTCTCGCGATGCTCTTCGTCCCGCACCCGGTCCCGAAGACGGCCACCGGCGGCCAGCGCCTCTTTCTGACCCACTGTGCGACCTGCCACGGCGCCGACGGGCGGGGCTCCTGGCGGGCCACGATCTTCCTGATGCGCCCCGGTGACCTGTCCGATCCGCGGCTCATGGATCGGCTCACGGACGAGTATCTCTTCACGCTGATCAAGAACGGGGGGGCGACGATCGGCAAGCCGGGGATGCCGTCCTTCGGCTACCACCTGAAGGACGATCAGATCAGGGACCTAGTACGTTATCTCCGAACGCTACCGAAACGGTAAAGCGGGCGGCAGTGGCAGGGCGAGGTGCAGCCGAAGGCGAGCCGAGCGAATACAAGAGAGGTGCAAGGCAGGTAGGCCCAAGCGGGTCGCCCGACTACCCTAACTGCGGGGCCGGATATCGGACATCGTCTCGCCCAGGACCGCCTTGTCGAAGGGCTTGTTGATCACGAAGTTCACGCGGCTGCGCTCCTCGCGCGTGATCTCGGTCTCGCCCCACCCGGTGATGAGGCCCACCGGCAGGCCCGGCCAGCGCTCCTGGATGGCCGCGGCCACGTCCCACCCCGTCATGTCGGGCATACCGAGGTCGCTGATCACCACGTCCACCAGCTCCCGATTCGACTCGAGAAAGGACAGGCCCTCGCGGCCGCCGGGCGCCTGGGTCACCGCGTGCCCCTGCTCCTCCAGCATCTCGGCCAGCGTGCTGCGCACCTGTAGCTCGTCGTCGATCACCAGGATGCGCAGGGGCAGGGCGGGCGCCTTCGGCGAGACGGCGGCGGTCTTGGCGACCGCGGTCGCCGCGGAGGCGGTCGGCAGGCTGACCTCCACCGTGGTGCCCTGCCCGACCACGCTTTCCAGGGTCAGGGTCCCGCCGTAGCGCTGCACGGTGCCGTAGGCCACGCTGAGCCCCAGTCCGGTGGCCTTGGGCCCCTTGGTGGTGAAGAAGGGCTCCAGCGCCCGGCGTCGCACTTCCTCGGGCATGCCCGCACCGGTGTCGGTGACCGAGCAGTAGACGCGATCGTCCTTGGCCCAGGTCTTGACCGCAATGCGGCCCCCCTGGGTGATGGCGTCGGCGGCGTTGAGCAGCAGGTTCATCAGGACTTCTCGAAGGGGCGCCGGTTCTCCCGCGGCCGCCGCGATGATCCCCGCCTCCACCGTCACCTCGACGCGGCTGCCGCGCAGCTGCGCCTCGTCGTGCCAGCGCGGCCGCGTGACCTCGACCACTTCCTTCACGAGCTGGTTGAGATCCACCGCCACGTCGGAGACCGGCTGCACCCGGCTGAACCGCTGCACGCGCCGCACCACCTCCGCGCCGTCCTGGGCGGTGCGCTGGATGATCTCGAGGGAACGTCGCACGCCCGCCTCCTGGACCTTGCCCATCATGAGCTCGACCCGGCCCAGGATCACCGCGAAGAGGTTATTGAGGTGATGCGCCATCCCGGACGAGAGCTGACCCATCGCGCGCAGCGTCTCGCCGCGCACGAGCTGGCCCTGGGTGGACTTGAGGTCGTCCACCACGTTCTGGAGCTGCGAGGCGGAGGACTGCGCTTCCTCGAGAAGGCGCGAGTTGTCCACCGCGTAGCCGATGTAGGTCATCAGGGCGTTCAAAAATTGCAGGTCGGTGGAGCTGAACGGCGGCGGCCGCAGCGCGTCGGAGACCACGCCGTCGCGCCGCTTGGCCATGTTGATCACGCCGATCACGCGGTCGCCCACGCGGATCGGCATGCAGATGAACGAGCCGTTGCCGTACTGAGGATCGTTGGCCTTGTTGAAGCGCGGATCGGAGGCGATGTCGTCCACCAGCACCGGCTCGCCCATCTCCACCACCTTGCCCGCCACGCCCTCGCCCACCTTCACCTCGACCGCGGGCACCACGTCGTCGGGGATGCCGCGGGAGGCCGCGAGCTTCAGCACCGTCCGGTCGCGGTCGAGGATCATGATGGAGCCGACGGTGGCGCGCACCGCGCGCATGGTGGACTGCAGCACCAGGCCCAGCAGGTCCTGGATCTTCGGGATGCGGGCGGCCAGCTCCACCATCTCGTTGAGCGTGCCCAGCTTGAAGACCAGATCCTCGAGCCGCTGGGTGGACCCCCGCAGGTCGTCGAGCATGTGGTAGAAGGCGTCGCGCACCTGGCCGATCTCGGTGACCTCGCCGAGCCCGGGCACCGCGGCCGCCGTGGCGCGGTCCCGTCGGCGGAGCGCGTCCGGCTTCGCCTCGCCCGGCGCCAGGAAGCCCTGGGCGAGCTGGGCGATCTGGTCCACCATCCTCCGGAAGACCAGGAAACCGAGGATGGACACCGTGATGGCGGCGAGAAGCCCGAGCTGGGCCTCCGTGTTGCGGAGCATCTCGTGGCGCGACAGCAGGTAGACGAATAACAGAATTGGCAGGAGCGCGACGAGCGCGAAAACGACCGAGGCGGCCTCGCGGAGGCTCATGGTCCGGGAGCGGCGCCGATTCTTCCCCATGGTGTCCTTACCTTAGCAAGGATGCCGGATTTAACGAATCTTTTGGATCTCGACCGCGACCAGTCGGCCCGGCTCCTGGCGGACTGTGAGACGGACCCGGTCGCCGCGATGCAGGTCGGCGCCATCCAGCAGCGCAGTGGACTCAGCGAAGAGCGCCATCGACTCCATCTCGTCCATGAATCCCGGCACCTTGTCGTGACGGACCAGCAGCAGGGTGGGCCCGCCGCGCGCCTCGAAGATCCCGGTGACCCGGTAGAGCCCGGGACCCGGAAAGGCGGCCCGATAAGTCCCCCAGATGCCGGCCGCGAAGCCGGCCAAGAGGAGCAGGAACAGCGCGGGAACGGCCGCGCGCCGGAACGGGATCGCGCTTACTCGATCTCGTCCCGGGGAGGAATCTTGCCCGCCACGTGTTCGGGCGTCAGGATCCAGGTGCCGCCGCAGCCTTCCTTGAAGGTGGAGACCGCGGCGCGGTAGGCGCTGCCCAGCGTGATGAGCATCACCCCGACGCTGACGACGGTGCCGAGGCCGCAGACGATGGCCTTGCCGGGCACGTAGCCCACGTTCAGGAACCCGGCGCCGACCCGGTCCGCGTCGGAGACCTCGACGTCGGCGGCGGTCGACGAGAGCTCGGCCGCCTGGACCACGGCCGCCCGCGACAGCAGCGGGCCCATCAGCGCCATCAGCGCGACGAGCAGCCCGCACAGCCACTTCCTGGCATCCCGCATGATGTGTCTCCTCCTCCCGGCGTGGTGTGTATCTGTCGTACGCACCCTCGTACGGATCTAAGGTACACGAATTGATTATCCGCACCTAGATGCGCGGGCCTTCCGGGTGGCCGGGCCCCCGCCCGCCTTCCCGGGCGGCCCGATCGGGGAGACGAGCCAGAACTTCTTTTCAGATCAATAGCTTGCCCGGCATGGCCGGCCCCTCGACATCGCTCCGCGAGGGTCGTAGACTCTCGGGTGCCGGCCCTCGCCGCGCGTCACAACCTTTCTAAGGAGATACGCCCATGAAGATCGTCCGCTTCTCCCAGAATGGTCACGCTCCCCGGCTCGGCTGCTTCCTCGGCCAGGACCGCATCGCCGATCTCGAAGCCAGCGCGGCCGCGTTCCTCGCGTCCCGCGGTGTGGTGCGCGCGTCCGTCATCGCGGCGGCGCTCTTTCCGCACGACAGCACCCGCGGCTTCCTCGAGGGCGGCAGCGCGAGCCAGGACATGCTGACCGCCATGCTGGACGCGGCGCGCGGCGGGAAGTTCCAGCCGGTGGCCCACTCGCTGTCCTCGGTGCGGCTGCACGCGCCGATCGCGGACCCGGGGAAGTTCATCTGCATCGGCCTCAATTACAAGGACCACGCGGCCGAGACGAACAACCCGGCGCCCAAGCAGCCGCCGGTGTTTCCCAAGTGGGCCAACGGAATCCAGGATCCGGGCGAGCCGGTCCTGCGGCCGCGCGGCGAGAAGACGCTGGACTGGGAGGTCGAGCTCGGCGTGGTGATCGGGCGCACCGCGCGCTTCGTGAAGAAGGAGCAGGCGCTCGACTACGTGTACGGCTACACCATCATCAACGACGTGAGCGCGCGCGATTTCCAGTTCCACACCACCCAGTGGAGCGCGGGCAAGGTGGGCGACACCCTCGCCCCGGTGGGCCCCTACATCGCGGATCGCACCGAGATCCCGGATCCCCACGTGCTCGACCTGAAGGCGTGGGTCAACGGCCAGCTCATGCAGGACGGCTCCACGCGCAACTTCATCTTCGACATCCGCTACATCATCGAGTACCTCACCAACATCATGACGCTCTCGCCGGGCGACCTCATCGCCACCGGCACGCCCGCGGGCGTGGGCTTCTCGCGCAAGCCTCAGGTCACGCTGCAGCCGGGCGACAGCATGAAGCTCGAGATCACCGGGCTCGGCTCGCTCGAGAACAGCGTGAAGGACGCCTGAGGGCGGAGCGCGTCGCCATGGCGGTCCGCTCGTTTCTCCACTACGCGCTGGAAGTGCCCGACCAGGCGGTCGGGCAGCGGTTCTACGAGGACTTCGGTCTGGTGGACGGCACCGGCTCGAGCGACGCGGTGCGCCTGCGGCCCGAGCGCCTCGGGCGCGACACCGTGCTCCTCTACGGGGGCCCGCGCAAGCGCCTCCATCACCTCTGCTACGGCGCCCCCGGCGAGGACTTCGCGCGGGTGCGCGAGGCCCTCCGGAGCGCGCGGGTTGCCGAGATGAACGCGCCCGCCGGCGCCCCCGAGGGCGGCATCTGGTTCCGCGATCCGGACGGCAACGCAGTGAACGTCCGCGACGAGGCCGCGCCCGCGCCTCCGGTCGACCCGCCGGTGACGCTCAACGGCCCCGGCTACACGCAGCGCGAGGCCGCGCGCGGCTATCCCGAGCGCGGCCTGCGCGTGGCCCCGCGCAAGCTCGGCCACGTCCTGCTCTTCACGCCCGACATGGAGCGCCTCATGCGCTTCTACACCGGGACGCTCGGCATGAAGCTCTCCGACCGCTCGCGGGGGATCATCGCCTTCCTGCGCTGCAACACCGATCACCACACCCTGGCCCTGCTCTCCTCGCGCGCGCCGGGCTTCCACCACGCTTCGTTCCAGGTGGGCAGCGTGGACGAGATCGCGATGGGCGCGGTGCGCATGGCCGAGCGGGGCTGGCAGCCCGGCTTGGGGCTCGGGCGGCACGTGATCGGCTCCAACTTCTTCTTCTACCTGCGTGACCCGTGGGGCAGCTTCAGCGAGTACTACTTCGACCTCGACTACATCCCGGAGGGCTGCGCGTGGGAGCCACGTGACTTCCCGCCCGAGGATTCCCTCTACGTATGGGGCCCCCCGTGCCCGGCCGACTTCGGCGAGAACAAGGAAGCGTGGACCTAGAGTTCCTGCACGCGCTCGTCCAGCCCGCCACCACCAAGATCGTGCTCTGCTCGCTCGACGGCCTGGGCGGCCTGCCGCGGCCCGCGACGGGCAAGAGCGAGCTGGAGACCGCGCGCATCTCCACCCTGCACGCGCTCGCCGGCCGCGCCGCCTGCGGGCTGCTCCGCCACGTGGGCCCCGGCATCACCCCGGGCAGCGGGCCCGGCCATCTCGGCCTCTTCGGCTACGATCCCCTGCGCTATCCGGTGGGCCGGGGCGTGCTCGAGGCCCTCGGCATCGATTTCGAGCTGCAGGCGGGCGACGTGGCCGCGCGCGGGAACTTCTGCACGGTGGACGCCCGCGGCCACATCACCGACCGTCGGGCCGGGCGCATCAGCACCGACGTCTGCGTCCGTCTCGTCGAGCGGCTGCGCGCGATCCGCCTCGACGGCGTGGAGGTCCTCATCGAGCCGGTGAAGGAGCACCGCTTCGTGCTCGTCCTCCGCGGCGGCCACCTGTCGGGCCGGCTCTCCGAGACGGATCCGCAGCAGCTCGGCGTCCCCCCGCTGCCCGTCCGGGCCCTCGCGCCCGAGGCGGACAAGACCGCCGCGCTCGTGAACGCCTTCGTGGAAGCCGCGCGCCCCCTGCTGCGCGACGCGGCGCCCGCCAACATGCTCCTGCTACGCGGCTTCGACCAGCAGCCGCGCCTGCCCCTCTTCCCCGAGACGTTCGGACTGCGGGCCGCCGCCATCGCGGCGTATCCGATGTACCGCGGGCTCGCCCGCCTCGTCGGCATGGAGGTCCTCAAGACGGGCGGGACGTTCGCGGAGGAGATCGAGACGCTCGAGCGGCAGTGGGAGCATCACGACTTCTTCTTTCTGCACTACAAGGACACCGACAAGGCGGGCGAGGACGGCGACTTCGACGCGAAGGTCGCGGCGCTGGAGCGCTTCGACGCGCTGCTGCCGCGCGTGCTCGCACTCCGGCCCGACGTCCTTGCCATCTCGGGCGATCACGCGACCCCGTCCATCCTCAAGGGCCACGGCTGGCAGGGCGTGCCCGCGCTCCTGGCGAGCCCCTACTGCGGAGGCGACCCGGTGAGCCGCTTCACCGAGCGGGACTGCGCGGGCGGCTCCCTCGGGGTCATTCCCGCCCAGGACCTGATGCCGCTCGTGATGGCCAACGCGCTCCGCTTCACCAAGTACGGGGCCTAGCGGGGCACTCGCGGTATCCTGCCGGAAAGACCATGAGGCGCTCCTACTGCCTCCTGTCCGCCGCCGTCCTGCTCGCCCTGGGGGTGATCGGCGTCGCCGTGCCCACGCGCGAGCCCGCGCCACCCGCGGTGACCGACGCCCCCGCGGCCGCCCCGGATCCTCAGCCCCCCGAGCCGGTCGAGATCGTGCTGAAGCGGGGCGAGACGCTCGAGACGGCACTGCGCCGGACCGGGGTGGAGCGCGGCGAGGCGGCGGCGATCGTGGCCGCGCTGCGCGGCAGCGTCAACATGCGACGGCTGGCCCCCGGGGAGCGCCTCGTCGTGCAGCTCGGCTCCGACGGGAAGCCCGCCGAGATCAGCTACGCCCGCTCCCCCGCCGAGCGCTACGAGATCCGGCCGGGCGGCGACGGGCAGTGGGCGGTCACCGCGGTGCGGCCAGACGTGGACACGCGCGTGGTCGCGATCACCGGGGAGGTGCGGGATTCGCTCTTCGCGAGCATGGAGCGGCTCGGGGAGACCGCGGGCCTCACCGCGCGGCTCGTCAACCTCTTCGAGTGGGACTTCGACTTCGCGGCCGATTCGCTGCCCGGCGACCAGTTCCGCCTCCTGGTGGAGAAGCGTTACGTCGGCGACGTCTTCCTGGGCTACGGCGACGTGCTGGTCGCGCAGTACGCGAGCGTCGGACGCTCGCCGCTCACCAGCGTGAGCTTCGACGACACCGCCGGCCGCCGTGAGTACTACGACGCGAGCGGGCGCTCGGTGAAGAAGATGTTCCTGCGGGCCCCGCTCGACTTCACGCGCGTCACCTCCGGCTTCTCGCACGCGCGCTTTCACCCGGTGCTGGGCGGGTATCGGCCGCACCTCGCGGTGGACTACGGGGCGCCGATCGGCACGCCGGTGCGGGCGGTAGCCGACGCGGTGGTCACCCAGGCGGGCTGGAACGGCGGCTACGGGATCTCCATCACGCTGCGCCACGGCCGCGGCTACGAAACCATGTACAACCATCTCTCCAAGATCGACGTCCGCCCGGGCGAGCGGGTGCGCCAGCGCCAGGTCATCGGCCGGGTCGGCAGCACCGGACTGTCCACCGCCCCGCATCTCGACTACCGCGTCCGCAAGGGCGGGGTCCTGGTCAACCCGCTGGGCGAGAAGTTCATCCCCGGCTCGCCCGTGCCCGCCCACCGCCGCGAGGCGTTCGCGGTGCACGTCGGCGCCCTCCTGGAGCGGCTCGACGCGCAGGCTCCGTTCCCCGCGCGTCCACCGGGGCGCTCCTGAGGCAGCGCACCGGCTCGAGCCTCTGCTACTCCTGCGGCAAGCTGAATCGCGTGGACGCCACGGTCTGCTTCTACTGCGGGGCGCGGCGGCCCGGGCTGTGGGGCTTCGGCCCGCTCGCCGCCCGCCTGATCGGCCGGCTCGATTTCGCGCGCGCGGTCACGATCGTGTGCGTGGCGGCCTACGTCGCGTCCATCCTGCTCGACCCACGGGCCGCGATGACCGTCCCTCGGAGTCCGTTCGACCTGCTCTCCCCGGGATTCGGCGCGCTCGTGACGCTCGGCATGACCGGCGAGCCGGCGTGGAGGGCGGGCTGGTGGTGGACGCTCCTCACCGCGATCTATCTCCACGGTAACCTGCTCCACCTCGTCTTCAACCTCCTGTGGGTGCGCCAGCTCGCTCCCGCGGTCGAGGAGCTCTTCGGTCCGGCCCGGCTCGTGGTCATCTTCACGGCGGGCGGGGTGGCGGGCTTCGTCCTCTCCAACGTGGTCAGCGGAGCCTGGACGATAGGCGCCTCGGGCGCGGTGTTCGGCCTCCTCGGCGCGATGGTCGCGTACGGTCGCACCCGCGGCGGCACCTTCGGCCTGGCCGTGTTTCGGCAGTACGGCCAGTGGGCGGTGCTGATGTTCATCTTCGGGTACTTCATGACCGGCGTGAACAACTGGGGTCACGCGGGCGGCTTCGTGGGCGGCTATCTCGCCGCGCTCGCGCTGGGCCACCACGAGGGCCGGACTGAGCGGGGCCTCGACCGGGTGGCCGCGCTGGCCACGGTGGGGGTGACCCTCGTGGCCTTCGCGCTGGCGCTCTGGAACGGCTTCCTGCGGTAGGAGAGCGCCGATAAGGGCCCATCTGCTTCGTTGGCGCCCTCGGCCGCCCGCTCAACGTACAGGAAGTACGCCTCGCGGGCGGCTCTTCGGGCGCCGCCTCGCAGCTGGACCCTTCTCGGCGCTCTCCCGCTCAGACGGCGCGGCCGGCCTCGCGGCGGAACGCCTCGACCTGCTCGGGAAGCCCGAAGACACGCAGCCGGTCGCCCGGACGCAGCCGCGTATCCGCGGAGGGATTCATCACAACTTCGCCGTCGGGCCGCCCCACCGACACCACCGTCACGCCGAAGCGCTCGCGAACCCGCGCCTCGCCGAGCGAGAGGTCGGCGAGCGCGCCGGCGCCCAGCGTGACCTCGTGCAAGTCGGGCAGCGCCTCCGCGGCACCGAGCCCGCCGCGCGCGTCGGCCCCGGCCGGGTTCATGGCGCCGCGGAAACGCGTGAGATAGTCGAGCACCCGCTGCTGCGGCAGCGCGAGCTCGCGGAGCGCGTGGCGAATCAGCGTGGCCGCCGCTTCCAGCTCGGGCTGAATCACCTCGGTGGCGCCCGAGTCGGCCAGCCCGTCGCGGCCCGAGGCGCTGTGCGCGCGCGCCAGGATCGGCACGCGCGGGTTCAGCGCGCGGACACCACGTACGACGAGCTGGGCCCGATCCATCTCGGGCAGCGCCACCACCACGAGCGACGACCGCGCCGACCCGGCCTCCTCGAGGAGGCGCGGCTGCGCGGCATCGCCGAACAGACACGGCACCGCGCGGGAGCGCAGCCCCCGCACGATGTCCGGATCCCGCTCGATGACGACGAAGAGGATGCCGAAGGTCTCGAGCGCCTCGCCCACCGCGCTGCCGACGCGGCCGAAGCCGCAGAGCACGACGTGCTCGGTCACCGCCCGCTCCACGCCGGTCGGGGCGTGCCGCTCCTCGACGCCACGGTAACGGGCGATCCAGCCGGGGACGGTGCGCACGAGCACCGCGTTGATCAGGATGGAGATGAGCGAGGCCGCGAGGGTGGCGTTGTAGATCTCGGCGCCCACGTGCTGAGCGTTGCGCGCGACCTGCACCAGGATGAAGGAGAACTCGCCGATCTGGGTCAGCCCGACCCCGACCAGCAGCGCGGTCCAGAAGGGCTGGCGGAAGAGCCACACGACGAGGGTCCACAGCACCAGCTTCCCCAGCACGATGAGCGCCACCATGATCGCGAGGAGCGGGATGTTCTGGACGAGGCTCTGCGGGTCGATCAGCGCGCCGATGGTGACGAAGAAGAGCGCGACGAAGACGTCGCGCAGCGGCAGGAGCCGGGCCAGGGTCTCGTGCGCGTACTCCGACCCGTTGATGATGAGCCCGGCCAGGAAGGCCCCGAGCGCGAGCGAGAGCCCGGCCGCCTGGCTGAGGGCCGCGGTGCCGAGCCCCACCGCTAAAGCCACGAGCAGGAACATCTCGTCGCTGTGCAACCGGGCCACCCGGGTCATCAGGGGCGGGACGACCTTGGCGGCCACGTAGATCGCCGGGATCAGGATCAGCAGCGACTTGCCGAGGGCCATCGCGATCGTGAGCAGCCGGCCCGGCTCGAGCGTGCCGAGTGCCGGGATGAGCACGATCAGGATCACCACCGCGAGATCCTCGACCAGGGTGATGCCGATCATGATGCGGCCGTGTCGCGAGTGTAGCTCGCCCCGGTCCATGAGCAGCCGTGCCAGGACCATGGTACTGGCCACCGAGATCACGATGCCCACGATGGCGCCCTGCAGGAGGGGCCATCCCAGCAGGGCGGCCACGCCCAGCCCCATCCCCACCGAGAGCGCGATACCGAGCGGACCGCCCAGGACCGCCACCCACTTCACGCGCAGGAGATCGCGCAGCGAGAATTCGATGCCGATCGAGAACATCAGCAGGATCACGCCGATCTCGGCGAACAACTCGAACGCGTGGAGATCCGAGACCGAGGGCCCCGGCGTGAGCGGGCTGATGAAGACGCCGCCCAGCACGTAGCCCAGGATCAGGGGCTGGCCGGCAAGCCGGGCGACCGCGCCACCCGCGACCGCGGCCATGAGCACGTACGCCAGATCCCGAAAGAAGATGGATTCGGTAACCACGGCCAAGTTTCGCATTGGCGACGCGGGCCGCCAAGCCTCGTTTGCGCGGCGACGCGGCGGCGTATACTGCTCGCCGGAGGTTTACCCCCATGACCGAGCGACGGAGAGCGCCCGCGGCCGGGCCGCAGGCCAAGATCAAGCAGCTCGAAGCCCGGCTGGCCCAGGTCGAGGCGGACCTCGGGCGCGTGCGGAGCACGGCGGCTCGGGGTGGCCTCACTCGGGTGCGCCTGGCCGGCATCGAGAAGGCGATGGCGGAGCACGTGGCCCGCGCCCAGGCCGGCCTCAAGGACTCGGTGAACCGGCTCAGCCAGACGCTGCTCAGCGCGCGCTCGCGCAAGGAGGCGGCGCAGCAGATCGCGCAGGCGCGCCAGAGCGTCAAGGAGTCGCTCGATCGCCTCGGCCGGACGCTCGGCGAGTCCCAGAAGAAGATCACGCGCGAGGTGGGCCTGCTGACGCGGGGCCTCAAGGCGGGCGTCAAGGCCGGCCGCGCCGCCTACCGGGGCCCCCGCCGCTGACCGGATTTTCGCTTGGCGGCCCCCGCGGGTGGGCCGACAATAAGAAGGCCGGGGTCCGAGCGCCCCGAGCGAGGCCGACATGCGACCGGTGCTGATCTGTCCGGATGATCTCCTCGAACACGTGGTCACGGCCGCCGCCTTCCCGGGCGAACGGCCGCTGTACCTCGTGTCGCGGGCGAGCCTGCGCGCGCGGCTCGCCCGACGGGGCGACCGGGCGATGGCCGGCAAGGTGACGAACGCGACCTTCCTTCACGAGGCCCTCAAGGGCGGGCGCGGTCCGGTGGTGGTGGCGGCTCCCGCCGGCCAGCTCGCGCGGGTGATCGCGGCGGTCAAGGAGGCGGTCCCCGACGCCCCGCTCCTGGTGCTGCGGGACGACGACCGGCCGGTGTCGAACGCGACGGTGGTGCCGCTGTCGGCCTTCGGCGAGCGCATCGTCCAGCCCGCCCTCGAGCGCGCCGCGCAGCGCGCCCGCGCCGAGCGGCTCCGCGCCCACTTCTACGACGCCGAGCGCGTGCTGATCCTCATGCAGGACGACCCGGATCCCGACGCCATCGCCTCGGCGCTGGCGCTGAAGACCCTCCTCGGCCGCACCCGCGCCTCCGCTCCCATGTGCACCTTCGGCACCATCACGCGGCCCGAGAACGTCGCCATGTGCAAGATCCTCGAGATCGAGGTGGAGGCGATCGACGCGGCGGCGCTCGACCAGTTCGACCGCGTGGCCATGGTGGACGTGCAACCCTCGTTCCTGGAGGAGGAGAAGCACTTCGGCGAGGTGGACCTGGTGATCGATCATCATCCGGTCGAGCAGCCGATCCGGGCGCGCATCAAGGACGTCCGGCCGTCCTACGGGGCGACGTCCACCATCATGGTCGAGTACCTGCGCGCGGCGGACGTGAAGATCACCCAGCGGCTGGCCACCGCCCTGCTCTACGGCATCAAGTCGGACACCCTGGGCCTCGAGCGCGGCGGGACCAAGGCCGACCTCGAAGCCTTCTCGTATCTCTACCTGCTGGCCAACCACAACGCGCTCCGGCGCATCGAGCGGCCGGAGCTGTCCCCGGAGGCCCTGGACGTCCTCGCCCGGGGCCTCGCGAAGCGGCGCGTGGTCCAGGGCGTGTTCTTCTCGCACCTGGGCCGGGTCGCCACCGTGGATCTCATTCCTCAGTTCGCCGACTTCGGGCTGCAGGCCGAGGGGGTCCAGTGGTCCGTGGTCTCCGGGGTGGTGGACGACGACGTGCACGTCTCCGTCCGCAACGTCGGCTACGTGCGGAGCGCGGGCGACGTCACCCGCGCGGCGTTCGGCGAGCTCGGCATGGCGGGCGGGCACCGGACCATGGCCAAGGCGGTGTTCCCGCTGCGTCAGCTCGGCCGCGGGGCGGGCGAGCCGGCGGCGAGCGGCGCCTGCCAGGAGCGCATCATCGAGCGCTTCGTGCGGGCGCTCGGCGGCAACGCCAAATCCTCGGAGGCCAGCCCGTCATGATCATCATCTACCTGCTGATGGCACTGCTGGGGAGCATGGCGACGATCTTCGCGCTGCAGAACAGCGGGACGGTCGATATCTCGTTCCTGTCCTGGAGCGTGAAGGGTATGCCGGTGGCCCTCGTGATCCTTCTCTCGCTGCTGCTCGGCATCGTCTTCGCCTCGCTGACCGGGGTGATGAAGATCCTGAAGCTCAGGTACCGGATCCGCCAGCTCGAGGCCCAGGTCTCGCAGCTCATCGCCGCGCAGACGCCTCCGCCTCCCGCTCCTCGCGCGCCCCAGGGCCCCTCGCTCCCCGCGTAGGCGCCCGCCTAGACAAGAGTCATGGCCGAAGACTCTCGCTTCACCGACACCGTCCGCGATCTCCTGGAGGCGGGGCGGCGCGAGCGCCTGAGCCAGGTGCTCGAGGATGCCCACGCCGCGGACATCGCGGCGGCCCTGCGGGACCTCACCCTGCCCGACCAGGTGACGCTCTTCCGGCTGCTCGGGCGCGAGTCGGCCGGCGCGGTCCTGGCCGAGCTGGACGACCAGCCGCTGCACGAGCTGGCCCGCGCCCTGGACGAGGGGGAGATCTCGAGCATCCTCGACCGCATGAGGCCGGACGACGCGGCCCAGGTCCTCGAGGATCTGCCCGCGGAGCAGGTCGAGAAGGTGCTGGACCTCATGAAGGAGGAGAAGTCCGAAGAGGTCCAGGAGATCCTGGAGCACGGGGAGAAGACCGCGGGCCGGCTCATGTCGCCGGACTTCCTCGCGGTCCCCGAGCACCTCACGGTGGCCCAGGCTGTCGAGCAGGTCCGGAAATCGCCGGTGGCCGAGACCGCCTCGACGCTCTACGTGGTGGACGACCACGACCACCTGGTCGGCAGCCTGCCCTGGCGTCGCCTGGTCACCGCCGACCCGGCCGCGCCCGTCCGCTTCCTCCGCCAGGACGAGCCGGTCCGGGTGACCCCCGACATGGACCAGGAGGAGGTGGCCCGGCTGGTGGCCAAGTACGACCTGGTGGCCGTCCCGGTGGTGAGCGCCGACCACCGCCTGCTGGGGGTCATCACGGTCGATGACGTCATCGACGTCATCCGCGAGGAGGCCACGGAGGACATCCAGCGCCTCGGCGGGGCGGCCGGCGATGAGACCGTGCTCGACCCCGCCCGGACCGTCTTCCCCAAGCGCCTGGTCTGGCTCCTGATCAACCTGGCCACCGCCATCTTGGCGGCTTCCGTCATCGGCGTCTTCGAGGACTCCATCCGGGAGCTGGCCCTCCTGGCCATCTTCATGCCCATCGTGGCCTCGATGGGCGGGATCGGCACCACCCAGACCGCGACCGTCGTGGTGCGGGGCCTGGCCCTCGGAGACATGACCGCGGCGCACCTCTGGCGGGTGGTCCGCAAGGAGACCACCCTGGCCTTGACCATCGGGCTGGCCAATGGGCTGGCCATGGCCGGGATCGCCTACGTCTGGAAGGGGCAGGCCCTCCTGGCCGGCATCATCGCCGTGGCCATGACCCTCAACATGGTGGTGGCAGCCATCGTCGGGGTGGTCGTCCCCGTCCTGCTCAAGAGCTCCCGCGTGGACCCGGCCATCGCCTCCAGCGTCATCATCACCACCTTCACCGACGTGTTCGGCTTCTTCTGTTTCCTCGGCCTAGCCACCCTCCTGATGCGCTTCCTGCTCTAGCCGGCCGGACGGCCGGGTAACTCTTACCCTCCGGTCGTGTAAAAACGAAGCAAACCGCTACTCTCCGCAGGCCCCGCAAGAGTTTCCGCCCCCGGACTAGCTGAAAAATCACGACTTCTGATACAGTAGGCGTCCCCCGTTGATGATGCGCCCTGGCATGGCGGTTGCCTTGGCCTCTCGGTGGAGAATGCCAGTGGTTTCAGGCACCTCCGTTCCCGACGCTCGGCGCGGATCGCTCCCCAGCTCCTCGGCGTTATCGCTACGGGCGCAACCCATCGAGTGTCTCGACGTGAACACAACTATGGCCCCCTCACTCTGGGGGTGTCCAAGGAGGATTGCGACCGTGAGGCTCGACACGAGGTCGCGCGCCATCCGGCGCGCGCAGCCCGCCGGCTCCCGTGCTCGGCTGGAAGTCCGCGGGAAGTTCTTCTTCGCTGGTGATGACAAGGTTCCGCTCCGGGGGGTCACCTATGGCCCGTTTGCCCCGGGCGCGGATGGCTTTAGATACCCCGCTCCCAAGGTCGTCGAGCGGGACCTCGCCCTGATCACCGAGCTGGGGGCCAACTGCCTCCGGCTCTTCACCCCCCCGCCCCGCTGGCTGCTCGACATGGCCGGCGAGCGCAACCTCTGGGTGCTCGTCGGGATCCCGTGGGCGGAGCATGTCTGCTTCCTCGACTCGGAGGAGATCACCGACACCGTCCGGCGCGCGGTCACGGACGTGGTGGAGGCCTGCCGGGATCACCCGGCGGTCGGTGCCTTCCTGGTCGGCAACGAGATCCCGCCGGACATCGTCCGTTGGTACGGCGCCCAGCGCATCAGCGGGTTTCTGCGCGAGCTGGTCGGTCTGATCAAGCAGGTCGAGCCCAATGCGCTGGTCGGCTACGCCAACTTCCCCTCCACCGAGTATCTCGAGACCGACTTCACCGATTTCCTCGCCTTCAACGTCTACCTGCACTCGGAGCCCGAATTCCGGAAGTACCTCTCGCGGCTGCACACCCTGGCGGGCGATCGGCCGCTGGTCCTCACCGAGTTCGGGATCGACTCGATCCGCGAGGGGGAGGTCGTCCAGGCCTCCACCCTGTCGTGGCAGGTGCGCACCGCGATCGAGATGGGCGCGGCGGGCACCGTGGTCTTCTCGTTTACCGACGAGTGGCATACCGGCGGCTGCGATATCGCCAGCTGGGCCTTCGGTCTCGTGGACCGCGAGCGGCGCAAGAAGCCGGCCTTCAAGGCGGTGCAGCGCTGGTACGCCACGCCGGGGCTGCCCGCGCTCGCCGAGTATCCCAAGGTCTCGGTGGTCATCTGCGCCTACAACGCCGAGCCCACCATGGAGGCCTGTCTAGAATCCCTGCGCAACCTCCGCTATCCCGCCTTCGAGGTCGTGGTGGTCGACGACGGCTCCAAGGACCGGACCGGCGCCATCGCGGACAGCTTCGAGGGCATCCACGTCATCCATCAGGAGAACAAGGGGCTCAGCGCCGCGCGCAATGTCGGCATCGCGGCGTCGCTCGGTGAGATCGTCGCCTTCACCGACTCCGACTGCGTGGTGGATCCGGACTGGCTGCACTACCTGGTCGCGACGTTTCTACAAACCGGGCTCCCTGCGGTGGGTGGGCCCAACCTGCCGCCGCCGGAGGACTCGGTGGTGGCCGCGTGCGTGGCCGCTTCGCCGGGCGGGCCGCTGCACGTGCTGCTCGACGACGTGGAGGCCGAGCACATCCCCGGCTGCAACATGGCCTTCCGCCGTGAGGTGCTGGACGAGATCGGCGGCTTCGATCCGATCTACCGCTCGGCGGGCGACGACGTGGACGTGTGCTGGCGGCTTCAAGATTGCGGCTACCGCATCGGCTTCAGCCCGGCCGCCATGGTCTGGCACTTCCGGCGCAATACCATGCAGGCCTACATCGGCCAGCAGAAGGGCTATGGCAAGGCGGAGGCGCTGCTCTACTTCCGTCACCCCCAGCGTTTCAACGCGCTCGGTTACTCGCGCTGGCGCGGGCGGATCTACGGCGGCATCTCCGCCCTCTTCTCCCTGCGCCGACCCATCATCTACGGCGGCGTCTTCGGCCGCGGCCTCTTCCAGACGCTCTACCAGCCGCCGTCCACCATGCTCTCCTACCTGCCCTTCACGCTCGAGTGGAACCTGGTCGGAGCCCTCCTCCTGGCCTACGGCGCCTGGCACGGCGGCTGGGCGTGGCTGGGTGCGGCGCCGGTCGCGCTCTCGTGGGCCTGCTGCCTCTGGGCCGCCATGCGGGCGCGGGTGGACGCGCTGGCGGGCGGCGTGCGGGGGCGCCTGCTGATCGCGGTCCTCACCTACTTCGGGCCGCTCCTGCGCTCGCTCGAGCGCTATCGCTGGTGGGTGCGCGGGCTCACCGCGGCTCAGCCCTCGGACTCCGAGCGCCCGGTGCAGACCCTGCCCTGGTCGTGGCGGACGCGCGCGTTCTCGGCCGCGTTCTGGACCGAGGACGGGCTCGAGAAAGAGACGATCCTGCACGGCCTCGTCGACGTGCTGGCGCGGCGGAAGTACTTCGTGCTGGTGGACCAGGGCTGGAGCGAGTGGGACCTCGAGGCGCACGGCGGCGTCTGGTCGCGCGGCCGGATCAAGGTGTGCACCGAGAACCACGGCGGCGAGCGGCGCGTGCTGCGGGTGAAGTGCGCGCTCCGGACCTCGCGCCTGGCGCGCGGCGTGCTCGTGGGCGCGGCGGTGATGGCGGGCCTCGGCCTGCAGCTCGGGCTGCCCGCGCTGGCCGCGGCGGGGGTGGCCGCCGGCGTGGGGACGGGCGCGGGCCTGCTCCGCGAGGCGATCGGGCTCGGGCGGATGCTCTACGACGCGCTCCAGGGCGTGGCGCGGCGCGCGCGGCTACACTATGCGCCGCCGCTCGACGTGCATGACGCCCAGGTGAAGTGAGCAAACGCCTCGTCGTCCTGCACCTGGCCGGCCGCTATCCCCTCGGGGGCATCGGCTGGCAGGCGGTGCACTACGTGCTGGGGCTCGCCCGGCTCGGCCACGACGTCTACTACGTGGAGGACTCGGGCGCGCATCCGTATGACCCGCGCGTCAAGAGCGTGGTGGGGGACTCGAGCTACAGCGTGGCCTTCCTGGCGGACGTGATGGCGCGCTTCGGCCTCGCGGACCGCTGGGCCTACGTGGACGGGGTGACCGGCGCCTGCCACGGGCTCTCCCGGGAGCGGCTCCGGGACATCTACCGGGACGCGGCCGGCCTCCTGAACGTCTGTGGAGCCACCCAGCTCAAGGAAGAGCACCTCCGGTGCCCGGTCCGCGTCTACGTCGAGACCGATCCAGTCTTCGAGCAGATCCGGGTCGCCGAGGGCGATCGCCGGGCCATCGAGGCGCTCGAGGAGCACACCCACCACTTCACGTACGGAGAGAACCTGGGCCAGCCCGACTGCCCCATCCCGCTGGAGAAGTTCGCCTGGCGCCCCACCCGGCCGCCGGTGATCCCCGACCTGTGGGACCCCCGCGTGAACCCCGCCGCTGAGCGCTTCACGACCGTGGCCACCTGGAAGAACGTGGGCAAGGACGTCCGGTTCCGGGGCGAGACCTACTACTGGTCCAAGCACATGAACTTTCTGCGGGTGGCCGATCTGCCGAGCCGGACCCGCCAGCCGCTGGAGCTGGCGCTCGAGGTGGACGACGAGGCGACGCGGGACCTGCTCGCCCGGAACGGCTGGCTGATCACCGACGCGTTCGAGGCGTCACGCGACGTCACCGCCTACCAGCGCCACATCGAGCGCTCCCGGGGCGAGTTCACGGTGTCCAAGGACCTGGTGGTCCGAACGCGGAGCGGGTGGTTCAGCGACCGCAGCGTCTGTTACCTGGCCGCGGGTAAACCGGTCGTCACCCAGGACACCGGCTTCGGCAAGTTCGTGCCCACCGGCGAGGGTCTGCTCACCTTCAGTACCGTCGAGGAGGCCGCGGCGGCGCTCGACGAGGTCAATCGCGACTACGCGCGGCATTGCCGGGCCGCGCGTGGGATCGCCGAGGAATACTTCGCCGCCGACCGGGTGCTGGGCCAGCTCTGCCGCGAGGCCGATCTCTAGCCCACTCGGGCCTCAACCCGGTGCTGACGGCTGGGGTGGCTGATGTTTTCCCCTTGCAGATCAATAGGTCAGAAAGCACTTGGCAACTTGCTTCACCCTATGCTACAAGGGCGAAGGCTGAGCAATCGGCGACGACTTTGGAGGGATGCCAGATTGGACGCAGCGCTGGAGAAGAGGCAGGTCAAGCGGGCCTACAAGCTGTACGCCCCCGCGTATGACTTCGTCTTCGACTGGATCTTCCACCCGGGTCGTGAAGCCGCCATCCGTCTGCTCGACATCAAGCCGGGGGACAACGTTCTCGAGGTCGGCATCGGCACGGGGCTGAATCTGCCCCTCTACCCGACGCACTGCCGGCTCACCGGGATCGACCTCTCCGAGGAGATGCTCGAGAAGGCGCAGGACAAGGTGGTGGAGCTGGGGCTGGGCAACGTGACGCTCAAAACCATGGACGCCACCGTCATGGACTTCGGCCAGGGCGAGTTCGACTCGGCTGTGGCCACCTATACCATCAGCGCGGTGCCCGACCCGGTGGGCGTCCTGCGCGAGATGAAGCGGGTGGTCAAGCCGGAGGGCAATATCGTGATCCTGAACCACTTCCGGAGCGAGCGGCCCGTGGTCGGACGCCTGGAGGATCTGGTCGCCCCGGTTTGCACGAGGCTCGGGTGGAAGTCGAACCTCCCACTCGAGCCCCTGCTGCGTCAGGTGGGCCTCAGCCCCGAGATCACCACCAAGGTCAATCTCTTCAACGGCTGGCGCCTCATCAAGTGCGTGAATCCTAGGTAGCGGCCGGCCGGCGCTACTTCTCCGGACTCTCCAGCTCCTGCCAGCCGCGCCGCAGCACGACGATCTTCTGGATCTGCCCGTGCGGGGCCTCAACCGCGATGACGTCCCCCGGCTTCAGCAGCGCCAGGCCGGCCCCCTGCGTCTCCTCGGTCACCACCAGCGTTCCCTTGCTCACTTCCGACACGCGCACCTGACCCGTGCCCGTCAGCGAGAGGAAACGTCGAGCGGCGGGATCGACGTTCAGGACGGTCTGCCGGCCCATCTGAACGGCACCGCTCAGCTGGGCGGAGCTCGGGCCGGGCTCCTCCCGGATCTCCAAGTCCGCGAGATACGCGGGCGATGAGTCCGGCCGACCGTCGGGCGCGCGCTGGGCGGTCGTGGATGCGAGATCGACGCGAACCCGCTCGCTCAGGACCTCGAGAGCACCGATGCCCAGGAGACAGGCGGCCACCACGATACCAATCAGAACCCGGACCGTAGTCGTGAGCATGTCGTGTCCTCCTCTGCCCGGAGGAAGAGCATCGGGAGTGCCACGAGTTAACTAGCTGGAATTGCTGCTCGTGCGACCGTCTCCTCCGATTCGAATGGGCATCCTGCCTGAAGCTCCGGTGGAAGAATGCCCGGCGGGAGGGTTGCGCTCGGCCCGGCGAGTTCAGATCATGGGCGCGTGGCTGAAACACCCGGACGCGACGCCTCGCCGTTGAGCGCCGCCGGCCGCCTCGCCCTCGCCGTGCTGCTCGCAATCCCGTTCCTCGCGAGCGCGTCGACGCTAATCCTGACCACGTCGTTCCTCGTCGAGTTCCTCGGCCAGGGCCGATGGCGGCCGCTCTCGGTGCTGACCCGGGAACCCCTCATCCGGCCCCTACCCGTGTTCCTCCCCGTGTCCGCGGGGGCGCGCCCGGTGCCGGTGGATCTCTACACCCGCACGGGCCTGCGCCCCGCGCCCGGCCTCGTTCTCGTCCATGGCGTCGCGCCCGAGGGAAAGAACGATGCGCGACTGCGCGAGGCCGCCGCACTGCTCGCGCGGTCGGGCTTCACGGTGGCGGTGCCGACCGTGGAGGGCCTCACCGCGCTGCGCCTGCGACCCGAGGATGCGGACGCCGTGAGCGCCGGCGTGAAGGCGCTGCACTCGGCCGGGTACCGACGCGTGGCCGTGCTCGGCATCAGCCTGGGCGCCGGCCCGGCCCTGCTCGCGGCCTCGGATCCCACGGTGGCCTCCGGGCTCTCCGCCGTGCTCGCGCTCGGCGGGTACGCCTCGGCGGTGGAGCTGCTGCGCTACACGCTCACCGGCGCCTATGCCTTCGGCGGCGTGACCGGCCGGGCCGCGACCGTGCTGGAGTCGGCGATCGCCCAGTTCGCCCGCGCCAATGCCGAGCTGCTCGACGACGCAGGCCGGCGCCTCATGGACAATCGCGACCCGGCCGCGGTGGACGAGCGGGTGCGGGCGCTGCCGCAGAGCACGCGGGATCTGCTGGAGGCCCTCTCACCCGGCCGGACGATCGGAAGCCTGCGCGCCCCGCTCTTCCTGATCCACGGCCGGCAGGACCCGGCTGTGCCGTTCACGGAAAGCCTGCGGCTCGACGCGGCGGCGCAAGCGGCGGGACGGCCGGTGCGCACCGCAATCGTGGGGGCGGTCGGTCACGTCGAGGCCGACCTGGGCGCCGGGCTGTTGGACCTGCTGCGGCTCTGGACGACCTTCTACGCGTTCCGGCGCGCCGCCGAGGGCTAGGCAGGCCCTACTTCGGCGGGTTCAGGTTCATGATCTGCATGGCGTCACGCACCGGCTGGTAGTCGCGGTCGTCCGCCTCGATGAACCCGTCGATGTCGTAGATCTGCTTGAGCAGGGCCGCGTGCTGGGGCGCCTTGATGGAGAGCAGCGCGCGCTTGAGCTTGGCCGCCGTCTCCTCGGGCACGCCCGGGCGCACGCAGATGCCCGCCTCCGGGATCTCGGGCGTCTCCCCCACGAAGCCGATCTGGGCGATCAGCGCGGGATCCTTCAGGTGCAGCTCGGGCGCCTTGTCGAACGAGGCCGCCGCGTCCACCCGCCCGTGGAGCACCGCCTGGAGCGCGGCCTCGTGCGTACCGGCGAAGAGCGCGTCCTTGAAGAAGGTCTTCGGATCGCGCTCGCGCACCAGGCCCTGCTTGATCAGCAGCACCATCGGGTAGATGTAGCCCGAGGACGACGCGGGATCCACGAAGGCCACCGTCTTGCCCCGCAGGTCCTCGACCCGCCGGATGCCGCGGTCCTTCCGCACGTAGAAGCGGGCGGTATACGCGGTCTTGCCTCCCCAGATGTCGCGCACCAGGATCCGGCACCCCGCCTCACGATTCGCCAGCACGTATCCCACCGGGTGCACGAAGGCCAAATCAACCCGCCGGCTGCGGAGCGCCTCGATCACGCCCGCGTAGTCCGAGGCCACGAGGGCGCGCACCGGCACGCCCGAGATCTCGGCCAGCGTCTTGGCGAAGGCATCACCCGCCTCCTTGAGCGCGGTCGGATCGCGCGAGGGGGTGAAGACGAGGGTGAGCGGCGCGCCCTGGGCCCGCGCCGGGATGACATCGCCGGCGAGGCCTAGCAGCAGCGCGGCCGCGAGCGTCGAGATGGCGCGCGTGAGAGGGCACATTCGCGGTCGAACGTAGCACGCGCCGCGAGGCGGCCGCAATCGACGGTGAACAGCCAGGGCGCCGGGCACGAAGGCTGGGGCCACCCGAACGTCCGCGCGAGCTCCGCGACCTCCTGGCACGACGCCTCGGGCCCGGAAACCGGCAACCCGGGGCGGAAGGCGCCGCGCGAGCCCCCATCCGACCGTGAGAACGCGAACCGCCTCGGCGTTCGCCGCCCGCTCGCATTCAAACGCGCGGCCCGGGCAATTGGCGCCCAGCAGCCAGTGGACGAGCTCGCGCGCCAGGTCCGACCGAGGCTCCGAAGGTCCAGAATTTTTCCCCAAGCGGGTGCTCTCTGGTTAGAGTGGTGTCCTTACTCGGTAGAGCACTGAACAGCTCACAGGGGGGACTGCGATGCCCAGGACGACCCAGCTCACGCTCAGCCTCGTGTCACGACCCGGAACGCTCGCCACGCTGACCCGCACGCTCGCCGACGCGGGCGTCAACATCACGGCACTCAGCGCCGCCGAGGTGTCCGGCCGCGGGAAGATCCGGCTCCTGGTCAATGACGCGGTCCGGGCCAAGCGGGCGCTCCGCAAGGCCAAGTACCGGGCCACCGAGGAGCCCGCATTCGCGTTGCGGCTCCGGAACAAGCCGGGCGCGCTCGCCCGGGTCACGGCCCGGCTCGCGAAGGAACGGATCAACGTCCGATCGATCTACGCCACCACGGCGGGCCGTGGCTCCGCCGTGGTCGTCCTGACCGTGGGAGGCAACGCACGCAAGGCGCGCCGGGTACTGGGCCGCTGAGCCCGCCGGCGGCTCACACGAGTCCGATCGACGTGCACGTGCCCCGGGGCACCGCGGAGGGGCAGTGCGGTGCACTCGGAGCTTCGGCCTGATACGACCGGGAACTGCCAGGAACGCTCTAGAACCACGACGCGATGACGCTGCGTACGGTCATCAGCAAGAGGACGACGATGTAGGCGACGACCAGGAATCCGAAGAATAATCCGAGATGGTAAAGTGCCCGCGAGGGGAGTGGATGGCGAACACCGCGGACTCGGTGTCGTGCCAATGGATGGAGTATGACTGATGTCTTCTCCTCAAGCCGCCGCCGTGATCGTCGTTTCCACGATGCTTCGATCACGCCCCCGAGAATGCTGAAGGCGAGTGCCGCCAGAACGACGAGGGCGACCGTTTCCACGCTTCTTACCTTGGCTTCTGCCCGGACGCACGAGTAGCCGCCGGCGACGTTGATCCGCAGTACCACACAGGACCCTGGAGCCCCCTTTCGTCCGTAGGTGCGTCAGAGCCCAAGCTTGCTCATCCGTTCCAAGGTCAGCACGACATTGGGGATCTCATGTTCGGTGTCGCTACGGAGCGCGGCGACCGCTTCTTCAATACGTTCCGCCGGGATCGTCGCACCCCAGAGAAAGGCACGGAGACCGTCCTCGGTCTTAATGCGAAACTCGCCATTGCCGGTAGGGGCGAACATGACGTCATATGCCATGCCCGTTCGTCGGATCCAAATGCGGCCCACTCGGTGAGTCACGGCACGTCTCCGCTCGCTATCCTGCCCGCCTCCTCGTACCACGCCTCACCGGAAGACCGGCGCACGGCTCGTAGGCGGAAGCGGAACATTCCGTCCTTGAACTTCGATTCAGTCCGGAGCACGACTTGGCGTGGGGGCGGGTCTCCGAGCATGTTATCGAACCGCAGGGAGCACCCGTCGGCGTAAATGAAGATCGCGGCGAGGCGTTTCTTCAACGGGAATCCCGCTTGCGCCGTGCGCGAGCGGCCCGCGCGAACCGCGCCCAGATAACGCCGACCACCAAGAGGATGCCTCCGAGCAGGACGAATGCGGCCGGGTCGTTCCAGGAGCCCGCGATCATAGCGGCACTTGGGTCAGACGGGTGATGCGGCGCTCCCGATCCCCGTCATCGCCACACAATGCCCGTGCTGGGACCCATCGAATCATGCAGGCGGGCACGCTCCTCTGGGGTGGGGTGCGCCAAGATCGCCCACATGAATAGGACGGTCGCCGCCAGCAACAGGGTCAATGTCTCAACGGCTCGCACGATCGACCCTCGCCAGACCGCGTCTCAGTGGCTTCCTCGCTACCCCCCGCGTTGGAGACGAACACGCTCGTGGCGCCCTGGTCCGAGGGCTTATCCGGTCGCGCCTGCCGTAGCGGTCGTAGCGCATCATCAGCGCCCCCCGAAGAGCCACGCCACGACAAGCGGCCCCATCGGGATCACGAAGCCCGACGTCGCGCCAGTTACGCCGTCAACGAGATATCCGGCCGCGGCCCCGAGCAGCGGACTAACCATGAAGGCGACCAGTTGCAC
>DASQAL010000262.1:0-9937 GCA_035635775.1 Candidatus Acidiferrum sp.
ACGGGCTCACCGCCGCGCTCGGCGGCGCCACGGGCGGCCCCGCCCTGCGCCTGCTGCACTCGGCGGGCGGCATGATGTCGGTAGCCGCGGCCAAGGCGCGCCCGCTCGCCATGGCGCTCTCCGGCCCCGCCGCGGGGGTCGCCGCGGCCGCCCACGTGGCGCGCGCACTCGGGGTCGATCGCGCCCTCGCCTTCGACATGGGCGGCACCACCACCGACGTGTGCCTGATCAGCGATGGCGCGGCCGAGACCACGTCGCAGCGGAAGCTGGCCGATTTCCCGGTTCGCCTGCCCATGGTGGCGGTGGAGTCCATCGGCGCGGGCGGTGGCTCGCTCGCGCGCGTGGACGAGGTCGGCGCGCTCAAGGTGGGCCCGCAGAGCGCGGGCGCCGTCCCCGGCCCGGCCTGCTACGGCCAGGGCGGCACGCTGGCCACCGTGACCGACGCCAACCTCGTGCTGGGCTACCTGAACCCGGCGCGGCTCTATGGCGGGACTATTCGTATCCGCCCCGACCTCGCCCGGAGCGCGGTGGAGACCATCGGCCGGCGGCTCGGCCTCTCGACGCTCGAGGCCGCGCACGGCATCGTGGAGGTCGCCAACGCGAGCATGCTGCGCGCGCTGCGCCTGGTCTCGGTGCAGCGCGGCCACGACCTGCGCCGGTTCTCGCTGATCGCCTACGGCGGCGCCGGCCCCGTGCACGCGGGCGCGCTCGCGCGGCAGTGCGGCATCGCGCGGGTTGTCGTGCCCGCGCACTCCGGCGCCTTCTCGGCGCTCGGCTGCCTGGTCTCGCCGCTACGCTACGACGCGGTGCAGACGCATCGTGCCCGGCTCGACGCCTGGGACGGCAAGCTGATCGAGGACCGCTTCCGGGCCCTCGAGGAGCAGTGTCTGCGGCCGATCCTGGAGGAAGGCCACGCGGCCTCCGCGGTGACGCTCGCGCGCAGCGTGGACCTGCGCTACGTCGGGCAGAACTACGAGATCGAGCTGCCGTGGGGGCGGGATCCCGGGCTCCGGCCCGCCTTCGAGGCGCGGCACCGCCAGCTCTACGGCTACGCCACCGGCGAGGGCGTCGAGTGCGTGAACCTACGCGTGGTGGCGCGGCTGGGCGATGCTCCGGCCGCCGCCCCTCACCCCGGCCCTCTCCCCCCCGGGGGGAGAGGGCCGGGTGAGGGGGGAGTCTCGATCACGGGCTCGCAGCGCGCCTACTTCCCCGAGACGGGCGAGGTCACGATCCCGCTCTACGATCGCGCCGCGCTCCCGGCCGGCGCCGTCGTCACCGGCCCCGCGGTGGTCGAGGACGAGTGGTCCACCATCGTGGTCTACCCGGGCCAGCGCGCCGCCGCCGACGCGCGGGGCCACCTCATCCTGGATCTGGAGTCCACCTCGTGAGCCATCCGTCCACCGCGCGCGTGAGCCCGATCACTCTGGAAGTCGTCCGCCACGCGCTCTACGCGATCGCCGAGGAGATGAGCGTGATCATCATGCGCTCGGCGCGCTCGCCGCTCCTCAAGGAGGCAGGCGATCTCTCCTCAGCGCTGACGGATGCCGAGGGCCGCCTCATCGCGCAGGGCCGCGACATCCCGATCCACATGGGGGTGATGGGCTTCACGGTGAAGGAGCTGCTCAAGCGCGTCCCGGTCGAGAGCCTCCGCGAAGGAGATGTCTGGTTCCTCAACCTGCCCGAGGTGGGCGGCAATCACCTGCCGGACGTGAAGGCGGTGCGCCCGGTCTTCCACCGGGGCCGGCTCATCGCCTTCGCGATCAACCTGGCGCACTGGGCGGACATCGGCGGCGCGGTGCCGGGCAGCTACGTGCCCTCCGCCACCGAGTGCTACCAGGAGGGCCTGCGGCTGGCCCCCATCCGCCTCTTCACCGCGGCGGGGCCGGAGCGCCACACCATCGACGTGGTGCTCTCGAACGTGCGCGGCCGCGAGGAGCGGGAAGGGGACATGCTCGCCCAGTTCGCGGCCAACGACGTGACCGCGCGCCGTCTCGTCGAGCTCGCCGATCGCTACGGGGCCGACACGCTCGCCGCCTGCTTCGAGCGCCTGCACGCCGAGTCCGAGCAGCAGATGCGCGCCGCGATCGCGGCGCTGCCCGACGGAGTCTGGGAAGGCGAAGACCATCTCGACGACGACGGGGTGGACGACCGGCCCATCCGGATCGCGGTGCGCGTCGAGATCCGCGGGGATCAGGCCACGTTCGACTTCACCGGCACCGCGCCGCAGGCGCGCGGGCCCGTGAACACGACGTACTTTATCGCCTGCTCGGCGGTGTACTACGCGATGAAGGCGCTGGTCGCCCCCGACGTGCCGCCCAATGACGGCTGCTACCGCCCGCTGCGCGTCATCGTGCCGCCCGGCACCGTGCTGAGTGCGGATCCGGATCGGCCGGTGGTGGGCGGCAACCACGAGACCTCGCAGCGCGTCGTCGACGCCATCTTCCGCGCGCTGGCCCCCGCGCTGGGCGACCGCATCGCGGCGGGCGGCCCCACCACCGCCGGGCTCATGATCTTCGGCTCGCGCCGGCCGGACGGCCGCTGGGGCATCTTCTACGAGGTGCACGGCGGGGGCGCGGGGGCGACCCGTGGCGCCGACGGCTCCTCCGCCACCCGCGTGCACATGTCGAACGTCATGAACACGCCGGTCGAGGTGATCGAGCACGAGTACCCGATCGTGGTCGAGGAGCAGGCCCTCCGCGAGGGCTCGGGCGGCGACGGGCGCCGCCGCGGCGGGCTCGGCCTGCGCCGGGCGTACCGGGTCACCGCGGATGAGACCTCGCTCACCACCATGCTCGAGCGGCGGGTGATCCCGCCCTGGGGCATCGCGGGCGGCGCCGACGGCCTGCCGTTCCGCGTGACGCTCAATCCGGGGCCGCGCGCGCGCGACCTGCGCGGCAAGGAGACGGTGCGCCTCTCCGCCGGGGACCTCGTGCTCATCGAGACCTCGGGGGGCGGTGGCTTCGGGCCGCCCGCCGAGCGGCCGGCCGCGGCCCGCGACGCCGACCGTCGAGAGGGCTACACGCGATGAAGCTCGCCGACCGCATCGCGATCGTCACCGGCGCGGCCAAGGGCATGGGCCGCGACATCTGCCTCGCGCTCGCCGGCGAGGGCGCGCACGTGGTGCTGGCCGCGCGCGACGTGCCCCCGCTCGAGGCGGTCGCCCGCGAGGTCGAGGCTGTCGGCCGCCGCGCCCTGGTGGTGCCCTGCGACGTGGTGGACGAGGTCGCGGTGGAGCGCCTGGTCGCCCGCACCCGCGAGACCTTCGGCGGCCGTGTGGACATCCTGGTGAACGCGGCGGGCGTGACCGGCCCGGTCGAGACCCCGGTGTGGGAGATCCGGGCGGAGGACTGGGACCAGGTGCTGGGCGCCAACGTGCGCGGCACCTTCCTGCCGACCAAGCACGTGCTGCCGGTGATGATCGCGCAGCGCTACGGCAAGATCGTCAATATCAGCGGCACCTCGGGGCTGCGCGGCTACAAGCTGCGCGCGGCCTACTCCGCCTCCAAGTGGGCCCTGCGCGGGTTCACCCGCACCGTCGCGCTCGAGGTGGGGCCCTACAATATCAACGTCAACGCGCTGCACCCGGGGATCGTCACCGGCGAGCGCATGGCGCGCCTCTGCCGCGACAAGGCCAGGAAGCGCGGGACCACTCCCGAGGCGATCCACGCCGAGTACGTGGCCGAGATGGCGCTGCGCCGGGTGACCACCCAGGAGGACATCGCCCGCGCGGTGCTCTTCCTGGTCTCCGAGGATTCCAAGAACATGACCGGCCAGTCCGTCACGGTGGACGGTGGCTGGGACGTCTGACGCGCTGCGCTGGGCCCGGAACCCCCGGTCCGGCTCCCGCGTTGAAGGCCCGGGAGGGTTTGCCATGCTGACACTGCACCGCTACTCCGCGCTGCTCGCCGTCCTGCTGCTCACGCTGCTGGCCATCGCGCCGCCGGGCCCGGCCGGCGCGGACGGCGGCGGGGGCGGTCAGGGGGCCGACGCCACCCCCGCCAAGCCCGAGGATCCGCAGTACACGGCGGCGGTGAAGGCCATCAAGGCCAACGAGCACGCGAAGGCCATCCCGCTGCTCGAGGGCGTGGTCTCCCGCGAAGGCAAGAATGCCGACGCCTACAACTGGCTGGCCTACGCCACCCGCAAGAACGGCAACCCGGCGGCCTCGCTACCGCTCTACCAGAAGGCGCTCGCCATCGATCCCAAGCACAAGGGCGCCCACGAGTACATCGGCGAAGCCTACCTGATGCTCGACAACCTGCCCAAGGCCAAGGAGCACCTCAGCACTCTCAACTCGCTCTGCTTCATCACGTGCGGCGAGTACCGCGACCTCAAGCGCGCGGTCGACGCCTACGAGAAAAGCGGCGGCAAGTCCAAGCCCACCGCGTCTTCCTGGTAACGCGCGGCGTGTGGGTGAGGGGCGGCGGGGGGAGGGGGCCGCCTGACCACGACCCGCGATCCCGTCGCCCTCGCGCTCAGGAGTTCCCAATCGGGGTTGTCGGCGTAGCCGCGACCCTTCGCGGGGAACGGGTCAGCTGGCCCCCCTCCCCCCGCCGCCCCTCACCCACCGCAACGGTCCCGGAGCAGCAGTCACTTTGCCTTGCCTTTCAATTTTCAGAATCTCGCGCCGCGATTGGGTTGACTGATTGGCGTCGAGATGTGGCGGGTGTGATGGCTGACTGAGGTGAGGGGCCCGGGGACGTGGAGGCCTGGCGGAAGGGGAGCGGGGGGAGGGGGGCCAGCTGACCCGTTCCCCGATATGGGTTACTAGGTCGCCGACAACCCCGATTGGGAACTCCTCACGCGGTCAATCGGAGCCGCGGAGGGTCGTGGTCAGTCGGCCCCCCTCCCCCCGCTCCCCTCCCGCCAGGAATCGACGCCGCGCGAGGCGGGGACGCGCGCCTACGTGAAGTTGTACAGGCGCGCCGCGTTGTCGCAGACGATCGCGCGGCGAGTCGCGGCCGGGAGATGGCCGAGCTCGCGGGCGATGTACTCGCGGGAGTCGGGCCACACGCCGTCGGGGTGGGGGAAGTCGGAGCCCCACATGACCTTGTCCACACCCAGCTCGTCGAGCAGCTTCACGCCCACCGGATCCGTCTGGTAGGTCGCCCAGACCTGTCGCTTCCAGTACTCGCTGGGCGGCATGGTGAGCGAGAGATCCTTGAACTGGTCCTCCCACTCGCCGTCCATGCGCCAGAGGATGTAGGGGATCCAGCCGATCCCCGCCTCGCCCAGGACGACGCGAAGGCGTGGATAGCGTTCCAGCACGCCGCCGTAGATCATGGCCATGAGGATATTGGCCATGTTGATCTGGAAGCCGGTGATGTGGGTGGCGAAGGCCATTCGGGCGGCGCGCTTCTGCGCGTCGGTCACGTCGGCGCCCGCGCGGGTGAGATCGGAGCCGAGGAACACGAGCTTCTGGAGATCCTCGGGGAGCCGGCTGCCGATGGTGTGGAAGTGGAGCGGCAGGCCGCTCGCGCTGATCACCTCCCAGAGCGGGTTCCAGTAGGGATCCCAGAGCGGGGTCAGGTCCGTGGAGTTGGCGATGTCGAGCCCGCGCACCTCGCCCCGCTTGGCCACGCGCTCCACCTCCGCGATCGCCGCGTCCATCGGCGTGTTCGGGATCGACGCGAGCCCGGCGAAGCGCTCGGGGTGCGTGGAGCAGAAGTCGGCGAGCCACTCGTTGTAGACCCGCATGACCTCGACGACCGCCTCCGGATCGTTCATGCGGCCGGTGGCGCCCAGGATGCCGTAGAGCACCTCCGCCTGCACCCCGTCGAGGTCCTGATCCTTCAGTCGCAGCTCCGGCTCGGTCAGGCGCCGGATGCCCCGCTTGCCGTCCGCGTAGAGGCCGGTCTCGGCCATGCGGTCCGCGCGATGGATGCG
This sequence comes from Candidatus Acidiferrum sp., assembly GCA_035635775.1. GTDB lineage: Bacteria > Methylomirabilota > Methylomirabilia > Rokubacteriales > CSP1-6 > CAMLFJ01. The sequence goes on from DASQAL010000262.1 coordinate 5,887, forward strand.
CCCGGGCACGTACTCGCGCCCGGCCGAGCCCATGCCGCAGGCGAGCCCGAGATTGGCCCCCTTCTTCGTGACCCACGTGGGCCCCTTGGGCTGGTCGACGACGTGAGGCATGCGGTCGCGCAGCGCGGGGGTCGCGTTGGTGGTGAAGAGATCCGGCGGGAGCCAGCAGAGATCGAGGTGGCAATCGGCGGAGATCATCTCGTAGCGCATGGGGGTCTCCTCAGGGCTTGAGCCGGACGTCTTCGTAGGGGGCCGAGTACGGGAACGCGGGGATGAGGGCGAGCGCGGGCTCCTCCACTCGGGGGCCCACGCCGCGGATGAAGCCGTTCTCCCAGATGGGCGCGAAGATCCTCTTCTCGTGCAGGATGCGCTGGATCTGGTGCAGCAGCTCCTCGCGCTTCTTGCGGTCGCGCTCGCGGGCCTGCCGCTCGAAAAGGTCCTGGACCTCGGGCAGCACGCCCGCGGCGTAGGGGCCGCCCTTGACGGCCAGGATCGCCAGGCGCGTGGCCGCGTTGCCCGCGGGGCCGAGCCCGCCGAAGACCAGCCCCTTGAGCTTGCCCTGGGGCCAGGCCGAGAAGAAGGCGGCGCGCTCCATGGTGCGGATCTTGACCCGGATGCCCACCGCGGCCAGGTAGTTGGCGATGGCCTCGCCGGTGCCCTCGTAGGGCGGCGCGATGGTGAAGTCGCCCGCGTCGAGCCCGCGCGGGAAGCCGGCCTCCGCGAGCAGGCGCTTGGCCCGCGCGGGGTCGTAGGGGTCCGCCTCGATGGGCAGCGCGAACTCGAGTGTGCGCGGCACCACATTGCCGGTGAGGCCGCCGAAGCCGAGCTGCTCGGCGTCGTTCATCGCGCGCCGGTCGATGGCGAGGCTGGCCGCCGCGCGCACGCGCGGATCCTGCCAGGGTGAGCCGGCCTCCCACTGCCCCCGGAAGTCGAGGAAGAAGACGGTGTTGCTACGCACCGCCATGAGGCGCAGGCCCGGCGTGCGCCGCACCTCCTCCGCGATGGGGCCGTTGAGGAAGTAGGCCACGTCCACGTCGCCCCGCTTGAGCGCGGCGGCGCGGGTCGTCTCGTCGGGGAGGCTGCGGAAGATCAGCTTCTTCACGGCGGGGGATTTCCGCCAGTAGCCGTCGAAGGCCTCGAGCTGGAGCTCCACGCCCGGGGTGAAGCTCGTGACCTTGTAGGGCCCCGCGCCGACCGGGGCCTTCCTGAACCCCTCCTCGCCCACCTGCTCGACGTACTTCTTCGGCACGATCCACCCGGCGGTGCTCGCGGTGGTGCCGTAGAAGGTGATGAAGTCCGACCACGGGTCTTTCAGATGAAACTGGATGCGCCTGGCGTCGAGCACGCGGACTTCCTGGACGCGCTCCTTGAACGTGCCCGCGTTGGCCCCCCGGTAGCGCTCGAAGGAGAACTTCACGTCCTCCGCGGTCACCCGCTCGCCGTTGTGGAAGCGCGCGTTGGCCCGCAGCGTGAAGTCGTAGACGAGGCCGTTGGGCGAGACGGTCCACGACTCGGCCAGGCTGGCCGCGCTGGGCCCCGACGGCATCGGCTTGAGCATCGCGTCGTGGACCGCGTACAGGGTGAGGAAGGGCGTGATCGACCCCTCGCTCTCGGCCGGATCGAGCCAGCGGGGAGCCAGCGTGAAGTGCACCGCCCAGGTCATCTGGCCGGCGGGCGCGGATCCGGCTGACTGCGCCGAGCCGATCACGGCCAGGCACGTCTGCAACGCGGTGACGACGAGGACGCCGATGAGTCGTCGCATGGGCGGGCCCTCCCGGGCGAGCCGCGGGCCCGATGATATAAACCTATTCAGATTGAGTAAAGCAGAGAGTTTACGAGAGGTTAGGCGGGAGAAAATCTAACTCGGCAGAGTAGCGCGGATTATTTAGCGCAACTGTATCTTGAGCGCCCGAATCGTCTCCCCGTCTGAGAGTCGTGTATAGGCCATCGTGGTGAGGATGCTGACGTGACCCAAGATACGCTGCACCACTTCTATCCTCACGCCCTTCCGCAGAAGCGCCGTCGCCAGCGAGGGCCGGAAACGGTGCGGGTGGCACTTCTCCACCTTGGCGGAGGCTCCCCAACTGCGCGCCCAGCGTTCCAGCGTCGTGCGGCCGATAGGACTCCCGTTTGCTCGCCTCAAGAGAGGGTCATACGATTGGCCGGGGTTGTCGGCAATCCAGGCCGAGAGGATCGCGTGTAGCTCCCTTGTCGTGTAGCTCCCTTGTCATGGGCAGGAGCAGCACCTTTGATCCCTTGTTCTTTTGATTGTGGAAGGTGTGGTCCTCGCTGTAACGGCCTATGCGGCATGGCACGTGTGGCGGCCATAGGGTAAGCGTCACCGCAATCTGCTAGGCGGATCGCCGCCGCGTTAGTGTAAGTTCGACCCGCTGGCCGTCCCGCCCCGTCCCTCCTAGAAGATGCGGCCAGTCAGAAGGATCGCATTGGATCGACGCGCGTTCCTCGGCACCCTGGCAGGTGGCCTCCTCGCCGCGCCGCTCGCCGCCGAAGCGCAGCAACCCGCGAACGTCCCCCGGATAGGTTGGCTCAGCATCGCCTCGCGCACGCCGGAGGTTTCGCACCTCCTCGAGGCCTTCTCGCAAGGGCTGCGCGACCTCGGCTACGTGGAGGGTCAGAGCATCGCTATCGAGTACCGGTTCGCGGAGGGGAGGCCCGAGCGGCTCCCCGGGTTCGCGGCCGAGCTCGTCGCGCTCAAGGTTGACATTATCGTCACGCCCAATCCGGCAGGGACCCAGGCCGCTAAGCAAGCGACCAGGACGATCCCGATCGTCATGCTGAGCGTTGCCGATCCCGTGGGATCAGGCCTGATTGCCAGCCTCGCGCGGCCGGGCGGGAATATCACAGAGCTGAGCGCTACTGCCAGCCCCGAGATAGTCGGCAAGCGCCTGGAGCTGCTCAGGCAGGCTGTCCCCAAGGCTTCCCGGGTGGCCGCCCTGCGGAATCCCACCAATCCAGACACCGCTCAGATGTCGAGAGAGCTGGAAGGGGCCGCCCGGAAACTGGGAGTGCACCTCCAGGTGCTGGACGTGCGGGTCCCCAGCGAGTTGGACAGCGCCTTCGCAGCGATAACCAGAGACCGGGCCGACGCGCTCTTCCTGTTGGGGGACACGATGTTCACTCTTCACGGTGCTCGGATCGCAAGCCTCGCGGCCAAGAGCCGACTCCCGACGATCTCGGGATCCAGGGAGACGGCGACGGAGACTGGCCTTCTCATGTCCTACGGCCCGAGCCAGTCCGATATGTTCCGGCGTGCCCCCACGTACGTGGACAAGATCCTGAAGGGCGCCAAGCCGGCCGACCTGCCGGTCGAGCGGCCCACCAAGTTTGAGCTGGTCATCAACCTCAAGACCGCCAAGGCCCTCGGGCTGACGATCCCGCCGTCCCTCCTGCAGCGGGCAGATCAGGTGATCGAGTAACCAATCGCAAGGCATACCGAGCTAGGGAGTTCTTACACACCAGGGAAGATCACCCAAGGCGTGGACCGCAGGTGTGATGCGCTCTTAGCGGGCGTACCTGTGCTGGCATGACCGATGCTCAACAATGACTGCTCCGCGTTGGGTGTGCTGTCAGCAGGTGGACACCTAGCCCGGAGTAATCGAGATAGTCTCAAGGGAGGCGGTGCGACATGACAGGATTCCGAATGTTCGTGCTCGCTCTCGCAGTCACTGCTCTGGCGGCAGGCCCTGTGCTGGCCAAAGGCGGCGGCGGAGGTGGTGGGGGCGGTGGAGGAGGAGGCGGTGCTGGAGCCGGCGGTGGTAACGGTGGTGGCAACGGCGGCGGTAATGGTGTTGGTAACGGTGGGGGTAATGGTGTCGCCGCTGGCCATAGCGATGGCGGGACCGGCATCGCGGTCGGCAATGGCCGTGGGACGGCGATCAATGCACCCGGTAGCCAGCATCGCTCGGGGACGGCAACTGGACGGCTATCCGCTCCGACGCCGGGACGGGCGAATCCGCCAAGTGGGGTGACACCGGGGTTCGGGAGAGTCGGAACTGTCCCGACGACTCCCGGCCACAGCTCGCCGTAAGTA
>DASQAL010000263.1:0-8373 GCA_035635775.1 Candidatus Acidiferrum sp.
CTCTAACGTAGCTGATGGAGAGGTAGATCCCGGGTCCCAGCACGAGGACGAGGGCCGCGATGGCCACCGCGGAGAAGCGCGCGAGCACGCGTACGCCGAGCGGCTCGGCCGCCGGGCCGCCCGCGCGCCGCCAGAGGAGCGCGAAGCCGACCAGGTGGAGGAGACCGCCGACCCAGACCACCGCGCCGAGCTGATGCAGCACGGTGCCGACCATGAGCGGGCCCCGATCGTGCAGCCGGCTCACCGCGTGGGCCAACCATGCCGCGTTCGCCATGAGCAGGATGCCGAGGCCGAGCGCCACCGCCCAGCGGGAGGGGCCGTCACCGCCGCGCCGGATCCATCGCGTGGTGGCCACCAGGGTGAGCGCCAGCGCGACGCGGCCGAGCCCGGCCAGGCCGAACTCGGTGGTGAGAAACTCGCGCAGCGGCCAGCGCCCCGACTCTTCGGCGAGGGCCCAGGGATGCACGAGCAGCAGGAGGACCAGCTCGGTGCCCGCCGCGAGCAGCGCCCCCGCCGCGATGAGGGTGAGCGCGCGCCCGCGCGCGGCGGCCACGAGGCCGGCGGCGCCGGGCGGCGGCCGCAGCACCAGCCGCAAGTAGACGAGGCCCCCGACGGCCGCGGCGAGGCCGACCGTCCCGAAGCCACGCAGCAGGACATCGAGAAAGCCCGCCAGTTGCGTCATGCCCCTAGCGGCCGGTGCCGACCGTGAAGCGCAGCGCGCCCTCGGAGATGTGGCCGTCCACCGCGAGCACCCGGTAACGCAGGACGTAGACACCGGGGCCCAGCGGCTGGAGCGGGATCGTGAGCCGGTCGGGCGTCGCCGCCGCGTCGGCGGTGGGCAGCGCCACCGCCACCGGCGCCTGGTCCGCGAGGGCCAGCGTCACCCGCGTGAAGCGCTTCTCGATCCGGCTATTGAAGCGGAGCGTCACCAGCGAAGGGGCGCGCGGCAGCACCGCGTCGTGCGTCGGGGAGGACTCGAGCACGATGGCGTGGGGGGACGCCGCGCGGGGCGCGGCGAGCGTGAGACAGGCCATCAGCAGCAAGACCGGCGCGAGGACCGGCCGGAAGACGAACGCCACCCGGATCAGCGCCAGTCGTCCAGCACCAGATCGCTGGCGTCTTCGTAGTCCTCCTGCTTGCCTCGCTTCATGCGCACCATGGTGAAGTCCATGTGATACCCGCGCTCGAGCAGCGTCTGGTACGCGGTCCAGTAATAGGTGTAGGCGGGCACGACGACCCGCTGGAGCTGGGCACCGGCCGCCAGCTCTTCCACCCCGGCGAGCAGGGCCTGCAGGTGCTCCGGCTTGCGATGGGCGCTGTCGATCGCGAGCAGCTTGACGTAGGCGCTGCCCTGGGGCGCCTCGCTGTTGGGCGGCAGGTGGCAGACCGCGAAGCCGATCACCTCCCGGCCCTTCTCCAGCAGGAGCGTGTCACCCAGGGTGAGGCCGTCGACGATCTCGATCTCCTTGCTCACGTCGAGCCCGCGCCAGAAGTGGTTGGTGATGCGCCGCACCTTCTGCATCACCTGCTTCTTGCGGGCTTCCTCGAGCGTCGAATACCGGCGCAGGGCGGCCCCGGGCTTGGCCGCCGGCTTCGGGCCCCCGAGCTCCTTGCGGTCGAGCGCCTTGCTGGTCACCACCACCAGGCCCTTCGGCTTGTAGCCGTACTTCTGATAGAAGATCAGGTGCTTGGGGCTGTAGGGATAGGTGGCCAGCCCCTGCAGCGTCGCCTTGTTCTCATCGAAGAACTCCTGGCAGGCGGTGAGGAGCTGCTGGCCGATGTCCTGGTTCTGGTAGTGGGTCAGCACCGCCACCGGGCCGATCACGCCCACCGTGCCCCACATCACCGCGACGGCGGCGCCCACGATCTTGCCGTCGCCCTCCTCGGCCACGAAGCAGCCCCACGGCTCCATGAGCCAGCGATGGTGCACGTACTGGGCCCCGCCGAAGACCTGGCGCGGCCGCGTACCCACCTGCCGCTCGAAGAAATCGCCGAAGGCCTGCTCGATGACGTCGCGGACCTTGGACAGATCACCCTTCCGGACGCGGCGGATCTTGATGAGGGGCGAGCGGCCCTGCGAGTCGAGGCCGGGACGATCGACGGTCGCCCTCATGATTGCTCCGGCACGCCCGCCAGCTCCTCGAGCAGCGTGATCACGCCGGAGTGGTCGAGCCCTCCCTTGCCCTTGACCCGCATGGCGTTGAACAGCTCCTGCACCACCGCGGTGGTCGGGAGCGGTACGCCGAGGGCGCGGGACGACTCCATGATGAGGCCGAGGTCCTTGAAGTGCAGATCGATCTTGAAGCCGGGGTTGTAGGTCCCCGCCACGTAGTTGGCCGTCTTCTGCTCGAGGCACTTCGATCCGGCCAGCCCGCCGCCCAGGGCCTTGAGCGTGAGCGCGCGGTCGAGCCCGGCCTTGCGCGCGAGCGTCAGCGCCTCGCCCAGCGCGGTGAGATTCACCGCCACGATGATCTGGTTGGCGAGCTTGGTGAACCCGCCCGCGCCGAGCGGCCCCAGATGCGTGATGGTCTTGCCGAGGGCCTGGAACACGGGCAATGCCGCGTCGAAGTCGGCCTGCTCGCCGCCCACCATGATGGACAGCGCGGCGTCGATGGCACCCTTCTCGCCGCCCGAGACCGGCGCGTCGAGCATGCGCACGCCCTTGGCCGAGAGCGCCTTGCCGACCTTCTGCGAGACCAGAGGCGAGATCGTGGACATGTCGGCAAAGAGCTGCCCACGCTTGACACCCTCGATCAGGCCGTCCTTGCCGAGCGCCACCAGCTCCACGTCCGGGGAGTTCGGCAGCATGGTGATCACCACGTCGGACTGGGCCGCGACGTCCCTCGGAGTGGAGGCTGCTTTGGCCCCCGCCCCCACCAGCTCCTGCACCGGCCCCTGGCTCCGGCTGTGGACAACCAGTGGATAGCCGACCTTCAGCAAGTTCTTGGCCATGGGACGGCCCATAATTCCAAGCCCAATGAATCCAATGACTTGCGCCATGGTAACCTCGTGGGGACCGGATTGGGAGGAGCGACGGCGGCCCGGAGGATGGAGTAACACATGCCCGCGCGGTGAGTCAAGCCATTCCCCAACCCATTGACAGCCGGGCCGGTTCCTGCGACGCTCTCGCTCGTGAAATTGACGCGCGCCGCCGTGGCCTGGTCGTGGTGGTGGCCCACCCCCTGAGGGGCAGGCCCGCCGGCTCAAGCGCGTGCGCGAGTGACCTAGGCGAGACCGGAGCCGCCCCCAGGCTGGGGCGGCTTTTGCGTTCTCTCGCCCCCGCCTGGGAGCCGGCTCCTCGGAGAGAGAGGAGATCCCGGCCATGACCAGCGACAGCTACCTCACGGGTGGGGGCATCCGCGTCCACCGGACGGTGGACTCCATCCCGATCGAGAACGCGATCGAGCCGATCGTCGACGCCCTCGACGCGCGCCGCGGCGTGCTGCTCGCGTCGAGCTACGAGTACCCCGGCCGCTACACCCGGTGGGACATGGGGTTCGTCGATCCGCCGCTCGCGCTCGTGGCCCGGGGCCGCCGGCTACGCGCCGAGGCGCTGAACCCTCGCGGTCTGGTCCTGCTCCCCGCCATCGCCCAGGCGCTCCAGACGGTCGATCTCATCGAGGGCCTCGATCGAACGGACGACGCGGTGGCGGTCACGGTCCGCGCGCCCGCGATGGGCTTCGCGGAAGAGGACCGTAGCCGCCAGCCCTCGGTGTTCTCGCTGCTCCGCGCGCTGATCGATCTCTTCCGGCACGCCGAGGAGCCACACCTCGGGCTCTACGGGGCCTTCGGCTATGATCTCGCGTTTCAGTTCGAGCCGATCCGGCCGCGCCTGCCGCGCCCGGCCGACCAGCGCGATCTCGTGCTCTATCTCCCCGACGAGCTGATCATCGTCGACCATCGCCGTGAGTTGGCTCAGCGGCGCCGCTACGACTTCGAGGCGGGTGGCCACGCCACCGCCGGCCTGCCCCGCGCGGCGGCGGCGGCGCGCCCGTTCGCGGGCGCGCCCTCGGTGCCCCGCGCGGGTGACCACGAGCCCGGCGCGTACGCGGCCGTCGTCCGTCTGGCCCGCGAGGCGTTCAAGCGCGGCGATCTCTTCGAGGTGGTCCCCGGCCAGACCTTCCTCGAGCCTTGCCCCTCGCCGCCGTCGGAGCTGTTCCGCCGCCTCCGCGAGCGCAACCCCTCGCCCTACGGGTTCCTGATGAACCTCGGGGAGGCGGAGTACCTGGTGGGCGCTTCCCCCGAGATGTACGTGCGCGTGGCCGGCGACCGCGTCGAGACCTGCCCGATCTCGGGCACGATCGCGCGCGGCCGCGACGCCATCGCCGACGCGGCCCAGATCCGGGCGCTGCTCAACTCGGCCAAGGACGAGTCGGAGCTGACGATGTGCACCGACGTGGACCGCAACGACAAGTCGCGCATCTGCGTCCCGGGCAGCGTGCGGGTGATCGGCCGCCGCCAGATCGAGATGTACGCGCGACTCATCCACACCGTGGATCACGTGGAGGGGCGGCTGCGTCCCGGCCTCGACGCGCTCGACGCCTTCCTCGCGCACGCGTGGGCGGTCACCGTCACGGGAGCGCCGAAGACGTGGGCCATGCAGTTCATCGAGGACCACGAGCGGTCGCCCCGCGCCTGGTACGGCGGCGCGGTCGGGCTCCTCGGCTTCGACGGCAACCTCAATACCGGGCTCACCCTCCGCACCATCCGGGTCAAGGACGGCGCCGCCGAGGTGCGCGTCGGGTCGACGCTCCTCTACGACTCCGAGCCCGACGCCGAGGAGGAGGAGACGCGGCTGAAGGCCTCCGCCTTCCTCGACGCCCTCCGGCGCCCACGGGGCGCGGAGACGGGCGCGCGGGTGGAGGCGCCGCACTCCGGCGCGGGCCGCCGCGTGCTCCTGGTCGACCACCAGGACTCGTTCGTCCACACGCTGGCGAACTATCTCGGCCAGACCGGTGCTCAGGTGACGACGCGGCGGGCCGGCTTCCCGTCGAGCGTCCTCGACGACCTGCGGCCCGACCTGGTGGTGCTCTCGCCCGGCCCCGGCACGCCGAGCGATTTCGATCTGTCGGGGACGCTGGACGCGCTGCTCGCGCGCGGGATTCCGACCTTCGGGGTCTGCCTCGGGCTGCAGGGCATCGTGGAGCACCTGGGGGGCGAGCTCGGTGTGCTCGACTACCCCATGCACGGCAAGGCCTCGCGCATCCAGGTCCGGGGCGGACGGCTCTTCGCCGGGCTGCCGGGCGAGTTCACCGCGGGCCGCTACCACTCGCTCTTCGCGATCCGCGAGAAGCTGCCGGCCACGCTCGAGGTGACGGCGGAGAGCGACGACGGGATCGTCATGGCGGTGGAGCATACCCGCCTGCCGCTGGCCGCCGTGCAGTTCCATCCGGAGTCCATCATGTCGCTCGAGGGCGACGTCGGGCTCCGGCTGCTCCGGAACGTGGTGGCCGGCTTGACCGCCGACCGGCCTAGCGGATCCGCGGCGGCTCTTCCTGCGCCCGGCGGCGCACCCATTCCGGGTCGAACTCGCTGATCTGCCAGCCCCGGTCGGCCTGGCGGCTCATCCGGAACCGCACCGGCCCCTGCGCGGGATCGCGGTAGGTGACCCAGACGTCCGGCCCGGCGCTCGAGACCTCGAAGGCCCGGAAGACCGCCACGGCCCCCACCGGGAGCACGAGGGCGGTCACCTGGATGCCGGCCCGCTCCACGCTGCGCCGGATCTCGAGGCGCACGCGGGTCACCACCTGGGGCCGCAGCCGGCGCTTGGCCATGTTGCCCGCGATCTGGCGTCCGAACAACTCGGCGGCGCTGGTGGGCTCGGGCTGGCGCGCGAGGTAGTCGGCCACGATCACCTCGGTGGCGCGGTCGGCGATCCGCTCCACGTCGAAGTAGCGCTCGGCCGACGCCACGTCGTGCCGCTGCATGGCCACGCCCAGGCGGTAGAGCGCGTAGCGGGGCGTGGACGTGGCGTAGAAGGAGCCGAGGGCGGCCAGCACGAGCACCGCGGCCGGCACGCCCCACGCCCACGCGCGTCTCGACATCGCCCGGCCACGCTACCGCAGCCGCCGTCGCCCGCGCAACCGCCCCCGGAAGCGTGGGGGTTGACCTTCCCGCGTTCCTGGTGTATTAATATTCACTATGAGAAATATATATGCAGCGGAAGGCGGCGGGGCGGGACGGCGGCGGCGGGAGATCCTCGCCCTCGTCGGCCTGGGCGGGGTGCGCTCGCAGGAGGAGCTCCAGCGCGGGCTGCGGCGCCGCGGCATCGCGGTCGCCCAGCCCACCCTCTCCCGCGACCTCAAGACCCTCGGGCTCGCCAAGACCCCGACCGGCTACGTGACCACGCCCGCGGGCGCCTTCGTGCCCGCCGAGACCCGGCGGAGCGCGCTCGACCGGGCGGTGGGCGAGTTCGTGCTCTCGGTGCGGGCCGCCGCCTCGCTCGTGGTGGTCCGCACCCCGCCCGCGGGCGCCCATCCCCTGGCCCGCGCCCTCGACGAGGCCGACCTGCCCGAGGTGGTCGGCACCATCGCGGGCGACGACACGGTGTTCGTGGCCGCCACCGGTCCGGCGGCCGCCCGGCTGCTCGAGCGGCGCCTGCGCGCCCCCCTCGGCGGGAGGAAAAGAGCTTGAGTCTCACGCCCCACGAGCGGCAGGACGGCGACATCCTGGTCACCACGGATCCGGCGCGGCTCGACCTGGCCGCGATCCACGAGTTCCTCTCCGGGTCCTACTGGGCCAAGGGGATTCCCCGCGAGGTCGTGGAGCGGTCCATCCACCACTCGATCTGCTTCGGCGCCTTCGACGGCGGCCGCCAGGTGGGATTCGCCCGCGTCATCAGCGACCGCGCGACGTTCGCGTACGTCGCCGACGTCTTCGTGGTGGACAGCCACCGTGGCCGGGGCGTTGGCAAGCGGATCATGGCCTGCATCACGAGTCACCCGGAGCTTCAGAACCTGCGCCTCTGGACCCTGTTCACGCGGGACGCCCACGGGCTGTACCGCCAGCACGGCTTCCGCGAAGCGCGCTACCCGGACCGGCTCATGGAGCGGCGGGCCGAGCGCCCGTACGCCCCGAGCACGGCCGGCAACTTCCAAGAGAGGATGGCATGAGCACCGATCTAACGGCGGTCATGAAGGTGGCGGACCGGCCCCCCGTGGTCATGGTGGAGGGCCACGGGTCCTGGCTGCAGGACGAGGACGGCAAGACCTATCTCGATTTCGTGCAGGGCTGGGCGGTGAACTGCCTCGGGCACTCCCCATCCGTCATGACGGAGGCCATCGCCTTCCAGGCCGGGCGGCTGATCAACTGCAGCCCCGCCTACTACAACGCGGAGATGGCGCGACTGGCCCGCCTGCTCGCCGATCGCGCCGGGCTCGCTCAGGTCTTCTTCTGCAACAGCGGCGCGGAGGCCAACGAGGGCGCAATCAAGCTGGCGCGGAAGTGGGGCGCGCGGGAGGGCGATGGCGCGCACGAGATCATCACGATGGACCACGGCTTCCACGGCCGCACGCTGGCCACCATGGCCGCCTCCGGCAAGCCCGCGTGGGAAGCGCTCTTCGAGCCCAAGGTATCAGGCTTCACCAAGGTGCCGCTCGGCGACCTGGACGCGGTGAAGCGCGCGATCACCCCGCGCACGGTGGCGATCATGCTCGAGCCCATCCAGGGCGAGGCCGGCGTCTACCCGGCGGGCGACGACTTCATCCGCGAGCTCCGGGCGGTCACGCAGGAAGCCGGGCTGCTCCTGATCCTCGACGAGATCCAGACCGGCGTCGGGCGAACGGGGCGGTTCTTCGCCTTCGAGCACGCGGGCGTCGAGCCCGACATCCTGACCCTCGGCAAGGGGCTGGGCGGCGGGGTGCCGCTCGCGGCCCTCGTGGCCGCCGAGCACGTGTGCTGCTTCGAGTACGGCGACCAGGGCGGCACCTTCAACGGCTCCCCGCTCATGACCGCTATCGGTAGCGCGGTGGTCGAGACCGTGAGCCGCCCCGCGTTCCTCGCGGCGGTCGTGGCGAACGGCGAGTACCTGACGCAGAAACTGGGCGAGATGTCGAGCAAGCTTTGTCACGGCGAGGTGCGCGGGCGTGGCCTGCTGCTCGCGCTCGAGCTCAAGGGCAAGGACGCGGCCAAGGTCGCACGCACCGCGATGGACCGCGGCCTGCTCATCAACGCGCCGCGGCCTGACACGCTCCGCTTCATGCCTGCGCTCAACGTCACGCGCGACGAAATCGACCAGATGCTGGTCCTGCTCGAAGCAGTTCTCCGCGAGAGCTAGCTCACGGCGGGGCCGGGGGGCGGCGGGGGGCCGGTTAACCCGTTCCCCGCGCGGCCTATGATGGCGATACGCACCCGGATTGGGACCTCCTGACCGGG
>DASQAL010000264.1:0-5431 GCA_035635775.1 Candidatus Acidiferrum sp.
CTTCCCGGGGAGTTACGCGGGAATCGGTTGTTCGAGTTGTCGCGTCCGTCGGCGCCACAACATGACGGACGTCCGCCGGCAGTCGATGCAAAAGTTCGTCCGCACTGCGCGCAGAAGGTGCGCGGTGAGCCGGATCGTCACACGCCCGGAACGGGCTGCGGCGGGCGAGGCTTGGTCGAGTCGAGAAACATCGTGACGAGCATCTCGATGTGACGCGGATCGAACGGCTTGGGCAGGTACGCGACGGCGCCGTGGCGCAGCGCCTCGGAGCTCATCTTGTTCTCCTGCGTGCCGCTGATCACGATGACGGGCAGCCGCGGCTCGATCTCGCGGATCTGCTTGAGCAGCGCGAGGCCGTCCATCCGCGGCATCTGGAGGTCGAGCAGGACCAGGTCTGGGCGCTGGCGCACCACCGCGTCCAGGCCCTCGCGGCCGTCGGGCGCCCCTTCGATCTCCAGGGGCTCCGCATAACGCATCGCGCGGAGGATGTCCGTGAGCGTCTTCCGGACGTCCGCCTCGTCTTCCACGATAAGTACGCGTCGCGTCGCCACTGCCCTCTCGTCACTCTACACCCGCAGGGTGAATCCCAACCGGGCCGGTTTGCCATCAAAAGGGGCACCAGCGTAAGCTGGCGGGGTTGCTCAACGACAGGGAGGAGCCGGTGAAGGCATCGCGAAGCGGGCTGCACTACGCGTGGGTCGTCCTGGGCGCCCTCGTGGTCGTCATGCTGCTGGGCTCCGGCCTGCGCGCAGTCTTCGGCGTGTTCATCAAGCCGATGGAGGCCACTTTCGGCTGGGATCGGGCCTCGCTGTCGGGCGCCGCCGCGCTCTCGCTGCTGCTCCTGGGCGCCGCCGGCCCGTTCGTCGGCTGGCTCGCCGACCACTGGGGCCCGCGCCGGGTGATCATGCTCTCGGTCATCCTCCTCGGGATCGGCACGCTCCTGACCTCGCAGGTGACCGCGCTCTGGCAGGTGTACATCACGGCCGGCGTCCTGATGGCGCTGGGCTCCGGCGGAGTGGCCATGTCCACCGCCGCCACCGTCGCGGCGCGGTGGTTCGAAGGCCGGCGCGGGCTCGTGATGGGGGTGATCGGGGGCGCGATGTCGGCGGGGCAGCTCATCATCGTCCCGCTCGCGGTCATCCTCACCCTCACCCTCGGCTGGCGCCAGTCGTTCATCTGGCTCGGCATCCTTCCCTTCGTGGTCGCGGTGCCGCTGACCTTCTTCTTCGTCCGGAACGATCCGTCGGAGAAGGGCATCAAGGCCTTCGGCGCCGGCCAGACCATCGCGCCGGGCGGCATGCCGGCGCCGCCGGAGGGCCGGACGAGCATCGGTGACGCGATTCACGTCCCCGCGTTCTGGCTCCTGGCCGGCAGCTTCTTCGTCTGCGGCTACACGTCGGCCGGGCTCGTGCTGACCCACCTGGTGCCGCACGCGGCCGAGCACGGCTTCTCGGAGATGCACGCCGCGCAGGCCCTGGGCGTGATGGGCGCCATGAACATCCTGGGCACCGTGGCCTCGGGCTGGATCTGCGACCGCTTCGGGCGCAAGGGGCCGCTCGCCTTCTACTACGGCGTGCGCGGCCTGTCCCTGCTCTTCCTCCTGTACGTCTGGAACGTGCCGTCGCTGCACATTTTCGCGGCAATCTTCGGGTTGAACTACATCTCGACGGTGCCGCCCACCACCACGCTCACCGCCAATATCTTCGGCCGCTACTCGGTGGGGGCGCTCTCGGGCTGGATCTTCTTCGCGCACCAGGCGGGCGCGGCGCTCGGCGCGGCGGTGGGTGGCTGGATCTTCAGTGCCACCGGCTCCTACGCCTGGGCCTTCACCTCGGCCGCCCTGATGGCGTTCCTGGCCGTACCCATGGCGCTGGCCATCAAGGAAGTGCCGGTGAACCGGACGCCCAGCGAGACGGCGGCGCCCGCCGGCCTGCCCGCCACCGCGGGCTAGCGGACTGGAGTAGAATGATGGGCATGACGAACGAAGGCATCACCAAGCTCCCCCCGGACTTCGCGCGGGATTTCCCCTTCGAGAGCCGCCTCAGCCTCGCCTCGCTGATCCGCTTCTGGGACGAGCAGGCCAAGGACCCGTCCGTGAGCGGGGAGATGGCGCGGTCGCTCATGGCGCGCGTGCACCAGGTGCCCGCGCTCCTCGGGCCCATCGACGACATCACCGTGCTGGACGAGCACGGGGAGCTGGTGGACGGGCTGATGGGCGCGGTGTTCCCAGCTGTGTTCTGGGAGCAGGCCTACATGGGCGCCCTGATCCCGTTCACGCTCCGCAGCGTCTACGGCACGCGCGCCTTCGACAACAACATCATGGGCCCGGACGGCGTCCTCTACGGGCGGCTCAATCTCGAGATGCACGCGCTGAAGGACTTCCGGCTGCTGCACGCCTACGCGCTGATCCTCGAGCGCCTGCACGGCGTCAAGTTCCCGGTGGACTACCCGCTGATCCTGACCATGCCGGAGCCCGAGACCGGGCTGGATCGCCACTTCAAGATCCAGTTCGAGGGTCGCTTCGTGGACGTGGAGCCCCTGCGCCCGCTCCCGCCCCTCTCCGACGAGATGCGCAAGCGCCTCACCGCGCAGGCGGTGGACCTGGAGGGCCTCAAGGCCCTGATCCCCCCCGGCAGCGTGCGCTTCTCCGGCTTCACGGTGGTGAAGGCGGCCGACGTGACGGACCAGGAGGTGCTCTCCTCGATCAAGCGCGACCTGATCGACAAGGAGTCCATCGTCTCGAACGCGCGCTTCGTGAAGCTGCAGGATAAGCTGCGGACCCTGTTCCGCCGCGCGAATCTCCACCTGAGCCTGGCCGCCATCGAGGGCGAGCGCATCCTGGTGCTCAACTCCGGGCACCACCTCGACCACGGGCAGGGCTGCATCTTCGCGAGCTCGGTGCGCGGGAAGACGAAGGACTACGCGGGCTCCGCCTTCGAGAAGGCCGTCGTCCGCGGCGAGCCGGTCTTCATCGAGGATCTCGCCGCGGTGAGCCCGCGGTCGCCCAAGGAAGAGATGATCCTCCAGAAGGGCATGCGCAGCCTGGTGGTGGCCCCCCTGCACTACCAGGGCCAGCTCATCGGGACCCTGAGCCTCAGCTCTCCGCACCCGGGCGACATCAATACCCTGCTGGCGCCACGGCTCCAGGAGGTGCTCCCGCTCTTCTCGGTCGCGGTGCGGCGCAGCGTAGACGAGCTGCACTCGCGAGTGGAGGGCTTCATCAAGGAGCAGTTCACCGCGATCCACCCGGTGGTGGAGTGGCGATTCCGCAAGGCGGTGCTGGAGACGATGGACCGGCACACCGTGGACAGCGAGCCCAACCGCGAGATGGAGCCGATCGTGTTCCGCGACGTCCACCCGCTGTACGCGGTGTCTGACATCCGCGGCTCCTCCACCCACCGCGCCTGGGCCATCCAGGCCGACCTGCTCGCCCAGCTCGGCCTCGCCCGCGAGGTGCTGCGCGCGGCGTACGAGGTGCGGCCGCTGCCCATCCTCGACCAGCTCACCCATCGCATCGACGGCTCCACCGCGGAGATCGAGGTGACGCTGCGTTCGGGCGACGAGATGGGCGTGCTCGGCTTCCTCAAGACGGATCTCGAGCCGCTCTTCGGCCACCTGCAGACCTTCGGCCCCACGGTGCACGAGAAGATCGACGCCTACCGGGCGGCGGTGGACCCGGGCATCGGGCTGGTCTACGCGCGGCGCAAGGAGTTCGACGAGAGCGTGACCCGGATCAACGAGGCGGTGGCCTCCTACATCGATCTCGAGGAGCAGGCAGCCCAGGGCATGTTCCCGCACTTCTTCGAGAAGCAGAAGACGGACGGGGTGGACTACACGATCTACCTGGGCGGCGCCCTCCGCGAGGACGGCCTCTTCGATCCGCTCTATCTGAAGAACATGCGCCTCTGGCAGCTCATGGTGGCCTGCGGGGTGGCCCTGCGGGTGGAGCGGCTGAAGAACGGGCTGCCGGTGGGTCTCGACATCACCAACCTGATCCTGATCCAGCACGCCCCGCTCTCGATCCGCTTCCGCTCCGACGAGAAGCGCTTCGACGTGGACGGCGCCTACAACGTCCGCTACGAGATCATCAAGAAGCGGATCGACAAGGCCATCATCCGGGGCACCACCGAGCGGCTGACCCAGCCCGGCAAGATCGCGCTCGTGTACTCGCACCCGAGTGAGGCCGCGGAGTGGCGCGAGTACATCGAGTACCTCCAGCGCCTGGGCTACCTCACGCCCGACGTGGAGGAGCTGGAGCTGGACGAGCTGCAGGGCGCCCAGGGCCTGCGCGCGATGCGCGTCAGCGTGGACCTGGCCAACCGCGAGCTGGACGTGCCGTCCACGGCCACGGTGACCGCCCAGCCCCGGGCCGAAGGCGAGAGTACGCCGGCGGCCTAGCGGTGGGCCGGACCGCGCGGCGGTCTGTGCTGATCCTGCTCGCCGCGACCCTGCTGGCGGGGTGTGCGACCACGGCGCGACCGTCGGCCTCCCGCACCGAGCAGGCGTCTCAGGCGCCCCGGCGCTGCTCCACCGCCGATCCCGACCGCTGGGCCTGGTTCTGCGTGGTGGGCCAGATCCTCTACGGCGCCGCCTCGTTCTTCACGCCGGTCAACGAGCTGACGATGCGGTAGGCGTCCCGCAGCCGGCGTCCGGCAATCGCCGGGCGCTAGCTCCCCATCACGATGCCGCCGTCCACGTTGATCGCCTGCCCGGTCATGTAGTCCGAATCCGGCCCGGCGAGGAAGGCCACGATCCCGGCGACGTCCTCCGCCCGTTCCGGCCGCCCCAGCGGGATGTGCCGGATCCGCCGCTTCCACGCCTCCCCCTGCCCCAGCCCCTCAAGCGCGCCCCACTCCTTGTCGATCTGCTCCCACATCGGTGTCTCCACCGCCCCCGGGCACACGCAGTTGGAGGTGACCCGCTCCGGCGCCAGCAACTGCGCCGCGGACCGCGTGAGGCTCACCACCCCCGCCTTGGACGCCGAGTAGGGCGTCATGAGATGGTTGCCGCCCCGATACGACGCGATGGACGCGGTCTGGATCAGCTTGCCCCGCAGCTCCGACCCCGGCATCACGTCCTGCTTCACCATCCGCTTCGCCACCGCCTGCAGCACGAAGAACACCGCGCGGAGGTTGACGTCCATGACGCGGTCCCACTCCGCCTCGGTCACGTCGAACATGGGCTCCACCCGGATGACGCCCGCGTTATTGAAGAGCACGTCGAGCCGCCCCCAGCGCTTGTAGGGCTCGTCCACCATGCGCGCGATGTCATCGGGCCTGGTGACGTCGGCCTTCACCGCCACCTGCTTGAGCTCGGCGGCGAGCTTCTCCACGCCGGCGCCGTCCTGGTCGGCCAGGACCAACCTGGCGCCTTCGCTGGCGAGACGGCGGGCGGTGGCGGCGCCGATGCCGCGGGCTGCGCCGGTGATCAG
>DASQAL010000265.1:0-16226 GCA_035635775.1 Candidatus Acidiferrum sp.
TTGAGATCTCCGGCGTCAGGCGATGCTTCGTTTCCGTCCGCATTAACACGCTTACACGCGAGGCAGTCCGCTGTCAAGGTCTTTTAGGGCAAGTCGCGGCCAGTTGCATTGTATAAGGGCATTAGTTCTGCTACAACCTAGGAAGGGCCTGCTCTGGCCCGGAGGGTACACATGACCAAGAAGACGAACGGCAACATCCACATCTGCCGCGGGGTCACGCTGGTCCCGCTGGCGGATCAGCAGTGGCGGGTCCGCGTGAATGTCCCCGGCATGGGGGCCGCGGGGCGCGAGTCCAAGAACTACCCGGACAAGGGCGCGGCCACTGCGGCTGGGCTCGCGTGGAAGACCAAGCTGGAGCGCGAGGGCACCCAGGCCGCCATCAAGGTGATCCAGGACCACCGGTCGGCCCGCTTCGAGGAGTTCGCGACGCGGTGGGTGGTGGAGTACGAGCCCTCCGGGATCAAGCCCACCACCCGGATGGCCCACCGGCTGAACCTCAAGCACATCCTCCCCACGTTCGGCGCGCGGTGGATCGGCACCATCGAGCCCGCCGAGATCCGCAAGTGGGTCGAGGAGAAGCGGCAGCACTTCGGGGACGGCTACGTCCGCGGGATGCTAGGGACGCTGTCCTTGATCTTCGACGCGGCCATCGAGGAGAAGATCGTGGCCTTCAACCCCACCACCACCATCTCGATCAAGTCGCGCGTCAAGACCGTCGAGGAACTGGAGGAGGAGAAGGTCGTCCCCTTCACGGTCGAGCAACAGGTCCGCATCCTGGAAGCTGCGGATCGCCTGTACAGCGATATCCACTTCGGGACCATGCTCCGCGTCGCCTTCCAGACCGGGATGCGGCGGGGCGAACTCCTGGCCCTCAAGGCCGAGGACTTCGATCTGGATCGGGCGACGGTATCGGTCAGCAAGACCTGGTCGCGGTCGTCCCTGACCACGCCGAAGACAGGCAAGAAGCGGATGGTGCAGTTGGGCTGCCCCATCTCGGTCAAGTCCCGCGAGTGGCGACCGCAGGAGTCGATCGCGCGGGATCTCGTGAAACGCATCCGCGCCATCGGCCGGATCTCCGGGTTCCTGTTCGGCGTCACCCCGGACAAGCCGAGCAACGCCTCGAACTTCGAGATCCGCTGGGCCAAGGTCCTGAAGGCCGCGAAGGTCCCTCACCAGGGGCCGAAGGCTTCGCGGCACACGATGGCCAGCATCCTCTTGAGCCGCGGTGCGGAGCCCATCTTCGTGCGCCGTCAAGGGGGCTGGGCCTCGGACCAGATGCTCCACAAGACGTACGCCAAGTGGCTGGACGAGGGCGAGCAGATCCGACTCGGGAAGATAGGCGTGGCAGTGCAACTGTGATGCAACTAGCCGGGCTCAACACGCGGAGATCCGCTGTTTTATGCGCCCTCCAGTGTGTCATCGGTCCTTGAAGTAGATGGACTTGGCCCAGTCGTGGTCCACCACCTCGGTGACGTCGATACCCTTGGCGAGCAATTCGTGGCGCTTCTCGTCCAAGGCCGCCTCGGAGCCCGCCTCGAACGCAAAATGATAGAACACCCCCGGCACCCCGAGCCCCCGGTTGATCCCCGCGTCGTACTCCGCCGGTATGCCCGGCACGCCACTGGCCTCCATGAAGGCGATGAGCTGATCGCGCCCGGTATCGAAGAAGATGTGGCGAATCTGTCCGCCTTCCTTGACCTTGAGGATGTCGCAGCGCACCGGCTTGAATCCGAGGATGTGCTCGTAGAAGTCGCGCGTGCGGTCGAGATCCAGCGTCGAGAGGCCGATGTGGGAGAACCCTCTGGGGGCCATGACGTGTCCTCCTTGGTGGCAGTATACTCCGCGCCCGCAGGAGCGCTATTGCGCGAGGCAACCCCGTTCGCCTATCCTTCACGCGCCGCATGCCGGCGGGCGCACGCGGTGGCGCATGAGCATCGGGACCGCCACACGTCGCTCAGGAGTGAACCTCCTCGGGAGGAAGCCATGGCCAGATCGCCGTTCTCGCCCACCCAGCTCGATCGCCGGCAGTTCCTTCGCACGTCCGCCGCCGCGGCGGGGTTGTCGATGATGCCGAGCCCACTCGGCGCGCAGGCCACGCCCTGGGCGACACGCCCGGCCGGCTCCCCGTCGAGCGTCACCTTCGTGGTCTGGCAGTACGGCAAGATCTACGAGCAGATCGCCAAGCAGTTCGAGCAGGACTGGTCGGTCAAGGTCAACCAGATCATCGAGCCCAATGTCGAGCCCCAGGTGGCGAAGCTCACCGCGATGTACGCGGCCGGCGATACGGTCGACGTCTCGCAGTCGCCCATGCAGTACCTCGCGAGC
Source organism: Candidatus Acidiferrum sp. (assembly GCA_035635775.1). GTDB lineage: Bacteria > Methylomirabilota > Methylomirabilia > Rokubacteriales > CSP1-6 > CAMLFJ01. The sequence continues at coordinate 2,326 of DASQAL010000265.1, forward strand.
TACATCGACCAGGGCATCGCCACGCCCATCGACGGCCTGCCCGGGGTGGATCAGTACGTCCGGGACTTCACGCCGTTCACGAAGGCCATCGCCCAGCGCGAAGGCAAGACGTGGGGGCTCCCGTACTTCTCCACGGTGTGGGTCTTCATCTACAACGACGAGCTGCTCACGAAGGCCGGGTTCAAGGGCAAGCCCTTCAAGAGCTACCCCGAGCTGCTCGAGCAATGCCACAAGGCCAAGAAGGACGGGGTCTGCAAGTATCCGATCCTCTGGGTGGCCGGCGCGGGCTTCGAGCAGCTCCCGGCGACCTGGTTCAGCATGACGCACAACCGGGGCGGCGTGATCTTCGACAAGCAGCTGGTCCCCCAGCTCGGGGCCGGGTCCATCGCGCGTGAGACGCTCAAGTGGTGGCAGAACACGTTCAAGGAAGAGCTGGCGGATCCGAACTCGCTCAACCTCCGCTTCATCCCGGCGGTGAAGGCGTTCAATGCCGGCCAGCACATCTATCTCGGCACGCTCCACCACTACTACGTGAGCCTCGTGAACGACCCCGCCAACTCGCCGATCGCCGGCAAGGGCCGCGTCGTCGGGCATCCGGGGGACGGCAAGACCATCGGGTACACGATGCTCTACATCCTCACCAGCGCGACGAAGAACAAGGAGTGGGCCTGGAAGCTGCTGCAGTACCTGGGCGGTCGTACCAAGGACGGCTTGTATACGCAGGCCAATCGCCTGGCGACCGACGCCATGCTCGGCAGCGGCTACCAGTCGGTCATGGAGAGCGATCTCCTGAAGCAGGGCTGGGCGAAGTGGGGTGACGTGCCGACGATCCTCGATGCCTGGAAGCGGGCGTCCAACTTCTCCGACGTGGTGCCCGCCGTCTCCCAGAAGTGGTACCCGCGGTGGAGCGACGCCATGAACGTGGAGCTGACCGCGTGCCTGCAGGGCAAGATCACGCCCGATCAGGCGTGTGACAACATGGTCGCCGCCATCGCCAAGGCCAAGAGCGCCTGACTTCCACGCTGACCCAGGCCGCACGAGGCCCACCCTGACCCAGGGCACGCGGGGCACACCGTGACCCCGGCAACCGCGCTCCGGCGCGGCGAGCTGTCGGCCGCGCGGCTCGCGGCGCTGATGAACGCGCCGTCGATCCTGTGCCTGGCGCTGGTCCTGGCCTACCCGATCATCTACGCGGGCTACCTCTCCCTCCACGAGGTGAGCCTGCGACAGCTCCGCACGGGAGAGTTCCCGTTCGCGGGCCCGGCGAACTTCGCGCGCCTCGTCCGGGACGATCTCTTCTGGCTCTCCCTCCGGCATACGCTCGTCTTCGTCGCCGCCTCGGTGGCCCTCGAGGTGGTGATCGCGCTCGTCATCGCGCTCGTCGTGAACGAGGAGCGGGTGTGGCTCTCGCGCGTCACCCGCGTGCTGATCCTGGTCCCGTGGGCAGTGCCGCCGATCGTGAACGGGCTCCTCTGGTCGTTCATCCTCAACGCCCAGTACGGCTATCTCAACCGCACGCTGTCGGCGCTCGGCCTCATCGACGGCTACGTGAACTGGCTGGGCACCCCGGGCTTCGCGATGGCGGCGGTGATCGCCGCCTATGTGTGGCGCACCACGCCGTTCAACATCCTCCTCTACCACGCGGCGCTCCAGGGCATCCCGCGCGAGCTCTACGAGGCGGCGGAGGTGGACGGCGCGTCGGGATGGGCGGCGTTCTGGAGCCTCACCCTGCCCCTGCTGCGTCCGATCATCGCGGTGACGCTGATCCTCCGCACCACGTTCGCCTTCATGGTCTTCGACGAGATCCTCGCCATCACCCAGGGCGGGCCCGGCAACGACACGTGGGTCGCGGCCTGGTACACCTACAAGATGACGTTCCAGCCGCCGTTCAATATCGGTCTCGGCGCCGCCTCCGCGTGGGGGCTCACGCTGATCATCGGCGCCTTCGCGCTCCTCTACGTGCGCTTCGTCTACCGGCGGGTGGAGTGGTGAGCCGCCATCTGTCGTGGCCGCGGCGGGTGGCGCTCTGGATCGCGAACCTCATGGCGATCACGTTCCTGGTCGCGCCGCTGGCCCCCCTCATCCTGTCGAGCGTCCAGTCCGAGAAGACGCTCCAGGGAGACACGCGGGCGCTCCTGCCGCGCGAGTACACCGCGGCCAACTTCCGCCTCATCCTCTCCGCCGGCGCGCAGCGCGGGCCGATCTTCGAGCAGGTGTCCTACCTGCCGAAATCGGTCGAGCGCTTCCCCGCCGCGTTCCTCAACAGCCTCATCGTCGGCGTCGCGGTCACCCTGATCGCGCTCGCCCTGGCGAGCCTCTCGGCCTACACCATCGCCCGCCTGAGGGTGCGCTGGACGCGGACGTTACTCCAGATGAGCGCCATGAGCCGGATGGTGCCGCTGATCGTCCTCATGGTCCCGCTCTACGTCCTCTTCCGGACCTACGGGCTCCTGAACTCGCTCACCGGCGTGATCCTCGCCGAGGTCGGCTTCCTGATCCCGTACGCCATCATGATCCTGGTGCCGTACTTCGCGTCCTTCCCCGGGGAGCTGGAGGACGCCGCCCGGATCGACGGCTGCACGCGCTTCACCGCGTTCGTCCGGATGATCCTGCCCCTCTCGACACCCGGCCTGGCGGCCTGCGCGGTCATCCTGTTCATCATCTCCTGGCACGAGCTGCTGATCCCGCTCATCGTGGTCAACCGGCCCGAGGCGATGACGGTGCCGGTGATCCTGGCCGGACTCGTCTCGGACTACTTCGTGTTCTTCACCCTGATGATGGCGATCTGCCTGCTCGGCCTCCTGCCCACGCTCGCGCTGGTGCTCCTCCTGCAGAAGTACGTCGTGCGCGGACTGGTCTCGGGCGCGGTCAAGGGATGAGCATGCGCTTCGGCCTGATCGGCTACGGGCTGTGGGGCCGGCACCACGCCACCGCCATCCGGAAAGCGCCCGGAGCGGTCCTGGCCGCGATCGCGTGCCGGAGCGAGGCGACCGCGGCCGCCGCGCGGCGCGACTTCCCCGACGTGCCGGTGCACCTCGACTACCGGGAGCTCCTCGCGCGGGCCGACGTGGACGTGGCCGACGTCGTGGTCCCCAACCACCTGCACGAGGAGATCGGCGGCGCCGCCCTCGACCACGGCAAGGACGTCCTGCTCGAGAAGCCGATGGCCGCCACCCCGGAGCAGTGCGACCGCCTCCTCGCGGCGGCCCGCCGGAGCGGGCGGGTCCTCACGATCGGCCACGAGCTGAGGCTCTCCACCCAGTGGGGCGGCGTGAAGGCGATCATCGACGCGGGCGACATCGGCGAGCCCATGTACGCGCTCCATACCCTCTTCCGCTTCCCCTACCGTCCCGGCGCCGAGGGCTGGCGTCACGACCGATCGCGCGTGGGCTCCTGGATTCTCGAGGAGCCCGTCCACGCCTTCGATTCCGTCATGTGGTACCTCGAGCGCCAGGGCGACCCCGTGTCGGTCCTGGCCCTCGGCAACGGCCGGCGCCCGGAGGCAGGCATGGAGGACAACTTCACCGCGCTCCTGCGCTTCCGCGGCGGGGCCTACGCCATCGTCACCGAGACGCTGGCCGCCTTCGAGTACCACCACGTGACCGAGGTCGTCGGACGCGAGGGCTCCATCCGCGCCTGGTGGTCGGGCACGATGGATCGCACGCGCCAGCCCGCGTACGCGCTGAAGGTGAAGCGGCGCGGCGCGGGCGAGGCCGAGACCATCACCCTGGCCGCGTCCGGCGAGCTGTTCGAGCTGGAGACGCAGCTCGCGCAAGCCGTGGTGGCCTTTCGCGAGCGGCGGCCGCTGGTGTCGGGCGAGGAGGCGCGCAAGCGCGTGATCGTGTGCGTCGAGGCGGAGCGCTCACTGCGCGAGGGGCGCGAGATTCCCCTCGCCTTCTGACAGCCCGGAGGGGACCCCCTCTTAGACTTCAGAAGGGGCCCCCTCCGGCACCACCACTACTTGCCGGTGAAGAACTCCTTGATCGTCTGACCGCTGAACTTGGCGCCCTCGACGACCGTGTTGCCGATACCCTTGGCGGTTTCCTTCACGCCCGTACCGACATTGCCCTGACCGATCTCCTTGGCGCCCTGCTGCACCTGGTGGGTCGCCCGGTCTACCTTGGCCTTGTCGGCAGCGCCGGCCGCGCCGCAGGTCAGAGCCAGCGTCAGGGTGAAAGCCGGAATGACAAGCAACCAGCGAAGTCTCCGCGTCATGACGCACCTCCTTCAATCGGTCCTTCTGGAGAGACTCGACGAGCAAGCCGCGTTCCAGCGAGACTGTCACAGTTTCCCAAGGGGTTACATGGCACCCTTTCGAACACCTGGGAAGCGACTACTCGGTCAGGGTGACTGAGCCGGCTCGCTCCTCGAAGGCCGCGCCGGCGGACGAGTGAGCGCGGGGCGACACTCGTACACCCGGTCGCCGACCACGCGCAGCACGATGTCGTCCGCCCCGATCCGGCGCAGGAACTCGACCGCCTTGGCGACCCGTCCCTGCCGCCGAGCGACCGCCTGATCGCACGCCTCCCTCGAGGCATACGCCCCGCTCGCGGGCGTCCATTCGAGGGCGTTCAGCGTCGAGCTCCGCCAGATGACGTACTCTTCGTCCGCCGCCGCCAGCGCGATGAGCCCTATCACGAGCGCCGGGCCCCATCTCCCCGCCACCATGGCCGTGCCCTCCGTGAGCCGGTCGTAGCACACTCTGGAAGGGCCGTCCACGCGAGCGCGCGGTATCCTGGGAGCCGGAGGCGGACCGTGATCACGCGCCGAGAGCTCGAGAGATGGCTGCTGCGCGAGGGCGCCGTCCGCGTGAAGCGCGCCGACGGGCACAAGCACTTCACTCTTCGAGGCCATCACGTCGTGGTCCTCGGACACGGGCCCCAGACGCTCAGTGCCACCAGCGTGTCGCTCGTGATGAAGCAGCTCGAGCAGGCCGGGTATAGCCGGGAGCAGCTCAGGCGGGAGTGGGGCGGCGAACGGAGCTGACGCGCCTACTTGCCCGGCCCGGTCTGCTTGGCGCTACTCCCGGCGTCCGCGGCGCTGCCGGATCTCCCGGAGCAGCGCCGACAGGCCGGTCCGGTCCTTCCGCGGGCCCAGCGGCGTCGACCGGCGGGCGGGGCTCGCGAGCGACGAGTTGTGATGGCACACGAGACAGTACTCGCCCCGCACCGCGGAGCAGTCCTTCAGCGAGTGATCGCAGCGTCGTTCGCTCTTGCAGGCAAAGGACATGGCGAGGGAGTCGCGCGCCTACGGCCGCCCGCGCAGGAAGTGAACGATCAACAGGATGACACCCACGACCAGGAGCACGTGAATCAGGCCTCCGGTCAGGCGGAGCACGAAGAAGTCGAGAGCCCACAGGACGAACAGGACGGCGAAGGCGATCAGGAAATTCGATTGGAACATGGCGATCTCCCTTTTCGGGTGAGCGCCTGTTCCATCAGCGCCCGCTCCAGATATTGTCCGCGACTTTCCTGCCGTCCCGCTTCGCGGTGTACGCGACCGTCAAGCTGGTCCCGAGGCTGATCCCGCCCGCGGTCTGCTTGCTCGTGAGAAAGATCTTGATGCCGTTGTCGAGGACGATGTGGTCCTTGTGCTGCTCCCGGAGGGTGCCGACGATGACTCCGCCCGCCATAGGGATCCTCCGTTCCTGACCGTGAGAGGCAGGGCAAGACCAGATTCCACGGGATCGCAACGCCGGGCGCGTCGAACCAGGAGAGCCCGCGGGAGGCAGATGAACTCTAGCACGAATCGAGAGCCCGCGGTCGCGCGGCCTTGATTCGAGCGCCGCTCGCACGTAGTCTCGGCGCCATGCGCATACCCTCCGACCGTCTTCGCCAGCTCACCGCCACCATCCTCGCCCGCGGCGGCAGCGAGCCCGCCGAGGCCGACCTGGTCGCCGCTCACCTGGTCGACGCCAACCTCGCGGGCCACGACAGCCACGGCGTCGGCCTGATCCCGCACTACGTGCGGCACCTGAAGGAGGGCCTCGTCATCCCCAACACCTCCGTGAAGGTGGTGAAGGACGACGGCGCCTTCCTCATGTTCGACGGCCAGCGCGGGTTCGGGCGCCGGGTGGCCGGCGAGGCGATGGCCGCGGCGATGGAGCGCTCCCGCGAGACGGGCGTGGTGGTCGTGACGCTCGCGAACTCGCACCACGTCGGGCGGGTCGGCGCCTACGGCGAGCTGGCCAGCGCGGCCGGGCTCGTCTCGCTCCACTTCGTGAACGTGGTGGATCATACGGGGCTGGTCGCGCCCTTCCGCGGGAGCGACGCGCGCTTCTCCACCAACCCGGTCTGCATCGGCATGCCCGGCACCGCTACCCAGCCGCCGCTCCTGCTCGACATGGCGACCAGCGGCGTGGCGATGGGCAAGGTGGCGGTCGCGAAGCGGGCGGGCAAGCGGCTGCCCGACGGCAACCTGATCGACGCGCAGGGGGCGCCCACCACCGATCCGGCGGTGATGTACCGGGAGCCGCGCGGCTCGCTGCTGCCCTTCGGCGCGCACAAGGGGTACGCGCTGGCCGTCCTCACCGAGCTGCTGGCCGGCGCCATGTCGGGCGGCGGGACCATCCAGCCCGAGAACCCGCGCCGCGGGGGCGTCGTCAACAACATGTTCAGCGTCCTCGTCGATCCGGCCCGACTGGCCGGCGTGGACTGGATGCGGCGCGAGATCGACGGCTTCGTGGGCTACGTGAAGGCCTCGCCGCCGGCCGATCCGGCCCGCCCGGTGCTGGTGCCGGGCGATCCCGAGCGGCAGGCGCGCGCGGCGCGGCAGCGCGCGGGCATCCCGCTGGACGTGGCCACGTGGGAGGAGCTGGTGACCGCGGGCCTGGCGATGGGGGTGACGCGGGCGCAGGCCGAGGCCATCGCCGGCCCCGTCGCGGACTGAGCCGGCCCCGCGCTCGATGATCCGCGTCCTCACCGGCGCCACCCTGGTCGACGGCACCGGCGCCACCCCGGTACCGGACGCCGCCGTGGTCATCGACGGCGACCGCATCACCGCCGCGGGCCCTCGCGCGGCTCTGTCCTGGCCCGCGGACGCCGAGATCATCGACGCGCGCGGCCGCACGGTCATCCCCGGCCTGATCGACGCGCACGACCACCTGGCCTCGCACGGCTACGGCCTGGCCACCCGCTGGGGCCTCGACGAGCCCGCGAGCACCACGCATCTCCGCACCGCCCGCGTGCTCGCGGAGACGCTCGCCATGGGCTACACGACGGTGCGCGACGCCGGCGGGCTCGACGCGGGCTTCAAGCTCGCCATCGAGCAAGGGCTGATCCCGGGGCCGCGCCTCGTGCTCGCCGTGCAGATCATCTCGCCGACCGGTGGCATCGGCGATCGCGTGAGCCCGTCGGGCCACGAGTGCTGCGCCGCCTACGATCCCCTGCTGCCGGACAGCGTGGCCAACGGGCCCGATGCGGTGCGCGACGTGGTCCGGACCATGGTCCGCGCCGGCGCCGACGTGATCAAGACCGCGACCACCGGCGGGGCGAGCTCGCGGGCGGGACACGGGCCGCTGGACGCGGCCTTCACGCTGGGGGAGATGGAAGCGCTGGTGGCGGAGTCGCACGCCCTCGGGCGGCGCGTGATGTGCCACGCCCTCGGCGGCCCCGGGCTGCGCACCGCGCTCGAGGCCGGGGTCGATTCGATCGAGCACGGCTGCTACCTGGACGAGGATCCCACGCTGCTGGGGCAGATGGCCGTGCAGGGCACCGTGTTCGTGCCCACGCTCACCGTGTACGTGTACCACCGCGAGAGCCCGTCCCCGCACGTGCGGGAGCGCGCCGTCGCGCTCTACCCGCACCACGTGGCCAGCGTGCGCCGGGCGCTCGAGCTGGGCGTGCCGATCGCGGCGGGCACCGACGCGGGCGGCCACGGCCACCCGAGGAACGCGCTCGAGCTCAAGTACCTGGTCGAGGCGGGCCTGACGCCGATGCAGGCCCTGCGCGCGGCCACGCAGTGGGCGGCGCGGTGCCTCGGGCTCGAGCGCGAGATCGGCACGATCGAGAAGGGACACCGGGCCGACCTGGTGGTGGTCAACGGCAACCCGCTCGACGACGTCACCGTGCTGCTGGATCCCGCGCGCATCGAGCTGGTGTGGAAGGGCGGGATGATCTGCGCGGACCGGCGCCCTCTATGACGAGCGAACTGGACCGGGGCGCTCCTTCCGCGAACCCAGCGGCGCTGACCTGCGCGCCGGCGCCGCCAGAGCCGCGGTGTGATAGCAGCCGAGGCAGTACTCGCCCGTCACGGTGGAGCAGTCATGCGGGGAGTGTTCACAGCGTCCGTCGCTCTTGCAGGCGAAGCTCATGGCGAGCGCGGACCGCTTTCTCTTCTAGCCTCCCCGCCGGCGAAGCCGCCGCGCACCTCGTCGCCCGGGATGGCTCGCGGTGCCTTTCCGGAGGCCCTCCACAAACCGCAACCGGCAGTCGTCACCGCAGAACCGCTGCACTTCCGCGATCAGGTCCTTGCGACACGTTTCGCACTTATGAGTCACCATCCTTGTACTCTAGTGCGCGCGCGCCGGCCCACCTATTGGACCTTGGTCCAGTGCGGTGACGGCTTCAGACCACGCCGTCCGCCCGCAGCGCGGTGATGCGCTCGGGCGGCAGGCCCAGCCACTCGCGCAGGACCTCGTCGGTGTGCTCGCCCAGCCGCGGGGCGGGGCGGCGGATCGCGGCCGGGGACTCGGAGAGCCCGATCACCGGGCCGACGACGGGCACGGACCCGGCGCTCGGGTGCTCGACCCGGGTGATGAGGCCGCGGTGGCGGAGCTGCGGGTTGTCCGCCACCTCGGCGATGGTGGCCACCCGCGCGGCCGGCACGCCCGCTCGGCTCAGAAGCTCGACCAGCTCGTCGGCGGTGTGCCCGGCCGCCCACGCCGCCGTGATGCGCTCCACCGCGGTGGCGTTCTTCACGCGCACCTCCGGGGTGGCGAAGTCCGGATGCGCGAGCAGGTCCGGGCGGCCCATCGCACCCGCGAGGCGGACGAAGAGCGCCTGGCTTCCCGCCACGATGTGCACCCAGGCGCCGTCGCGGGCGCGAAAGGTGTTCGACGGCGCCACGTAGCGGTCGCGATTGCCCTGACGGCCGGCCGTGCCGCCGAGCGCGAGCTGCTCGGGGATGGCGGTGGACAGCAGCGACACCGCGCTGTCGAGCAGGCTCGCGTCCACGAGCTGCCCCTGGCCGGTCGCGTGGCGCCGCTCGAGCGCGGCCAGGATGCCGATGGTCGCGTGGAGCGCGGTGGTGCAGTCGACCACGTAGACGCCCGCCATCGTCGGCGGGCCGTCGGGCGCGCCGGTGAGGTGCATGAGGCCGCCCATCGCCTGGCCGACGACGTCGAGCCCGGGCCGCTCGGCGAGCGGCCCGTCCTGACCGAAGCCGGACACCCGGGCCATGATCAGGCGCGGGTTGAGCGCCCGCAGGGCCGGCCAGTCGCAGCCCATGGCCTCCATCACGCCGGGCCGGAAGTTCTCGATGAGCACGTCGGCCCGCGCGGCGAGCGCGCGGAGCAGCGCGGGCCCCTCCGCGTGGCGGAAGTCGAGCGTCAGGCTCCGCTTGTTGCGGTTGTAAACCATGAGGTAGAGCGTCTCGCCCGCGATGGCCGGGCCAAAGCCGCGCGCCTCGTCGCCGCCCTGCGGGCGCTCGACCTTGATCACGTCGGCCCCGAGATCGCCCAGGAGCATGCCGCAGTACGGCCCGGCGATGAACCGCGAGCAGTCGAGGACGCGGAGCCCGGCCAGCGCGCTCGGGTCGGTCACGCCGGGCGCGGCAGCAGGATGCCCCGCGGATCCACGCGGTGACGCAGCAGATCCAGCTCCGCCCGCGTGGGCGCCGCGGTGACCGCCACGCGCGAGAGATCGCCCAGGTCGAAGCCGGTCGCGGCCTGGACCTCGGCCGGGGCCACCCCCGGATGGATCGAGCGCACGCGGATACGCCCGGCGTCCTCGTCGAAGTCGAAGATGCATCGAGGCGTGATCACCCAGGCCGGCCCGCCGCGGTCGAGCCCGAGCCGCCGGCGGCCCGCGCGGCCCCCGGGGAAGCCGACGCCCGAGACGTAGTCCACGCGCTCCACGAAGTTGCGGCGCTCGTGGTGCGGCATCATCACGTACTCGCGGCCGAAGAGCGTCATGTGCTCGGGCTGGAGGATCGGCCCGACCAGCCGCACCGTCGGCCGGCGGTAGTCGCCGACGCACACGCTGTTGATGTTGCCGACCACGTCCACCTGCACCGCGGAGCTGAAGCCGAACGAGATGTCGCCGCGCCGGATGGACCAGCCGTCGGGGTACGCGACCATCTGGGCCTCCGCGGGCAAGTCGCAGAGCCGGGCGTCGAACTCCGACTCGGGCAACGCGTCGAGCTGCGAGAGATCGGGGTTGTGACTCCAGCCCGCGAGCAGCAAGGTGAGGCCGGGCGCGTGGGTCAGGCGCGCCAGCTCCATCGCGGCCACCGGGATCGACGTGCCGAAGATCGCGGCCGCGCCGCCCGTGACGAGCCCGGTGTAGCCTACCTCCTCGTCGGCCAGGTCGCGCGCGAGGGCCACCGCGATCGTCTCGTGAAGCGTGGCGGGCGCGCTCGTCATCACGCCTCGGCCTCCCGCAGGCTCTCGAGGCGGGCCGGGCCGATCAGGCCGAGGTAGGCGGCGTGGTCGGCGGGACCGGTGACGTAGCGCGCGAGATACGCGGCGAAGGCCTCGGGGCTCGCCCCGGCCGTCGCGTACTCGCGGAAGTGCGCGTCGTCGATACCGTAGCGCCCCAGCACCGGGCACGGATGCGCGCCCCACGGCGCCTCGACCACGTGGCTGACGCAGTACGACGGCAGCTCGACCCACCTGGCGTGCTGGCGAATGTACTCGCGCGAGACGATCTGCTCGACGGTGACGATCACGGTGCGGGCCGCGCGGGCCATGGTCAGGTCGAGGCTCTGGGGCAGCAGCCGCCGCGGTGGGACCACGACGTTGCCGCGCTCGTCGGCGGCGATGGCGTGGATCACCGTGATCTCGGGATCGGCCGGCGGCACCGCGTGGAGCCGCCGGCCGGTCACGGGACAGGTGAACTCCCGGATGTCCTTGTTGTAGGTGAGGATGTCGGTGCCGCCCAGGTAGTCGCACGGCCAGAAGGTGAGCCGGTCCTGGCTGGCGCGGAAGCGGTCGAAGCTGAGCAGCTCCGGGTAATCGACCATCTCGAGCTCGCCACGCTCGACGCGACGCCGGAAGTTCGGCGCGAGCCCGTACTTCTCGAGCCCCACGTAGGAGGACTCGACGCGACGCAGGCAGCCCGCGCCGGCCAGCAGGTCGACGTCGTTGCCGTTGACCGAGCCGACCACGGTGAGATCCCGGCGCCCCTGGCGCGCCAGCTCCCGCACGAACGCCATCGGGTGCTGGTACACCGCGAACCCGCCGATGGCGAGGCGGCACCCGTCGGGGACGCGGCCACCCGCCTCGGCGAGCGAGAGGATCTTCGAACGCAGGGGCGGCATGGGGCCCCCGATGCTACGTGGAAGGCCCCGCCGGCGTCAACGCGTCGTGGATCTCAACGGAAACCGAGATAGCTCAGAATGAACAGCACGACCACTACGACGCCGATGACGTAGAACACGTTGCCCATGGGAGCCTCCTCTTAGGTCGAGCATAGTGTGCGCGGTTGCCCCTTGAACGCCAATTGGACCTTGGTCCCCTGGGCCCCCGGGCGCGGTACGTGCGACACTAGCTGACGATGCGCACGCCGGACGAGATCCGGATCTCGAACCGGGCCACGTACTGGCCCGTCGCGCCGATCGACCTCGTGGTCGGGGTGCCGCTGGTGGTACGCGCCCTGTGGGGCGTCACGCCGCTCGGGCGTTTGGTGCAGGCCGCGGTGCTCGGCGCATACCTCGGCAGCGCGCTCCGCGATTGGCGCGACCGCCGGGGGATCCGGAAGATCGACTTCCGCCGGGAGTTCGGCGCCGACCTGCATCACCTCGTGCCGATGCCGCGCGAGATCCGGGAGGCCGAGGTCCGAACCCTCGCCGAGCGCCTGAACGATGAGTTCATTCCTCGACGCCGCGGGCGCCGTGAGCTGGCGGTCGAGGTCGACCGGCATCTCACGCACTACATCGCGGGCATCACCGGGCAGCGCGTCCGAACGAGTGCCGAGGTCCGCGGCTTCGCCCTCTCGAGGCTGGCGTTCCCGTTCGCCCTCGGGGCCTGCGACATGCTGTCTGGCGACATCGCGATCTTCAAGGACACGGGGCCCTTGGAGCCGCACGTCCTCGCGCACGAGTTCAGCCACCGAAAGGGCTACTGGAAGGAGCTGCACGCGCAGGCCCTCGCCTATCTCTCCCTGGTCGCGTCCGGGGAGCCGGTGCTGAGGCAGGCCGCGCGGCTCGAGCGCCTGTATCGTCAGCTGCACGTGCTGGCGGGTGAGCAGAGGGGGGCGTTCGACCGGCTCGCCATGGGCGCGGCGCTTCGTCCCGAATTGCGGAAGGCGCTCGGCGAGCTACGGGCGCCCTCGAGCGTGGTCGGGCGGCAGCTCGAAGCCGGGATGCGCCAGCTCTACGACACGCGCATGCGGATGACCGGGCAGGCCGGCATCTCCGACTACGATCTCGGCTTCACGAACTTCCTCTACACGTTCGAGATCAGCACCACCGCGAGGCAAACGCCCCCGGCCGCCTAGCCAAAGGCCTTCTTGAAGAACTCCCCGATCGTCTCGCCGGTGAACTTGGCGCCCTCGACGATCGTGTAGCCGATGCCGATGAAGAACTCCTTGAAGCCCGGGCCGAGCTCGCCCTGGCCGATCTGCTTGGCGCCCTGCTCGACCCGACTGGTCGCCCGGTCCACCTTGGTCTTGTCGGCGGCGCCGGCCACCCCGCCGGACAGAGCCACGACCATGAGGAATGCCGGAATGACCCACCGCCTGCGAAGTCTCCGTGTCATGACACACCTCCTTGAGTTAGGTTGGCTCGCGCTCCCCATGCTAGCACCACGCGGAAGCGCCCGCCCGGGGGGCCCTCGCGGTCCCGGGCGCGATGTGCCACAATGCCGACCACATCGGCCCCTCTCGTCCACGATCGCGCGGGAGAAACAGGTGACGGACACGGACGACAACCCCTCGCCCTCGATCAAGCGCCGGCTCGCCGCCATCCTCGCCGCCGACATCGCCGGCTATAGCCGGCTCATGGGGGAGGACGAGGCCGCGACGGTCCGCGATCTCAAGGCGCATCAGGCGATAGTCCTGCCGCTGGTGGGCCGCTACGGCGGGCGCATCATCGACACCGCGGGCGACGGCATCCTGGCCGAGTTCCCCAGCGTGATCAACGCAACCGAGTGCGCGGTCGAGATCCAGACCATCATGGCGACCCGCAACGAGGGGGTACCCGAGTCGCGCCGCATGCTCTTCCGCATCGGCATCAACCTGGGCGACGTCATCCACGACGAGGCCCGGATCTACGGCGACGGCATCAACGTCGCGTCCCGGCTCGAGGGCATCGCGGAGCCGGGTGGCATCTGCATCTCCCGTCAGGTCTTCGACCAGGTGAGCCGGGCGCTCAAGGCGGATTTCCAGGCGCTGGGCCCGCGCATCTTGAAGAACATCGCGCGGCCGGTGGACGTCTTCGCGATCGCGCCGGTGGATCGCGGGGCCGGACCGGGCGTGACCGCCCCCAACGCCGTCGACCTGAGGCAGGAGATCCGCTTCTGCACCGCGCCCGACGGGGTCCAGCTCGCCTTCTCGCTGATCGGCCAGGGGCCGCCGCTCATGAAGACGGGCAACTGGATGACTCATCTGGAATTCGATCTCGAGAGCCCGATCTGGCGGCATCTCTATCGGGAGCTCGCGAAGGACCACACGCTGGTCCGCTACGACCCCCGCGGCACCGGACTGTCGGACCGGACCGTCGACGAGATCTCGATCGACGCCTTC
>DASQAL010000266.1:0-3220 GCA_035635775.1 Candidatus Acidiferrum sp.
CCCGATGCCCGTGCCGCCGCCCGTCACCACCGCCACCTTGCCGTCGAGCAGTCCCATTGCGTCTCTCCTCCCGCTGCCGTATCGTCGGCGCGTTCACGTCGACCGCCGCCGATCCTGCGCGACGCCGACCGGGCAGTCAAGAGCGCATCCAACGAGGGAGCGAGGCATGGCCAAGACGCGCGGCACCGGGCTGCTGATGCTGTGGACGGACGTGGACGCGCAGTACGAGGCCGAGTTCAACCGCTGGTACGACGAGGAGCATCTCGACCGGCTGCTCAAGGTGCCCGGCTTCCTCGGGGCATCGCGCTACGTGGCCGTACGCGGCGGGCCCAAGTACCTCGCGATGTACGAGCTGGAGGAGGCCGGCGTGTTGCGCACCGCCGCCTTCCTCGACGAGGTGCGCTTCCGCCCCTCCGCGCGCCGGCAGCAGATTTCGGGCGGCCACGTCGGGCGCAACTACCTGCTGAACGGCTACCGCCAGATCTTCCCGGCGCGCACCAACCCGGTGGAGCTGACCATGGGGCCGTCGCCCTATCTGCAGATGGGGCGCATGGACATCCCGGCCCACATGGAGGAGGAGTGGAACGACTGGTACAACTGGGTCTACGTCCCGGACTACCTCACGGTGCCCGGGGTGATCTGCGCTCGCCGCTTCATGGCGGTGGAGGGCCAGCCCAAGTACCTCACGGTCTACGAGTTCGAGCGGCCGGACGTGCCCGACAGCGAGGCCTGGAACCGGGTGCGCGACGCGAACCCGTGGACCCGCCGGGTGCGGCATCACATGCGGCTCGACGCGGGCTCGCCGGTCGTCTACAAGCGGATCAATCCCATTCTGCCGTCATGATCAAGCGCGTCTCCATGCTGACCCGGAAGGCGGGCATGACGCGCGAGCAGTTCACGCGCCACTGGCTCGAGGTGCACGCCCCGCTGGCCCACGCGGTGCCCGGGCTGCGCCGCTACGTGCAGTCGCACATCGTCGAGGAGTACCGGCGCCCCGACATCCCGACCACGCCCGTCGAGGTGGACGGCATCGCCGAGCTCTGGTTCGAGGACCGCGCGGCCATGGACCGCGCCCTCGCCTCGCCCGAGATGGCCACGCTCCACGCCGACGGGGCGCTCTTCATCGGCGGCAACAAGACCTTCGTGGTCGAGGAGAAGGTGATCATCTAGGTGGCGGGCGATCAGATCCACCTCGCGATCAAGATCGCCTACACGCTCTGCCTCCTCGTTCTGGTGCCGGTGTACTGGGCGCACTACGGCCCGAAGAACTTTCTCTGGTTCTCCGACATCGCCCTGCTGACCACGGGGGCGGCGCTCTGGCTGGAGAGCCCGCTGCTCGCCGGCATGATGTTGCTGGCGGGTGCTGCTGCCCGAGCTCGCGTGGAACCTCGATTTCTTCGGCCGGCTGCTCACCGGGCGCCCGATGTTCGGCATGAGCGCCTACATGTTCGACGCGGCCACGCCGCGCTATCTCCGCGCGCTCTCCCTCTTCCACGTGCCGTTGCCGGCCGGGCTCGTGTGGCTCGTGGCCCGGCTCGGCTACGACCGGCGGGCGTGGCTCTACCAGAGCCTGCTCGCCCTCGTCGTGCTGCCGGTGACCTACTGGCTCACGGACCCGGCGGCGAACGTCAACTGGGTGCACGGGCTCGGCCGGCCCCAGACCGCGCTGCCGCCCTGGGCCTACCTCGCCCTGCTGATCATCGCGTTCTCGCTCGTGCTCTACCTACCCCCACACCTCGTCGTCACTCACTTGCCCTTCAGCGTGATGTCCTCATAGGGCGCCGAGTAGGCGTGGCCCGCGATCAGGCCCAGGCCCGACTCGCGCACGCGGGGCCCGACGCCGTTCAGGAAGGCGAGCTCCCAGATCGGGGCGTACACCACCTTGTCGTGGACGAGCTGCTGGATGCGGTGGAGCGTGGCCTCGCGCCGCTTCGGATCGTTGTCGGCGGCCTGCTCCTGGAACAGGCCGTCGAGGTCCGGGTACCCGCCGTAGACGTAGGCGCCGCCGGTGGCCACGAAGGCCTCGAGGCGCGTGGCCGCGTTGCCGAAGGCCCCGCTCGAGCCCTGGATGAGGTTCTTGAACTTCTTCTCGGCGTAGCCGCTGAAGAAGGCCGCGCGCTCGAGCGGGCGCAGCTTCACCCGGATGCCCACCTGCTGCAGGGAATTGGCGACCGCCTCCCCGAGATTGGCGTAGGAGCCGTCGCAGAAGTACTCGCCCGCGTCGAAGCCGGAGGGATGGCCCGCCTCGGCCAGGAGCTTCTTGGCCCGGGCCCGGTCGTACGCGGGCGCGGGCGGCGGCCAGAAGTAATCGAACGACGTTGGGATGATGCTGCCGTTGAGCCGCGAGTGGCCGAGGGTCAGGGCCTGGTTGATGGACGGCCGGTCGATGGCGAGGCTCGCGGCCTGCCGTACCCGCCGATCGTGCCACGGCGACTTGGGATCCCACTGGTCGGCGAAGTAGAGCCAGAACGTGCCCTGGATCACCGCGGGCTTGAGCGTGAGGCCGGGCGTCTTCTGCAGCTCCTCGGCCAGCTCGCCGCGGATCGAGTACGCGATGTCCACTTCCCCCCGCTTGAGCGCGGCCAGCCGCGTGGCCTCGTCGGGGATCACCCGGAACACCAGCCGCTTCACGCTCGGGCTCTTGCGCCAGTACTGCTCGAAGGCCTCCAGCACCAGCTCCACGCCGGGGGTGAAGGAGACGAACTTGTAGGGGCCGGCTCCCACCGGCGCCTTCTTGAAGCCCTCCTCGCCCACCTTCTCCACGTACTTGCGCGGCACGATCCAGCCCGCGCCGGTGGCGTTGGTGTAGAAGGTCAGGAAGTCGGGCCAGGGCTGCTTCAAGCGGATGCGCACCCGCCCGGGATCCGGCGTCTCCACGCCGGCCACGCGCTCCTTGAGCGCCTTGACCGCGGTGCCGCGGTAGCGCTCCAGCGAGAACTTCACGTCGTCCGCAGTGACCGGGTCGCCGTTGTGGAAGAGCGCGCCCTTGCGGAGCACGAACTCGTAGACGAGCCCGTCCTTCGACATCGACCAGGACTCGGCCAGGGCGCTGGCCCGGGGCTGGCCCGGCATGGGCTTCACCAGCGCGTCGTGGAGCGCGTAGAGCACCATGTAGGGCGTGATCATGCCCGGTGTCTCGGCCGGGTCGAACCAGGTCGGGGCCAGCGAGATGTGCACCGCCCACGTGAGCTGCCCCTCCGGCCCCGCCGCGGCGCCGGCG
>DASQAL010000267.1:0-8981 GCA_035635775.1 Candidatus Acidiferrum sp.
CCGAGCCGAGGTGACCAAGCAGATCGCCACCATGAAGGGCGAGTGGCTCGCACAGTGGATGCCCAAGCTCACCGCCAACGACAAGCCGCTCTCGCCCTACCGCGTGATCTGGGACCTGCTCCACACGGTGGACGTGGCCAACACCATCATCACCCACGACGCGGGCAGCCCGCGCGATCAGCTCTCGCCCTTCTGGGAGAGCACCGCGCCCCTCACCTACATCGGCTGGGGCAAGACCACCCAGCTCGGCTACGGCCTGGGCCTGGCCATGGGGGCCAAGCTCGCCAAGCCGGAGGCCCTCTGCATCAACGTGTGGGGCGACGCGGCCATCGGCTTCACCGGCATGGACTTCGAGACCGCGGTGCGCGAGCGCATCCCGATCCTCTCGATCCTCCTCAACAACTTCTCGATGGCGATCGAGCTGCCGATCATGAAGACGGCCACCGAGAAGTATCGCTCCACCGACATCAGCGGCCACTACGCGGACATGGCGAAAGCCTTCGGCGGCTATGGCGAGCGCATCACCGAGCCCGGCGAGATCATCCCCGCCCTCAAGCGCGGCATCGCCAAGACCCGCGACGGCGTCCCGGTCCTTCTCGAGTTCATCACCGAGAAAGAGATCAACTTCTCCATCTTCAAGTAGCCGTACCCCCTCCCTCCCCTTTGCCCTCTCCCCTCCGGGGAGAGGGCAGGGTGAGGGATCGGAGCCGTAATGACCTTTCGTCTGGCCCCGATGTCGCCCTCGATCCTCGTTCTCACCGTCGTCCTCCTCGCGCCGCCGCTCGCCCTTCTGGGGCTGGCCGCTCTCTTGACGCCACTGCTCCTCGGACCCGCGGTCTTCATCCTCGCGATCTACGCGTGGATCTGGCTCCGCTACCGCCCTACCGCGTTCGTGGCGCACCCGCGGGCCCTCGAGGTGACCTGGCCGCTCAGGCGCCGGGAGATCCCCCGCCACGACATCTCCGCGGTGCGCGTCATCGATCGGCAGACCCTCCGGCGCGAAGCGGGCTGGGGCGTGCGGGTGGGCGCCGGCGGTCTCTTCGGCGCATTCGGCTACCTGTGGACCACCCATCGCGGGTTCGTGCGCATGTACGTCTCGCGCTCCGACCGCTTCGTGTGGATCGAGCGGAAGAGCGACCGCCCGTGGCTGATCACGCCAGACCAGCCGGACGCCTTCGTCCGGGCAATGGCCGCCCGTGGCTGATCTCACGTACCGCTCGCCG
Source organism: Candidatus Acidiferrum sp. (assembly GCA_035635775.1). Taxonomy (GTDB): domain Bacteria; phylum Methylomirabilota; class Methylomirabilia; order Rokubacteriales; family CSP1-6; genus CAMLFJ01. Next base: position 1,224 of record DASQAL010000267.1, read on the forward strand.
AAGAGCGAGGTACGGGCGAGCCCGATCCGCGGCCAGGGCCTCTTCGCCCGGCAGGCGATCACGCGGGGCGAGATCGTCGCGGTCAAGGGCGGCCACGTGCTCACGCGAGGGCAATGGGCCCACCTCGAGCCCGTGCTCGGGGCCGCCGACATCCAGATCGCGGAGGATCTCTTCATCGCCCCGGTCCGCCAGGACCACCGCCACGGCAGCATGCTCTACACCAATCACTCCTGCGATCCCAACCTGGCCATCCAGGGCCAGATCGTCCTGGTCGCGATGCGGGACATCGCCCCCGGCGAGGAGCTCACGATCGACTGGGCCACCACCGACGACGGCGACTACGAGATGGAGTGCCGCTGCGGCAGCCCCCGGTGCCGCCGCACCGTGACCGGCAAGGACTGGACGAAGCCCGAGCTGCAGGAGAAGTACCGCGGCTGGTTCTGCTGGTTCCTTCAGCGGAAGATCGACGGAACACGGCCGGCATGAGCCCGAGGTCTCAGGGGGCCGGCCCGGTCAACGTCGTCTTCGATCTGGCCGGCGTGCTGGTTGACTACGACCAACCGACGCTCATCGCCGAGGTCTTCGGCGATCCCGGGACTTGCCGTACGGTGCGGGCGGAGATCATCGGCCACGAGGACTGGCTCACGCTCGATCGAGGGACGCTGACTCAGGAAGACGTGATCATGAGGGCCGCGCGGCGGACCGGCCTCGCGCTGGAGGACATCGGACGGTTCTTCGACCGGGTGAGCACCGCGTGGGCGCCCGTCCCGGGGACCATCGATCTCCTGCGCCGAGTGCGGGCCAGAGGGCACCCGCTGTTCTGTTTGTCCAACATGCATCCGGCCTCCTGGGCGTATCTCGAGCAGAGCTGTGACTTCTGGGAGCTCTTTTCCGGCATCACGATCTCGTGTCACGTCCAGTTGATCAAACCCGAGCCGGCGATCTATGCCCATCTCCTGGCCCGGCACGGGCTCGACGGACCTGAGACCGTCTTTGTCGACGACCGAGACGTCAACCTGGCCGCGGCGGCCCGCTTCGGCATTCAGACCATCAAGTTCGAGACCCCCGCGCAGTGCGAGATGCGTCTGCGAGCGCTCGGCTGCCTCTAGTCATGGCACCACCCCTCGTCTTGCTACCCGCGATGCTCTGTGATGAACGCCTCTATGGGTCACAGGCCCAAGCCCTGCGCGATCTGGTCGAACCGCTACCACTCGTCGTGACCGAGGCGCTGCTGCCGGACAAGCGCATCGACTACGTCCTGGTCGGCCGGCCTCGCCGCGGCGGTGCCGGGCACGTGGTCGGCTGCGCGATCGCGGGGGTCGAGCCCGTGGACGGCGTCGTCCCGTCCGATCACTACGCGGTCGTCGCCGACCTGCGCTACTAGATCGAGCCATGATCCTCGAGCTCGTCGCCCTGCTCTGCACCGGGCTTTTCGCCGGGGCGGCCATCTACGTCAGCCTGGTCGAGCATCCCGCGCGCCTCGAGTGTGGACCCGCCCTGGCCATCGCCGAGTTCGGGCCGAGCTACCGGCGGGGGGCCGTGATGCAGGCGTCGCTCGCGGTCGTGGGCTGCCTCGCGGCGGTGGCCGGGTGGACCCAGGGCAGCGCCACCTCGGTGCTCATCTCCGGTCTCCTGCTCGGAGTCGCCGTTCCTTTCACGCTGATCGCGATCCTTCCGACCAACAAGCGTCTGCTCGATGCCGGGCTCGACCGCGGCTCTCCAGAGGCCGCGGCGCTCCTGGCGCGCTGGGGCCACCTGCACGCGGTTCGCACCATGCTGAGCGGCGTCGCCTTCCTGCTGCTCGGGCTGCACCGCTCCGGGATCCTCTAATCATGGCGGCGGGTCGCGGAAGCCGTGTCGTCACGCCGGAACGCTTCGCCACCGGCATGACCTTCGATCAGTACCTGGAATACATCAGCACTCCGGAGAACCTCGCCCGCGAGGCCGGCTGGTGGCGGGGACCAGAGCGAATGGACTGGAGCGGCCCGCTGCGGACCTGGTACGAAACCCTCCAGCTCCGCGACGATCAGGTCGGCGCGATCCGGTGGCTCACCACGCAGCCCAAAGGGCCGGCCAAGATCCTCATGATCTCGGAGGAATGGTCGTCGGACTGCCGCCGGGTCATCACCATGCTCGGGCGGCTGGCGGAGGCGGCTCCGCTCGAGCTGCGTATCTTCCCGCGCGACGGCCAGCGGGTCGGGCGCGGGCCGAAGGCCGACCCGGCCGAGTCGCCGAACGCCGACCTCATGAACGAGTTCCTCCGGGAGCGGGACGGCCGGACCTATCAGTCGATCCCGGTCGTGGTCTTCTACACCAAGGATCTCGAGTACCTGTATCACTACACGGAGCTCCCCGCGCTCTTCCCCAGGGACCGTCTGGTCCCCGCCATGCAAGCGGCCCGGCCGGGCGAGACGCGGGAGCAGGCGTGGGAGCGCTTCCTGCGCGACTGGGGCGCGATGCAGCAATCGCCCATCTTCAAGGTGTGGGCCTCCGCGGCGATCGACGAGATGCTCTCGGCGCTGTACGAGCAGCGCGTCCTCGGCGCGGTCCCATAGCTATGGCGGGCGTGACGCACGACGGGAAGGGCTGGAGCAACGCGGACCAGGACCGCGTCGAGCTGGTCGCCTACGACCCGAGCTGGCCGGCCCAGTACGAGGCCGAGGCGAGCGCGATCCGGGCGGCGCTCGCCGGGCTCGCGGACTTCGAGCTGGGGCACTTCGGCAGCACCGCGATCCCGGGGCTCGCGGCCAAGCCGATCATCGACATCATGCTCAGCTCGGCTGACCAGTCCGCCTGGCCCGCCATCCTCTTCTGCGAGCATCTCCGCCGTCACCCGGAGGAGGCGGCGCGGTACGCTGCGCTGAAGCGCGAGCTGTCGGCCGGTACCCGAGGGATCGCGACGCGTATACCGAAGGAAAGGCCCGGTACGTGGACGACATCGTGCGAAGGGCGGGCAACCCATGAAGGTGAAGGCCTCCACCCTCGTGGCGACGGTGGTCGGGATCGCCGCCGGCGTGTACTCCGGCATCCATCTCCTCATCCCCTTGGCCCTCACCGGCCTGGTCTGGTGGACGGCCCGGAAGCTCCTCCCGCATCGCCCACCCGATTTCGTGGCCGCCGCCGCGGTGCAGGCCGGTCACCTGCTGTGGATCGCCATCGGCCTGATCGTCATCGGGGCGCTGACCGTGGATCTCGTGGATATCGCGATCCTGCTCATCGGCGTCGTGTGGCTGCTCGCGCGGCCGGGCCTGGCGCCGGTCATCGTCTTGACGATCTACCAGTCGCTGGCGCTGCTCATCAACCTGTTCGCCTTTCTCAACTTCCCGGTGGGAGACAACCTGCACCGGGCGCTGCTCATCCATCTCCTCTGGCGCGTCCTGGCCTTGATCCTGATGTGGCGAGCCCACCGAAAGACCACCGGGCTCCCGGAGTCCTCCGCGTATTGACAGCCGGCCGCGCCGTGTGGTCTGGTGAAGCGCCCATGGGCGCCCTCGGCTCCCTGATCGCCCGTCCCCAGCCGCTCGCGATCGAGCCGGCCCGCGCCGCGTGAGCCGAGCGGTCCTCTTCGCGATCCTCGCCGGGGTGTCGGCCGCCACCTGGACGGTCTGCCTGAAGCTGGCCTCCACGAAGATCACCCCGGCCCTCGGCGCGCTGGTCATCACTACCGGCGCCCTCGTGATCAACTCGCTCGTCCTCCTGGCCACGCGGGCCAACGGGCACGAGATCGTCTTCACCCGCGAGGCGCTGTGGCTCACCGCGCTGGCGGGCGTCGCCGCGGCCGGGGTGGACATCTTCGCGCTCTTCGCCTACGACCGGGGCCTGAAGGTCACCTCGTCGTTCTTCATCGGGGGCACCTCCACCCTGCTCGTCGTGCTTTCCGGCTTCCTGCTGTTGCAGGAGCCGTTCACCTGGATGCGCCTCCTCGCGATCGGCCTGATCGTCGGCGGCTCGCTGCTGCTGCAGGCGCAGGGCGGATAGCGTCCAGTCGATGAAGGGGCCCTTCCTCGAAGGCACCGACGTCGCCCGGAGCTTCGGGGGCCTCCGCGTCCTGACGCGGGTGAGCTTCGCGGTCTCCGAAGGCGAGATCGTGGCGCTCATCGGGCCCAACGGCGCCGGCAAGACGACGCTGTTCAACCTGATCAGCGGGCTGCTCCGGCCCTCGGCGGGGTCCATCCGATTGGGCGAGCATCGGATCAGCGCGCTGCCCGCGTACCGGATCGCGCGGCTCGGGCTCGGGCGCACGTTCCAGACGCCGCGGCCGTTCCTCGACCTGACCGCCGCCGAGAACGTGGCCGCGGCCGCCCTGTGGAGCGAGCGGCCGGGGGGGACGCCCGCCGAGCTGCTGGCGCTCGTCGAGATGGACGAGCACGCGGCGGTGCCCGCGCGGCGGCTGACCGGGGGCCGGCGCAAGCTGCTCGAGCTGGCCATGGCCCTGGCGCTCCGGCCGCGGGTGATCCTGCTCGACGAGCTGCTGGCCGGGCTCACCCCCACCGAGGGGGCGCGGGCGACCGCAATTCTTAGGAACATCCGCGACGAGCGCGGGGTCGGGTTGTTCTGGGTGGAGCACGTGATGAAGGCGATCATGGAGACGGCGGAGCGGCTGATCGTGCTGCATCACGGGGAGGTCATCTGCGAGGGCCCGCCCGCGGCGGTCTCGCGCGATGCCCGGGTTCTCGAGGCGTATCTCGGCGAAGCATCACCAATGGCGAGGAGGCCATGACCATGACACTACGCAGACGGCAGTTCCTCAAGGCGGCGGCGGTGGGCGCGGCCACGGTTCCCCTCCTGCGGACGCGCGCCGGCGCCCAGGCGAAGCCGGTCCGCATCGGCTACACCCTGTCGGCGACCGGGCCCTACGCGGTGGGCGCCGGCATCACCCAGGCCCCGAACTACACGCTGTGGCAGGAGCAGGTCAACGCCAAGGGCGGCCTCGCGGTCAAGGGCGAGGGGCGCCGGATGGTCGAGTTCGTCTCCATCGACGACCGCAGCGAGATCGAGACCGCGGTGCGTTTCTACGAGAAGCTGGCCACCGACGACAAGGTGGACCTGCTGCTGCCCCCGTGGGGCTCGGCCATGAACTTCGCGATCGCCCCGGTGGCCACGAAGTACGGCTACCCGATGATCGGCCCCACCGCGATCTCCGGGAAGTTCAAGGAGCTGGCCCTCCCCTACTTCTACACGATGCTGGTGCAGCCCGCGCCGCAGATGCAGGCGGTGGCCGCCATGCTCAAGGACCTGCGCGACCAGGGCAAGATCAAGAAGGCCGCGGTGGCCTACGTCAACGATCTCTTCGGCATCGAGCTGAACACCGCCACCGGCCCCGCCTTCAAGGCGGCCGGCCTCGAGGTGGTGGACACCAAGAGCTATCCGCTGGGGGCCAAGGATCTCTCCCCGGTCCTCCGCGGCTTCAAGGATGCGGGCGCCGACGTCTTCATCGGGCTGACCTACCCGCCCGACAATATCCTCGCCACCACCCAGGCCAAGGAAGTGGACTGGAACCCGGCCGTCTTCTTCACCGGGGTGGGCACCGCGTTCCCGTTCTACCGCGACCGCTTCAAGGGCGCGGAAGGCGTGATGGGCATCGCGGGCTGGAACCCCAAGGTGAAGTTCGCGGGAGCCAAGGACTACTTCGACGCCCACGTGAAGAAGCACCAGAAGGAGCCCGACCGCTGGGCGAGCGCCTTTGCGTACGCGTCGCTCCAGATCCCGGAGCGCTGCGTGGGCGAGATCGGTCTCGACCGGCCGAAGATCAAGGCCATGCTCGACGCCACCGAGTTCCAGACGGTGGCCGGGCCCATCAAGTTCACCAAGGGGGAGAACGTGGCCACCCCGGGCATCGTCGGGCAGTGGCAGAAGAACGAGTTCGAGCTGCTCTGGCCCAAGAGCTGGGCCACCGGAGCGGCGGTGGTGCCGAAGCCGGCCTGGGCGTGACGCTCTCGCCCACGCTCCTGCTGGACGTCGTGGTCGGGGGATTCACGACGGGGGGCATCTACGCCCTCGTCGCCCTCGGCCTCAACCTCCAGTACGGCCTGATGCGCGTGCTGAACGTGGCGCACGGCGAGTTCCTGATGCTGGGCGCCTACGTCACGTTCTCGCTGCACACCGGCTGGGGCGTCAACCCGCTGCTGACCCTGCTGATCACGGGCCCGACGGCCTTCGCCGTCGGGCTCGTGCTGCACCGGCTGCTCTACGCCCCGCTGCTCGCCGGCGAGGCGGCGGAGAGCCTCGAGTCGCGCTCGCTCCTGCTCTCGTTCGGGCTCATGTTCGTGGTCCAGAACGCGGCGCTGCTGATCTGGAGCGCGGACCTCAAGGGCTACAGCTACCTCGCGATCCCGCTGCGGTGGCTCGGCACCGTGTTCCCCGCCAACCGGGTGCTCGCGGCCGCGATCGCCCTCGCCCTGGGCGTGGCCTTCTACCTCTATCTCCGCTACAGCCTGACCGGCAAAGCGGTGCGCGCGCTCATGCAGGAGCCGGAGGGCGCGCAGCTCATGGGCATCCAGACCGCGCGCATCCACGGCCTCTGCTTCGGCGCGGGCATCGCGATGTCGGCGGTGACCGGCTCGCTCGTCAGCATGCTGTTCGAGCTGACGCCCTTCATGGGCCTGCCCTATACCGTGACCGCGCTGGTCGTGGTCATCCTGGGCGGGCTCGGCAATATGCTGGGCTGTCTCCTGGCCGGGCTGCTGCTCGGTCTGGTCGAGACCGCCGGCGTCTACCTGGCCTCCTCCGACATCCGGCTGATCTCGTCTTACGCGGTGCTGTCGCTGATCCTGATCCTCAAACCGTCGGGCCTCTTTGGCCGCTAGGGTTGCCCTGGCCGGCCTCGGCGCGGCGCTGCTCGTCGCGCCGCACATGCTGCCCACCTACTACCGCTCGCTCGCGCTGGCCATCCTGGCCGACGTGGCCCTCGCCGTCGCCTGGGCCTTCTTCTCGGGCCCCACGCGCTATCTCTCGCTGGCCACCGGCGCCTTCTTCGGCGCCGGCGCTTACACCACCGCGGTGGTCATGGCCCGGCTCCCGTGGCCGCTGCCCGTCCTGGCCGCCGCCGCGGTCGCCGCCGCCATGGCATTGCTGGTGGGCACGCTCGCGCTGCGCCTGCGCGGGCCCTACTTCGCGGTCTTCACCTTCGGCCTGGCCGAGCTGGCCAAGCACACCCTCATCTGGTACGAGACCGGCGTGACCGGCACCGTCGGGCGCCTGATGCTCAACCCGCCCGGCGCGGTGACGCTCTACTACACGGTACTCGGGGTGGCCGCACTCGCGGTGGCGACCGCGGTGTGGCTGCCGCGCGGCCGCTGGGGCATCGCGCTCGTGGGCATCGGCGCCGACGAGGAGCGCGCGGAGACCCTCGGCATCGACACCACGCGCATCAAGATCACCGTCTTCGCCCTCAGCGCCGCCTTCATGGGCGCGGTGGGCGGCGCGATGGCCCCGCGCTGGACCTATCTCGACCCCCAGGTCTTCAACCCGCTCGTGTCCTTCCAGACCGTGATCATGGCCCTGCTCGGCGGCGCCACCACCGTGGTGGGCCCGGTGCTGGGCGCGGTCTTCCTGGGGATCCTGTCCGAGACCCTGCTCCTCCAGTTCCGCTACGTCTACATGCTGAGCCTGGGGCTGGTGCTGATCGCGGACGTGCTCCTGCTGCCCGCCGGCCTCGCGGGCCTGTTGCGCAAGCGGCGGGCGTGAGCGACGGGGAGCCTGAGGCGCGGCCTCGCTGGCTTGCCACTCATTGGCCCCGAGGCTATAGTCGGCGTGCTC
>DASQAL010000268.1:0-6798 GCA_035635775.1 Candidatus Acidiferrum sp.
GTCGAACGCGGTGATGTAGTCGATGGCGGACTTGCCCGCGATCAGGTTCTGCCAGAAGGTTTCCTTGCCGATGCCGTTGGGGGCAACGACACCCAACCCCGTAATTACTACTCGCCGGGAGTTCTTCATGAACCCGTGCCCCCTAAGGGTACGTGAGGAAAGGTGGGATAGGCTTATAAACTAGCAGGAAATCAATCTAAAACCAAATCCCGCGGTCTTGGGCCGTCGAGTAGAATGCGGGCATATGGAGCACTTGCTGAGCCGGCGGCAGCTACTGGCCGCCCTGCCGCTCGGGCTGCTGTTCGGTCGCGGCCGGGCCCATGCCCTGGGGGACGGCCGGTCCACCTTCGCGTATCAGCTTGATCTATCGGTTCTGTTTAGCTTTTTGACCTTTTCCCTGTCGGGGACCGTGGTGCAGGAGATCGACCGCCGGGCCGGAAAGTACCGGATGACCATGGAGGGCCAGGGGACGGGGATCAGCACCCGTACGGAGGCCTCCGGCATCATCCGGGACGGCCGGTTCAAACCGGTGGAGACGCGGGCGGTCCATCACTTCCGGGGCCGCCAGAACACCTCCACCACCAGCTACGACTACACCCGTCAGCGCGCCGAGATTCACGCGGTCACCCACACGCTGCTGCTGGGCCGGCGCCGCCAGGTCGACGATGTCCTGGCCCTACCCGCGGGCCGCCACGTGGACGATCTGATCTCGGCCGAGCTCAACTTCGCCGAAAACACGTTCGAGCATGATGTGAACGGCACCTATCACACCTGGGTGGTCCGCCGGGCCCGGGCCGAGAACGAAGGGCCGGACGATGTCTCGGCGGACGGCTACCGCGCGGAGCTGGTCCCGCTGCGCTTCCGACCCAGCCCCGACGCGGCCACCGGCGGCCTCACCGCGCTCGTCGACATCACCCGCTTCTCGTCCTGGGCCCGCCCCGATCAGCCCGCCCGGGTGACCTTCGCGCCGGACCGGCAGCTCGTATCCCTCCAGTCCCTCCTCCTGTATGGCACCACCCTGAAGGTGCGCGTGACGGGCACCGCGTGAGCCGGCCCGAGCCGCGGCACGATCTGGTCGGCCTCGGCGAAGTGATGCTGAGGCTGGCCGCCCGTCCGCCACAGCGGCTCGAGCAGGCCCAGGACCTGGACGTCCAGATCGGCGGCACCGAGGCCAACGTGGCCGCGGCCTGCGCCCGGCTCGGGCTGCGCACGGCCTTCATCTCGGTGCTGCCATCCGAGCACGCGTGGGGCGACCGCACCATCCGCGAGCTGTCGGGCCACGGGGTGGACTGCCGCGGCGTGCTGCGCCGTCCGGGCCAGCGCATGGGCCTCTACTTCATCGAGTACGGCATGGCGCCGCGCCCGGTTCGCATCCTCTACGATCGGCGCGACTCCGCGTTCAGCCGCCTCGTGGCGGACGACGTGGACTGGACGCTGGTCCGGAGCGCCCGGCTCGTCCATCTCACCGGGGTGACCGCCGCGCTCGGGGACAATATCCGCGAGGTCGTTCGCCGCGCGATCGCCGAGGCGGAGGCGGCGCGCGTGCCCGTGTCCTTCGACGTGAACTTCCGCTCCCGGCTCTGGAGCCCGAAGGAGGCGCGCGACTTCCTCGGCGAGATCCTGCCGCGCCTGGGCTACCTGTTCATCGGCTCGGACGACGCGGCCACCGTGCTCGAGCTGGAGGGCTCGCCCGAGCGCGTGCTGGACGGGCTGCGCCAGCTCGCGCCCTCGGCCACCATCGCGCTCACGCTGGGCGAGGCCGGGTCGGCGGTCCTCACCGACCGCGGTGTCCATCGGCCGTCCAAGCTCTACACCGTCTCGGTGGTGGACCGGGTGGGGGCGGGTGACGCCTACGCCGCCGGCTTTCTCTGGGCCACCCTGACCGGCCGCGGCGCGCAGCAGGCGGTGGATGCCGCGACCGCGCTGGCCGCGCTCAAGTGCACGATCTGGGGCGACGTGCCGGTGGTGACCCGGGCCGAGCTCGACGAGCTGCTGGCCACGGACAGTACCGAGATCCGACGCTAGCGAGACGCCGTGCCGCGCTCCGCCGTCCTCATCCACAATCCCGGCTCCGGCCAGCGCCGTGATCGATTCCACTCGATCACGCGCATGGTGGACGCCCTCCGCGGGCGCGGCGTCACGGTCACCCCGCAGGTGACCACCGGCCCCGCCGACGCCACGCGGCTCAGCACGGCCGCGCTGGAGGCGCGGGCGGACCTGGTCATCGTCCACGGCGGCGACGGCACCGTGAACGAGGCCATGCAGGTGCTGGTCGGCACGTCGACCCCGCTCGCGGTATGGCCGGGCGGCACGTCCAACGTGCTGGCCCGGGAGCTCGACCTGCCGGGCGGCATCGACCTCCTCGCCGATGTCATCGCGGCAGAGCGCACGCGCCGCGTGTCGGTGGGCCGGGCGGGGGAGCGCTATTTCCTCCTCATGGCCGGGGTCGGCCTCGACGCCGACGTCGTGCGGGCGGTCCACCCGGGACTCAAGCGGCTTACCGGCGAGGGAGCCTACTGGATGGCGGGTCTCCGCCAGCTCACCGACTGGCACCCGGTGCACTTCCTGCTGGAGACCGATGCCGGCCAGCACAGCGCGACCTTCGCGGTGGTGGCGAACGCGGCGTCCTACGGCGGCGGGCTGCGCTTCGCCCCGGAGGCGCGCATGGACGACGACCTGCTCGACGTCTGCCTCTTCGACTCCACCCAGCGCCACCGCTTCGCCCGCTACCTGGCCGCGGCCTTCACCGGCTCGCATCTGGGCATGCCCGGCGTGACGTATCTCAAGACCCGCCGCGCGGTGGTCCACGGCGACGCCAGCCGCTTCGTGCAGGTGGACGGCGAGCTCCTCGGCCCGCTGCCCGTCACCTTCGAGTGTGTGCCCGACGCGCTATCCCTGGTGGTGCCGTAGAGGCGCAGGTTCCAGGGGTGGTATAGTTCCGGCTGATGGCGGAAGGAGCACGGGGCGCCGAGCGTATCCTCGAAGGGCTGAACGCGCCCCAGGCGGCCGCGGTCACCCATGAGACCGGTCCGTTGCTCATCATCGCCGGCGCGGGCACCGGCAAGACCACCGTCATCACCCGCCGCATCGCCTACCTCATCGCGACCCGCGCGGCCCGGCCCTCCGAGATCCTCGCCCTGACCTTCACCGACAAGGCCGCGGCCGAGATGGAAGAGCGCGTGGACACCCTCGTGCCCTACGGCTACGCCGACGTGCAGATCGCCACGTTCCACGCCTTCGGCGACCGCCTCATCAAGGAGAACGCGCTCGAGCTGGGGCTCACCCCGGACTTCCGGGTGCTGACCCGGGCCGAGCAGATCATCTTCCTGCGCGACCACCTCTTCGAGTTCCCGCTCAAGCACTACCGGCCGCTCGGCGACCCCACCCGGCACCTCCACGCCATCCTCACCCAGTTCAGCCGCCTGAAGGACGAGGACGTGGGCCCGGACGAGTACCTGGCGCACGCCGAGGAGCTGCTCGCCGCCGCGGCCGACGAGGAGTTGCGCCTCGCCGCCGAGCAGCACCTCGAGCTCGCCCGGACCTACGCGCAGTACCAGACGCTGATGGCCCGGCTCGGCCAGGTGGACTTCGGCGACCAGATCGTGGAGGCGCTGCGCCTCTTCCGCACCCGCCCGCACATCCTGCGGCGCTACCAGGGGCGGTACCGGTACATCCTGGTGGACGAGTTCCAGGACACGAACTACGCGCAGTTCGAGCTGGTCAAGCTGCTGGCGGCCCGTCATCGTAACGTCGCGGTGGTGGGCGACGACGATCAGGCCATCTTCCGCTTCCGCGGCGCGTCGATGAGCAATATCCTCGACTTCGACCGGACCTATCCGGACGCGCGCCAGGTGGTCCTGCAGGAGAATCGCCGCTCGCCCCAGGCGGTGCTGGACGCGGCCTACCGGCTCATCCAGCACAACAATCCCGACCGCCTCGAGGTGGCCCAGAAGATCGACAAGCGGCTGGTCTCCACCGTGGGGATGGGCGAGGCGCCGCGGCACCTGCCCTTCGACACCGTCTCCACCGAGTCCGACCAGGTGGCCGAGCTCATCCGGGAGGAGCACGAGCGCGGCCGGCCCTATCGTGACTTCGCGGTGCTGGTGCGGGCCAACAACGACGCCGACCACTACCTGCGGGCGCTCAACATGCGCGGCATCCCGTGGACCTTCTCGGGCAACGCGGGCCTCTACGGGCGGCCCGAGGTCCGCCTGCTCATCGCCTTCCTCCGGAGCGTGGTCTACACCGACGACTCGATCAGCCTCCACTACCTCGCGTCCTCCGACGTCTACCAGGTCCCGATCGTGGACCTCACGAACTGCGCGACGTACGCGAACCGGAGGAACCGCCACCTCTTCGACGTGCTCCACGACGTCCCCGCCGACCTGGCGGTGAGCGACGAAGGGCGCCTCGCGATCGCCCGGCTGGTGACGGATCTCACCCGCTACATGGAGCTGGGCCGCGAGCATCCGACCGGCGAGGTGCTCTACCAGTTCCTGGTCGATTCCGGGCTCATGACCCGCTACGCGAAGGCGCCCGCCGAGCTGGAGCAGGAGGTGCAGAACGTCAGCAAGTTCTTCACCCGCGTCAAGGACGCCGCCCGGGTGCTCAAGTACGACAACGTGCGCGAGTTCGTGAGCCACCTGGACGCCCTGATGGACGCGGGCGACGATCCGGCGGTGGCCGAGGCCGACACCGAGACGCCGGCGGTGCACGTGGTCACCGTGCACAAGTCCAAGGGGCTCGAGTGGCCGATCGTGTTCATGGTGGACTGCGTGCAGAACAAGTTCCCGTCGACCCGGCGGTCCGATCCGCTCGAGATCCCGCCCGAGCTCATCAAGGACCTGCTGCCCACCGGGGACTTCCACGAGCAGGAGGAGCGACGCCTCTTCTACGTGGGCATGACCCGCGCCAAGGAGCGCCTCTACCTCACCAGCGCGGAGGACATGGGCGGCAAGCGCAAGTGGAAAGTGAGCCAGTTCGTGCTGGAGGCGCTCGACCTGCCGAAGGACGCGGCGCGCCCCTTCCGGGCCCAGGCCATCGAGGAGCTGAGGCGGCAGGCCCCGGCCCCGGAGCTGGCGGGCCTCGGGCTCGCCCCGATCCCGGACGAGGAGCCGCTCGCGGTGAGCCACCGGCAGGTGGACGACTACCAGACGTGCCCGCTCAAGTACCAGTTCATCCACATCCTGCGCATCCCGCTGCGCCAGCACCACTCGGTGGTCTACGGCAATGCGCTGCACAAGGCGGTCGAGTTCTACCTGCGCCGGCGCGCCGCCGGCAACTACACCTCGCTCGAGGACTTCCTCCTCGCCTTCGACAACGCGTGGCGCAACGAGGGCTTCCTCACCCGCGAGCACGAAGAGCAGCGCAAGCGGGGAGGCATCGCGGCGCTCACGCGCTTCTATCACGAGGAGGAGGCCTCGGGGCAGAAGCCCACCGACGTGGAGCGGGAGTTCGGTTTCACCCTCGGGCTCGACCGGGTGCGCGGGCGCTTCGACCGGGTCGACGAGACGCCGGACGGCCTCGTGATCGTGGACTACAAGTCGAGCGACGTCACCGACCAGAAGAAGGCCGATCAGCGCGCGAAGGAGAGCCTCCAGCTCAAGATCTACGCGCTGGCCCAGCACGAGATGACCGGCCGCCTGCCCGCCCGGGTGGAGCTGCGCTTCCTCGAATCGGGGCTGGTCGGGCGCCACACGCCCACCGGCGCGGATCTGGGGAAGGCCCGCGAGGCCATCGCGGAAGCGGCGCGCGGCATCCGGCGCCGGGAGTTCGAGGCGACCCCCGAGTACCAGGCCTGTCGCTACTGTCCCTACAACCAGATCTGCCCGAGCACCGCCACCCAGGAATGAGGGGAACCATGAAGATCAAGGCCAACGGCATCGACATCAGCTACGAGATCGAGGGCGAGGGCCCGGTGGTGACGTTCAGCCACTCGCTCGCCTGCAACCTCTCCATGTGGGATGAGCAAGTGCGCGCGCTCAAGAGCCGGTACCGCGTCCTGCGCTACGACACGCGCGGCCACGGGCAGACCACCGCGCCCACGGGCGCCTATACCCTGGACCAGCTCGCGGACGACCTGAAGGGGCTCCTCGACGGGCTCGGCATTCGAGAGACCCACTTCGTGGGGCTCTCGATGGGCGGCATGATCGGGCAGATCTTCGCGCGCAAGCACCCCGCCATGGTCCAGAGCCTCGCGCTTTGCGACACCACGAGCCGCTACCCCCCGGGCGCCGCCGCGATCTGGGAAGAGCGCATCAAGACGGTGGGCGCGAAGGGCATGGAGCCGATGGTGGCCCCCACACTCGAGCGCTGGTTCACCGCGCCCTTCCGGGCGCGCCGCAAGGACCTGATGGAGCGCGTGGGCGCCATGATCCGCGCCACGCCCGCCGCGGGCTACGTCGGCTGCTGCCACGCGCTCCCGAAGATCAACGCCACCGAGCGGCTCCGGGACGTCCGCTGCCCGGCGCTGGTGATCGTGGGCGAGGAGGATCCCGGCACCCCGGTGGAGATGGCGCGTGAGATCCACGCGGCGCTGCCCGCGGCGGAGCTGGCCGTGCTGTGCCGGGCCTCGCATCTGTCGAATCTCGAGCAGCCCGAGGAGTTCAACCGGGTGCTCGGAGGCTTCCTCGACAAGGTGAGCGGCCGGACCAAGCTCTAGGGGACGCCCCGCCATGCCCCCGGCCCGTTCAGCGGCGGCCGTCGTCAGGCAGATCCGCCTCTGGACGGGCCTCGTGCTCTTCACCTACCTCACGACCCACTTCCTCAACCACGCGCTCGGGCTCGTCTCGCTCGAGG
>DASQAL010000269.1:0-39850 GCA_035635775.1 Candidatus Acidiferrum sp.
GGCGGTCATCCCGGGCCTCTATGCCTGCGGGGAGATGGTGGGCGGGCTCTTCCACGGCAACTATCCGGGCGGCACCGGACTCATGTCGGGCGCCGTCTTCGGCCGCCTCGCGGGCGCGCAGGCGGCGGGCGAGTGAACGCCATGGACGGGAGATAGTCCGGTGTCGGACTGGATGGGCCCGCGGGGTCACGACCTCGCGGTCCTGTTCAGCCGGCGGAGCCGCGACGCCTACGCGGCCGCCATCACCTGCCGGGCGACCGCCGTGTTCACCAGGTCCTCGTAGCGCGCGCGCCGCTCGATGAAGGCGCCGGCGAGCAATATCTCCTCCAGGTAGGCGTAGCCCTCGCGGCGCAGGAGCGGATCGCGGGCCCAGGTGCCTTGCCCGTGGTAGCGGGCCACCGCGCGCTCCAGGATCGCGGGCTTCGTCTCGGGGAAGGCCGGCGCGATCGCCGCCGCGATCGCGGGCGCCCGATTTCCCGCGAGCCAGCGCTGCGTCCGGTAGACCGCGCGGGTGAAGGCCCGCATCACGTCGGGCTCGCGCGCGAGGAACGCGGGCGTGGTCATGTACGAGGTGAAGGGCACCGGCCCGGTGGCCTCGCCCATCGACGCGACCAGGTGCGCCGCACCGTCGGCGATGAGCTGCTCGACCACCGGCTGCGGCTGCTCCAGGAAGTCGCCGTGCCCAGCCCGGAACGCGGCGACGGCGTCGGCGGCCGGCCGCTCCCGCTCGATCCGGACGGTTTGCGGATCCACCCCGTGCCGGCGCAGCACGGTCAGCATGCACTGCCAGGGCGTCGGCGCCTCCGCGAACGAGAGCACGGTCTTGCCGACCAAGTGCGACCACCGAAACCCGGGCTGGGCCTCCCGGCCGAGCAGGAAGAAGCCGTTGCGGCTGCAGACCTCGGCGAAGTGCACCACGACGGGGCCCGACCGGTCGGCGAGCTCGAAGCTCCGCATGAGGCCGCCCAGGCTGATCTCGATGTCGCCGTCGAGGAGCGCGGGAATCGTGCCTTTTCCGAAGCTCGCCGCGGGCATCGTGGAGACGTCGAGCCCCTCGTCGCGAAAGTGCCCGAGCCCCACGCCGGCGGCGAGGGGCGCGTAAAAGGGAGTATGAAATGGCATCAGCACGGTGAGGCGCCGCATCTAGCCGGCGAGCGATTCGATCGCCCGCACCTCGTCCGCGGAGAGCGCCAGCGCGCGGCCGGCCAGGTCCTGCTTCATGTGCTCCGGGTTGGACGTGCCGGTGAGCGGGAGCATCCCGACCGCGACCGCGAAGCGGAACACCACCTGCGCGGGCGTCGCCTGGTTGCGCGCGGCGATGCCGGTCACCAGCGGGTGGCGCAGCACGTCCGGGTTGGCGGTGAGCAGCGAGAAGCCCTGGTAGACGATCCGGCGCGGCGCGCAGAAGGCCCGCACGTCGCGATCCCAGCCGCGGACCGCGAAGCACCGGTTCTGCACGAAGGCAGGCATCTCGGCGCCGGTGGCCGCCATCTGCTGCAGATGGCGGAGCGAGACATTGCTCACCCCGAGCTGGCGCGTGCGGCCCGCGTCGCGCTCGCGCGCCATCGCCCCCCAGACCTCCGCGTCGTAATCGCTCCAGCTGTGGCCGGAGGCGGGCCCGTGCAGGACGTAGCTGTCCACGTGATCGGTGCCGAGGTGCTCGAGCGAGCTGCCCATGGACTGGGCGACCTGGGTGGCGAGGTCGGCGTTCGGATCGTAGGGCAGCCGATGGTCCTGCCCGGGCTGATACGTGTACTTCGTCTGCAGAAATAGCTCCGCGCGCGAGACGATGCCCGCGCGATAGGCCGCGGCCAGCGCCTCGCCCACCCCGGCCTCGAAGTAGTGCCGCCGCTGGTTGGCGGTGTCGATGCCCCGGAAACCCATCCGGAGCGCCAGTTCCACGAGGGCGGGCGTGCGCTCTTCCTTCCACGCGGTGCCGTAGAGGAAATCTGGCGCGGTCACCGCGTCATTCTGCCACGAGTGCCTGCCCGAGAGGCAGGCGATTGCGCTTGCTTCCTACCTCGCAGAGGCCTACCGTCCGGACAGCAGGAAGAGGAGAAGCGGCCATGGGGGATCGTCACTATGTGATTCAGTGTCGTGTCTGCGAGACGGACTTCGAGGACGACGGGCTCCTGCTCGACTGTCCGCGATCTCACGAGCCGGGCCTCCTCGGCGCGCTCTACCAGACGAAGACGTTCGAGCCCGATCCCACCGCCGACGGCATCTATCGCTACCACCGCTGGCTGCCAATCGTGCGGCAGCTCCACGGCTCCGGACGCACCGTCACCTACCAGAGTGAGCGGCTGAATCGAGTGGTGGGTCTGCCGAACCTCTGGGTGGCCTTCAACGGCTACTGGCCGGAGAAGGGCGCCGAGCTCCAGACCACGACGTTCAAGGATCTCGAGGCGTGGACCGCGCTGTCGCGCCTGCCAAGCGACAACAGCCGCATCCTGGTGATCGCCTCCGCCGGCAATACCGGGGCCGCCTTCGTACGGGCGTGCTCGATGAACGACATCCCCTGCCTCGTGGTGCTGCCGGAGGCCGGGCTCAACGCGCTGCAGTTCCCCGAGATGATCAAGCCCTGCGTGAAGGTCGTGTCCCTCGTGGGCTTCACCGACTACCTCGATGCGATCACCCTCGCCAATCGGGTCGCCGCGCTCGACGGCTTCCTCCCGGAAGGCGGGGTGCGGAACGTGGCGCGGGTGGACGGCCTCGGCACCACCATCCTGAGCGCGGTGGAGGCGATCGGGCGGCTCCCCCACTACTACCTCCAGGCCATCGGCAGCGGGGCGGGCGGCATCGGCGTCTACGAGATGGCACGGCGGCTGGTGGCCGACGGGCGCTTCGGGGAGCGGCTGCCCCGGCTGCTGCTCAGCCAGAACATGCCCTTCGTGCCGATCTACATGTCGTGGAAGTCCGGACGCCGGGTCCTGCTCGACATCGACGCGGAGGACGGCAAGAAGCAGATCCAGCAGATCGCCGCGCACGTGCTCTCCAACCGCAAGCCCCCCTACGCGGTCCGGGGCGGCGTCTTCGATGTTCTCACCGAGACCGGCGGGGACATGCTGGCCGCCGACAACCTCGAGGTCCTGCACGCGAGCCGCCTCTTCGAGGAGACGGAGGGCATCGACATCGACCCGGCGAGCGCGGTGGCCTTCGCGACCTTGCTCAAGGCCGCGCGCTACGGGCCGATCACCCGCGAGGCGATCGTGCTGCTGAACATCACGGGCGGCGGCCGGTACCGGCAGCGGCTGGACCGCGCGCTCGTCCCCGCGCGCCCCGCGCTCGAGCTGGACGAGCGCGAGATCCTGCTGGACTCCACGCTCGACCGCGTGGTCTCGCTGTTCGGCTAGCGACGCCGCAGATCGAGGTTCACGATCCGAGTCGATACACGCGGTCGGCGGTGTCGTGGAGGACCGCGCGCTGCTCGCCCGCCGAGAGCCCGGCCAGGCACTCGGTGGTGACGCGCACCACCTCCTCGTAGGTCGTCCACAGCTTCTCGATCGGGAAGTTGCTCCCGAACATGCAGCGCTCCGGACCGAACCGCTCGACGGTCTCCCGGATCACCGGGCGCCAGAGGTCCACCGAGCAGGCGCGCGCGAAGGTCCCGAGGCCGGAGAGCTTCACGCAGACGTTGGGCGCCGCGGCCAGCCCGTGCATGCCGGCGCGCCAGCGGGCCCAGCCGTCGGGGCTCGTGTCCTCCAGCATGCCCGCGTGCAGGAGCACGAAGGTCGCCTGCGGGAAGTCCCGGGCCAGCCGGGCGCCCGCCTCCATCTGGCCCGCGAACACTTGCAGCTCGAAGAGGAGCCCGCGCCGCGCCACCTCCCCCAGCCCGCGCCGCCAGGCCGGGTCGTCCATGAGGTCGGCCCGGGCCGCGAACCGGTACCGCGCTCGGTCGTGCCAGTGGAGCTGCTGGCGGATGCCGCGCAGGCGCGCGTGCTTCATCATCTGATCGAGCGTGGGCTCGAGGCTCGCCGCGGCCAGATCGGCGTAGCCCACGATGGCGTGCGGGAACCCGTGGCGGTCGGCCACCGACTGCGCCCAGCCGACCTCCTCCACCTCCCGCCCAGGCGGCCAGTTGGTCTGCACGTAGACAGACCGGACCACGCCGGCGCCGCGCGCCTCGGCCAGGTACTCCTCGATCGGGTAGTCGCGGCGGAGCGCCCCGTATTCCCCGAAGATACGGGGCTGCGGCGGACCCTGCAGCCATGCCAGGTCGGCCTGGCGCCAGATGTGGTGATGGGCGTCTACGAGCGGGACCATTGGGGGTGGAGAGTACACCATCGCTCGGGGCCAGACTCCAGGCGGTTGCCAACCACCCCCGTCCCGGCGCAGAATCCCTCCTCATGGAGGAACGACATGGCTGACCGCGGCATCGACGTCGTTCGCGCGCACCTCGCGAAGCTTCCCCCGTCCGACTCGCTGACCACCGCCGAGCGCCGCGCCCAGTACGAGCGCGCCGAGAAGGTCTTCCCGACCCCGCCCGACGTCAAGGTGGAGCGGGTCAACGTCCCCGCGGCCCCCGCGGAGTGGCTGCGCCCGCCCTCTGCGGTGCCCGGCCGCGTGGTGCTCTATCTCCACGGCGGCGGCTACGTCATCGGCTCCCCGCGCTCGCACCGTCACCTGGCCGCCGCCATCGCGGGCGCCGCCGGGGCCAGCGCGCTCCTGCTCGACTACCGCCTGGCGCCGGAGCACCCCTTCCCGGCGGCGGTGGAGGACGCGACCGCCGCGTACCGCTGGCTGCTGGACCAGGCCATCGCCCCCGAGCACATCGTGATCGCGGGCGACTCCGCGGGCGGTGGGCTCACGGTGGCCACGGTGCTCGCCCTGCGCGAGGCGCGCGTGCCGCTGCCCGCGGGCGGCGTCTGCATCTCGCCCTGGGTGGACCTCACCTGCAGCGGCGCCAGCTACGCGACGAAGGCCGCGGCCGATCCGATCGTGCGCCGGGCCGGCGTCGAGGAGATGGCCCGGGCCTACCTGGGCGCCACGCCGCCCCGGACGCCGCTCGCCTCGCCGCTCTTCGCCGACCTGCGCGGCCTGCCCCCGCTGCTGATCCACGTCGGCAGCGACGAGGTGCTGCTCGACGACGCGGTGCAGCTCGCCGAGCGAGCCAAGGCGGCCGGCGTGGACGCCACGCTGGAAATCTACGACCGCATGATCCACGTCTGGCACTGGTTCCTGCCGATGCTCGACGAGGCACAGACCGCCGTCGAGGCGATCGGCCAGTTCGTGAGGAGCCGCGCATGACCACGCCCCGGACCATACCCGTGCGGTTCCGCACCGCCTACTTCAACGGCCGGCTCGTCCCCGAGACGCAGGTCGTCATCCCCTACCGCGATCGCAGCTTCAACCGCGGCGACGGCTGCTTCGACATGACGCGCACCTTCGAGGGGCGCATCTTCCGCCTGGAGGAGCACGTCGAGCGGCTCTATCGCTCGCTGCGCTACCTCGGGATCGACGTCGGCCTCGAGCCCAAGGAGATGATCGCCATCAGCGAGGAGGTCGTCGAGCGGAACGAGCCCCTGCGCGCCGCCGCCGGCGACTGGTGGGTGGCCCAGCGGATCAGCCGGGGCGTGGACGCCATCGGCGACGAGGGCTGGGCGCATACCGGCCCGCAGGTGATCGTGGACTGCACGCCGCTACCGCTCCGGAAGCGGGCGGTCCACTTCCGGGATGGCATCGACGTGGTGGTGCCGTCCATCCGCCGGACGCCGCCCTCGATGCTCAGCCCGCGGGCCAAGACCCACAACTACCTGAACCTCATCCTGGCCGACCGCGAGGTCAAGCGCGCCCACCCCGAGGCGTGGTCGGTCCTCCTGGACGAGCACGGCAATCTCTGCGAAGGGGTCGGCAGCAACATCTTCGTGGTGCGCGGGGGCCGCGTCTACACGCCGCGGGAGCAGTACGTGCTCCCCGGGGTGAGTCGGCGGACCGCGATGGAGCTGGCCGCGCCGCTCGGCATCCCCTGCGAGGAGCGCGACCTCGACGTCTACGACGCGGTGACCGCCGACGAGGTCTTCCTGACCTCGACCAGCCTCTGCCTCTGCGGCGTGCGCTCGGTCAACGGCCACCCGATCGGGGACGGCCGCGTGCCCGGGCCCATCACCAAGCGGCTCACCGACGCCTACGTCGCGCTCGTCGGCACCGACTTCGTGGCCCAGTACCTGTCCCGTCTCGGCTGAGACGTAGGCGGCGCGTCGCTCGAGGACATGGCCCCGACCGTTCGCTTCGATCCCACCGGCCCATACGAGGTGGACGAGACCGACACGCCCTTCGCCCGGCCGGCGGGCGTGGAGCTGCTGGCCCGGATCTATCGGCCGCGAGGGGAGGCCGATCGGCCGCTCGGAGCGGTGGTCTACGTGCACGGCGGCGCCTGGGCCCGCCTCGACCGCACCGCCGACGCCATCATGTGCGGGGCCCTCGCCGCGTCCGGGCTGGTCGTCGTCGGACTGGATTTCCGCCAGGCCCCGGACCATCGGTTTCCGGTGGCGGTCGCCGACGTCGCCGCCGGGGTCCGCTACGCTCGCGCGCACGCGGGCCGGCTGGGCGTGGATCCGGCGCGCATCGGGCTCCTCGGCAGCTCGAGCGGCGCGCAGCTCGCCCTGCTCCAGGCGGTGAAGCCCGGCGCGCCCGAGCACGCGGGCACGCCGATCGTGCGGCCCGACGGCTCGCTCGAGCCGACCGCGGGCGACGCCTCCGTGGCCTTCGTGGTGGCCCTCTATCCCGTCGCGGACCCGCTGGCCCGCTATCACTACGCGCTGGCCCGCGAGCACGAGCCCCCGCCGCCCTCGGGCTTCGACGCCAAGCGCCTGATCGCCTCGCATCGGGCCTTCTTCGCGGACGAGGAGGCGATGGCCGCCGCGAGCGTCACCCGGATCGTCTCCGCCGGCCAGGCCACCGCGCTGCCGCCGGTCTGGGTCGCCCAGCCGGATCAGGACGACAACGTGCCCGCCGCCATCACCGAAGCCTTCGTGAAGGCATATCAGGGCGCGGGCGGCGCCGTCGAGCACGCGCACTTCCCGGGCGCGCGCCACGGCTTCGTCCAGCAGGCGAGCCCGGACACCGACCGGTGCGTCGCCCTGGTCCGCGACTTCATCGGCCGGCAGCTCGGCCGGAGCTGATGGAGGAATCCTTCCCGATCGTCCGGCACCCCGCGGCCGGGACGCGCACGCCCATCCTGGTGAGCGTGCCCCACTACGGCACGCAGCCGTTGCCCGAGATCACCCGGGACGACTACTCCGAGCCCTGGTTCGAGACCTTCGCCTACGGCTTCGCCGACACCTTCGTGGGCGACGTCTACAGCGACCTGCACGAGCACGGGGCCACCGTGCTGGCCACCCCGTTCTCGCGCATGTTCGTGGACGTCAATCGCCGCCGCGACGACTTCGAGCACCACGACGGCCTGGTGCGCTCCCGGCGCGGGGTGGTGCGCACCCACACCATGCGCGACGTGGCCATCTTCGCGCGGCCGCTCGGGCTTCCCGACCTCGAGGTGCGCCTGCGGGCCTTGTACGACCCCTACTACGCGACCCTGGGCGATATCCTGACCCAGCTTCACCGGACCCACGGCTACGCCCTGCTCCTCGACGGCCACACCGGCAGCCCGCGGCGGATGAAGGACCACCAGGTGATCATCGGCACGCGCCACGACGCCACCTGCGCCCCGCAGATCGCGGCCACGGTGGCCGCCATCTTCACCCGCCACGGCTTCGAGGTGCACGAGAACGTCAGCGGCTACACCGGTGGCAACATCGTGGCCACCTTCGGCCAGCCCTGGACGCGGCGCATCCACGCGCTCCAGCTCGAGATCAACGCTTCGTTGCTGATGGCGACCAGCCGCGAGGAGTTCATCGCCCTGATCTCGCGCGGGGGCATCCCGGAGAAGGCGGAGGCGAACATCGCGCGGGTGCGCCGGTGCCTCGAGGACGTCATGGCCGCGCTGCCCGCGGTCCTCGCGACGGTGCACGAGCCATAACAGGGTAAGATCAGCGCATGCCCAACTCCGACCGCAAGCTCGAGATCGTCACTCTAGTGCCCGAATCCGCCATGGTGGTCTTCGCCCATCCCGACGACGCCGAGATCGGCTCGGGCGGGGTCATCGCCTCCTGGGTGGGCGCCGGCTGCGAGGTGAGCTACGTGCTGTGCACCAACGGCGACGCCGGCACCGCCGACCGCGATCTCGTCCCGGCCGAGCTGGCCCGCAAGCGGGCCCACGAGCAGCGGGCCGCCGCCGACTTCATGGGCGTGCGCCACGTGGAGATGCTGGGATACCCCGACGGCCGGCTCGAGGACACCCGTGAGTTCCTGGGCGACGTGGTCCGGGCCATCCGCCGCCACCGCCCGCACACCGTCCTCGTGCACGATCCCTACCGGATGAAGGGCTTCCAGCACCGTGACCACCGCAAGGCCGGCATCGCCACCACCGACGCGGTCTATCCGTACGCCCGCGACCACCTGCACTTCGCCGAGCACATCACCCGCGAAGGGCTCGAGCCCCACAAGGTGCGCGAGCTCTGGTACTGGGGCGCCGACGAGCCGGACGTCATCGTGGACGTCACCGCCGGGATCGACCGGCAGATCGCCGGGCTGGTCCGGCACCAGAGCCAGATGCCGGGCTTCAACGTGCCGGAGGGCCTGACCATCGGCGAGCGCGTCAAGAAGAACGCGGCCGAGCTGGCGGCCGGCTATGGCTTCGAGTACGGCGCGGCGTTCCGCCGGCTGGTCGCGCGGCGATAGAGCCACCCGAGGCCGACCAGCACGAGCACGACCAGCACCGCGGCGAGCACCGGGGCCAGCACGCCGAGCACGCTCAGCGTGAGCGCGCCGAGTAGCTCGCCGGTGGCCAGCACCGGGTTGGCGAGGCCCCCCGTGAAGCCGGAAGACTGGAAGCGCAGGAACGTCGTGCTCGACTGGACGAGCCCGGCGGCCCCGCCGCCCGCGACGACCGCGAGCGTCCACCTCAGCAGCGGGGAGAGCTCCGGGGTGACCGCGGCCCATGTGATCACACCGGCGACGACCGCCGTCGGCGTCGCGATCGTGTCGAGCAGATTGTCGAGCCAGGGCACGTAGTAGGCTGTGACCTCGAGGACGGTGGCGATGGCCAGCGCCACGAGAGCCCCATCCGACCCGAGCCAGGCCATGTCGGCCGTCAGCTCGAGATAGCCCAGGCGCGCCGCCGAGCCGGTGAAGAGCAACGGGATGAAGACCCGGAAGCCCACCGCCGCGCTCAGCGCGAGGCCGACGAAGACTCCGATCAGCGCATCCACCGAACGCTAGACCACCGTCCGCGACCAGCGCACGATCTCGCGCACGAGCGCGCGCTCGTGCCCGCGAAACCCGTGGTTGGCCCGCGGCACCACGATCCCGCTGAACGACCGCGCCCGGGTCGCGTTCCGCTCGAAGGCGGCGGTCACCGCCTCCGGACGCCGGTCGAGGTACTCGTCCCGACTACCGAGGATCACCGCCATCGGCACGCGGACCCGTCGCAGCGCGGTCCAGCCCGCGGCGGGCCGGTAGTAGGGAAAGACGTCCTCCGCCTCGCCTGGGCGGTACAGGCTGATGAAGCGCCGGGCGCTCCGGAAGCCCCAGGCGCGCGGGACGAGCGCCTCCGGATCCCGCCGGGCGATCCGCTCGGCCGCGGCCACTCGGCGGGCGAGCTCGCGGCGCCCGATCCGCTTGCGCTCTCCGGCGACGTCGGAGACGGGCCCCAGCAGGATCAGCCCGGCCACCCGCCGGTCGCGGGTCCGCGCCATGTAGTGGAGCACCTTGTTGGCGCCCGTCGAGTGGCCGGCGAGGATCACCCGACGGTAGCCACAGCCGGCCGCGAGCGCAATCGTGGCCCGGATATCGTGGACGCTCTCGCCGAAGTGTTCGAAGGCCGCGCCGGCGAGCCGCTTGCCGGCGCGCGTGACCACGCCGTGGCCACGGGTGTTGAGCTTGAGATACCCGATGCCCGCCGCGTTGAGGCCCGCCGACAGCGCCCGGATGAGCGGCTGCCCCGAGGAGAACGCGGATCCGAGGCCGTGCACCCAGATGAGCGCGGTCCGCCGCCGGCCGCGCGGGTGGGCGGACACGCCATCGAGGACGACGCCGTCGCGGGTTTGGACGCTGACGAGGGACACGGGCACGCCGGCCACCCTGGGCATGACCGCACCATGGGCAGTTTCCTCGCGGCCGTCAAGGGCCCGCGGCGCCCCGTTTGACCTGCCCCCGACGCTCTGGCAGGATCGGCGCGATGCGAACCGTGCTCACGAACGCGACCGTGATCGACTGCGTCGGCCCCCGCCCCGTCCCCGGCGCCAGCATCACCATCGCCCGCGGGCGCATCGTGGAGGTGCTCGGCGCCGGCCGCGCCCCCGACACGCGCGACGCCCGGGTCATCGATCTCCAGGGCGCCTATCTCCTGCCCGGCTTGTGGGACGTCCACATCCACCCCGACTACCTCGCCTCCACCGGCGCCTCCGTCGCCGAGCAGACGGCCATGTTCGGCCATCGGCTGATGCAGGCCCTGACCGAGAGCGGCGTGGTCGGCGTGCGGTGCGCCGGCGCCGCGCACTTCATGGACGTGGCGTGGAAGCGGGCCTTCGAGGCGGGCCAGTACACAGGTCCGCGGGTCTTCGCGGCCGGGTACTTCCTGACCACGACCGGCGGGCACTTCCTCACGTCCGGGCACGCGCGCGAGTGTGACGGGCCGTACGGCTTCGTCCGCGCCATCCGCGAGCAGATCAAGAACGGCGTGGACCACATCAAGCTGAACCTGACCGGCGGCATCATGGGCCCCGCGTGGGATCGCCACTCGCAAGCGTTCCTGCTCGACGACGAGCTCGAGGCCGCCTTCGCGATCTGCCGCCAGCGGGGGTTCCGCGTGATGGCGCACGCGGCCAGCCCGGAGACCGTCCAGGCCGCGGCGCGGCTGGGCGCCCACAGCGTGGAGCACGGCTACATCATGGACGCGCCGTCCATCGAGAGCCTGCGCGCCCACCGCACCTGGTACGTGCCGACCCTGGCCATCACCCATCTCACACCGGACCAGGCGCGCGATTCGTGGGAGAAGCGCTGGGTGGAGGAGCGCAACCTGGCCCCGGACCTCTGCCACCGCGCCGACGCGGCGGCCGAGCCGCACCGGGAGGCCTTCCGGCAGGCCCTCGCCGCCGGCGTCCGGATGGCGCTCGGCTCGGACATCCGGCCGCTCAAGGAGGCCGCCCTGCTCGAGCTGGGCCTGTGGGTGAAAGCCGGCGCCACCCCGTGGCAGGCGCTGCTGGCCGCCACCCGCCACGCCGCGGAGCTGTGCGGGGTCGGCGACGAGCTCGGGACCATCGAGCCCGGGAAGCTCGCGGACCTCATCGTGGTGGCCGCCGACCCCCTGGAGAACATCACGAACCTGCGTCGGCTGCTCCTCGTCTTCAAGGAGGGGCGGATCGTCTCGGACAAGCGCGGACCCAACCAACGCGGAGGGCTTTCGGAATGACCAGGATCGATCCGGTGTGGGCCGGCGTCGCCGAGCTCTCGCGGGCCTTCGGCGCGCGCACTCTCTCTCCGGTCGACGCGGTGGACGCGCTGCTCGACCGCATCCGCCGTCACGACGGGCACCTGCACGCCTTCGTCTCGGTCTACGCGGACCAGGCCCGGTTGGCCGCCGAGGGCGCCGACCGGGCGATCCGCGCCGGGCACCGGATCGGGCCGCTCCACGGCGTGCCCATCGCGCTGAAAGATCTCGTCGACCTCGAGGGCCGCGTCACCACCGGCGGCTCGAAGGTCTGGGCCGAGCGCGTCTCCCCGGTCACCGCCACGCTCGCCGAGCGGGTCATCGCGGCGGGGATGATCGTCCTCGGCAAGACCCACACCGTCGAGTTCGCGATGGGAAGCTGGGGCACCAACACGCACATGGGCACGCCCTGGAACCCGTGGGACCCCACGGTGCACCGCACGCCGGGCGGCTCCTCCAGCGGCTCCGGGGTCTCGGTGGCCGCGGGGCTGGCGCCCGTCGCCATCGGCACCGACACCGGCGGCTCGGTGCGCCTGCCCGCCGCGTGGTGCGGGATCGTCGGCCTGAAGGTGACGGCGGGGCGCATCAGCACCTTCGGCGTGCTCCCGCTCTCCTTCACCCTCGACACCCCGGGGCCGCTGGCGCGCTCGGTCGAGGACGCCGCCCTGATCTTCCGGCTGCTCAACGGGCCGGACCCCCGCGACCCGCAGACGCTCGCCTGGGCGCCCGCCGACCCGATGCCGACCCTGCGCCGCGGCGCCGCCGGGCTCCGCCTCGCGGTGATGCCGGACGCCGAGCGGGTGGGCGTGGACAAGGAGGTGCTCGCCGCCTACGACGCCTCGGTGGACACCCTCGCCAAGCTCGGCGCGCGGATCGAGCGCGTCAAGCTGCCCCACCGCTTCGGCGACTACGCGGCCGCCACCGGCCGCATCATCGGCGCCGAGGGCTATCGCTTCGTCGGGCATCTCGTCGACGACGAGCGCCTGCCCGTCGATCCGCACGTGCGACCGCGCATCCAGATCGGCCGCGGGGTCTCCGCGCGCGACTACCTGCTCGCGCTGACCGAGCGCGACGAGCGCAGCCGGGAGGTGGCGGCCGCGCTGGCCGACGTGGACGCGCTGCTCACGCCGACCGCGCTGACGCCGCCCATCCCGATCGAGCAGGCGGATCAGGCCGGCACCGCGGCGCACTTCACGCGGCCGGTGAACTACCTGGGGCTCTGCGGGCTCGCGGTGCCCAACGGCTTCACCGCGGCAGGCCTGCCGACGTCACTGCAGATCGTCGGGCACGCGGGGGACGAGGCGATGGCCCTCCGGATCGGCCACGCCTACGAGGAAGCCACCGACTGGAAGAGCCGGCGGCCACCGGAGCCCGTGGCCCCGAGGGCCTGATCGGCGCGGCCGGGCCACTCATCTCGGTCAGGACATCGGCCCGCCGCCCGCCTCTCTCGCGAGCAGCGCGATGACGCCCGCCACCGTCAAAACGGCGCCGAGCGCCGCCGCGCTCACCACCACCGGGAGCGTCGCGCTCCGGAGCGCGACGCCGAGCGGCGCCGCCGCCGCGGTGAGCACGACGGCGGCGACGGTGCCGAGGCCCACCACCGCCAGCCACTGACGCACTTGCGAGGCGATGACCGACGCGCCGAGGGCGGCCCCGCGCGCGCGGCCCGCGAAGTGGACGAGCGCGAGCAAGAGCACGAGAATCGAGCCGAGCGCGATCGCCGCGAGGGGATCGGCCGCCGGACCCGCGAGCACGAGCGCGAGTGCGTAGGCGATCAGCACCAGCGAGCCGGCCGCGGTCACGAGCGGCACGGACCACGCGATCACCCCGACGCCGCCCACCACGAGCGCCGCCGTCGCGAGCCACGTGACGGGGGGAGACGACGGCCGGACCGCGAGCGGGAGCGCGGCGAGGACCGCGAGGAGCACGACCGCCGCCAGGCGCATCATCCGGCGAGCACGCGGCGCCGCCACCGCCGGCCCAAGGCGGCCAGGGCCGCATCGAGGGGCCCGGTACCGTCCCACTCGACGACGCTGAGCCCGCGGCGACGGTATTCGTCGAGCGCGGCGCGGCGCTCCAGCGCCCACAACCGCGCCGCCACGTCGGCGACCGCGGATCGGGGTGCCGCGGCGCGGGCCGCCGGGACCGGCGAGACCGCGATGACGATGAGGTCGAAACCCCGCGCGGCGAGGTCGGTCGCGGCCCTCACGAAGCGCCGGTCGAGCAGCGGGCTCAAGGCCACCACCAGGGCCTGGGGTGGCAGGATGCGCGGCGGAACCAGATCGAGGTCGCGATTGACGTAGGTGAAGACGACCGACGCGCTCAGAAGGGTGTCGAGCAGGCGCTCGAGATGCGCCCGGCCCGCGCCCGGCCTCACCCAGCGGGGCTGGCCGCCGTACTCGATCAGGCCGACGCGGTCCTTGCGGGCGAGGTAGGCCGTGGCGAGAGCGGCCGCGCCGCGGGCTGCCACGTCGACGACCGTCTCGCCGGCCGGGCCCACCTCGGACAGGGTGTCGAGCAGGAGGACCACGTCGGCGTTTCGCTCCCGATGATGCTGGGTCACGTGAAGCGTGCGGAGCTTCAGGGTGGCGCGCCAGTTCACGTGCCGGATCTGATCACCGGGGGCGAAGGGCCGGATGTCGCCGGGCTCGATGCCTTCCCCCTGCGTCGGGGACACGTAGTTGCCCACGAACGTCTGCGTGCGCAGCGGGCGCGGCGGGTGCCTGATCGGCGCGTGCCTCGGGTAGACGGCCACCGTCGCGGGCGCGCGATGCTGGGATTCGGCGGCGGCGAGGCCGAGCGGTCCCCACAGCCGGAGATGCGGGCCAGCGAGGCGCAGGCGCTGGCGCCCGGCGCCGCGCAGCTCGAACGTCCAGCGAATCTCCCGGCCTTCGCGGAGCGTGAAGAAGGCGTGGTTGCTCCCTCGCTCGAGACCGACCCTCGGCGGCAGCGGCTCCAGGAGCTCCACCAGGGGCAGCGGCCTCTCCGCGCGGAGCGTGACGGTGACGGTCACGCACTCGTCCTCGAGCAGGCGGGTGGTCGACAGCGTTCGATCGATCTGCCAGCGGGGCGGCGCCCCGGTGCGCCGCCCCGCCACCAGAGCGAAGACCATGGGGACCGCGACCACCGCGAGCTCGACACGTCCGGTGAGAACGGCCAGGAAGAGCGCCCAGCCCACCACGGTCAGGAAGGACACGTTCAGCGCCGTCGGCCGCCAGGTCACGCGGACTCCCCGGCCGGCGCCGGAACCTCCCGGAGCACGCCTTCCACCACGTGGCGCGGGGTCGTGCTCGAGACCCACAGCTCCGGTCGGAGGACGAGCCGGTGGGCCAGGGCGGCCACCGCCACCGCCTTCACGTCGTCGGGCAGGACGAAGTCGCGCCCGCGGATGGCCGCCTCCGCCCGGGCGAGCTTGAGCAGGGCGAGGCTTCCCCGCGGCGAGGCCCCCAGCGTCACGCGCGGATCGACCCGCGTGGCCTGGGCGAGGGCCACGATGTAACGCTCGAGCGCCTCGCTCACGAAAATGTCCTCGAGCGCGCCCTGCATGGCCAGGAGCTCGGCCCGGGTCACGATGGTGGGGACGGCCGCGGCGTCGGTGCGGCGCTCGCGTCGCCGCTTCAGGATCTCCCGCTCGGCCTCCGGCCCCGGGTACCCGATGCCCACGCGCAGCAGGAACCGGTCGAGCTGGGCCTCCGGCAGCGGGTAGGTGCCCTCCATCTCGATCGGGTTCTGGGTGGCGATCACCACGAACGGCTGCTCCAGCGGAAACGTCTGGCCCTCGATCGTGACCTGCGCTTCCTGCATGGCCTCGAGCAGCGCCGCCTGCGTCTTGGGCGTGGCGCGATTGATCTCGTCGGCGAGCAGGAGGTTCGTGAAGATCGGGCCGGGCCGGAACTCGAACCGGCTCTCGCGCTGGTCGTAGAGGAAGCTGCCGGTGATGTCGCTCGGGAGCAGGTCGGGCGTGAACTGGATGCGGCGGAAGCCGAGGTCGAGGGCCTGGGCCAGGAGCCGGGCGATCAAGGTCTTGGCGAGACCCGGGTTGTCCTCGATGAGCACGTGGCCGTTGGCCAGGACGCCGGCCAGGATCCGCTCGAGCACGTCGTCCTTGCCCACCACGATCCGGCCGAGCGTCGCGACCACTTCGCGCACCCGCTCGGCGACGACGGCGACCCTCACCGCTCCCTCTCGATGTCCGCGATCACGCGGCGAAGGTCGGCCAGGCTTGGCCCCCGGCCGAGCCGAGCGGGCGGGCGCGCGAGCGGGCGCGACGCGAGCGCGGTCAGCCGCGGCCACATGATCCGCTCGAAGTGGCCCCGGCTGCGTCGAGTCGCGCGCACATCGTCGATCAGCTCCTCGAACCGGAGCGGGACCGCGGGCGGACTCCCGGGCCGTTCGAGCGCCTGCTCGAGCGGCGACGCCCCGCCCCGCGCGAGCCGGGCGGCCACCGCGCCGCGAAGCTGCAGGAGCGCGACGCCGAGCACGAACGCCACCGCCAGCCGCGCCACGAGCGCTCGCCACGGCGGCTCGACAAAGACGTAGACCGGCACGGCGGCGAGGAGCACGACCCCTCCCAGCGCGGCGCAGCGAATCGCGATGGGCACGAGGAGCCGCTCAGCGCTCACGGGCCGCGTCCTCCTCGAGGGCCGTGCCGATCTCGTCCAGGCTATCGCAGGCCGCATCGCGCGCCTCCGCCCCCAGGGGGTGGGTGCTGAATCGCGCGACCTCGAAGAGCGCGGTGAGGCGCCGGACGGGCGCGGCCGGGACCGGGAGCCGGGCCAGCGTGGTCCGCATGAATTCAGCCGGCGTCTGCCACGCGGCCCGCGGGGCCCGGGCCGCCGCGAGCGCCCGCTCGAAGCGGCCGTACGCGCGGATGATCGCGACCCGCGCGTCGGGCTCGGCCCGCAGATCGGCCTGGATCAGGGCGAGCGTCTCGGGGACGGCCGGCGGGCGGTCGGCACCCTCACGCTGCGTCCACCATTTCTCCAGCCGATCGGCCATCGCGACCAGGACCATCACCGCGAAGACGGCGAGCGCGAGCAGGAGGAGGAGCGCCGCGATCGCCAGTTCGAGGGAGGGGATCGAGGTCGGAGGCTTCTGGGGAAGCGTGAGGAGGTCGAGCAGTCCGGCGATCGCGGCGAAGGCCTTCTCGATCGGCTGGCCGTCCGGGCCGGACCAGTAGCGCCACACGAGGTACCAGGCCAGCACCACCAGCAGCAGCGAGACGAGCGCGGCCGCCCACGGGGGGAGGCGCTGGGCCGCCGGCGAGGGGGCCAGCGTCTCTTCGGTCGGGCGCCGCCGCCGCTGCAGCGAGAACAGAATGATGGTGGAAAGGGCGAGAAGGCCGAGCACCACCACCCGCACCGCGTCGGGCAGCCGGATCATCACCTTCGCGCCGGGATCGCTCGCCGGGGCGGGCAGCGGCCCGACGGTCGCGGCCAGGACGAGCAGCAGGCCGGTGGCGATCACCACGCCCGCTCCCAGCCGGAGGGACACGCCTTCGCTCACGGGTGGGGGCGTCGTCATGCCGGTGCGGATGATGCAGCCGTCGGGCTCCGCGGTCAACCGGCTCCTGCTATAATCCACGCCACCAAGGGGCCACCCCACCAACGGGGCGGGCCGGACGCGCCGCTCCACGGAACAGGGGGGGACATGGCGGAGGTCGCGCTCGGTATCGGCACGTCGCACAGCCCGATGTTGAGCACGCCCTACGAGGCGTTCGCCGGGCTCGCCGAGCTCGACCGCGCGCGCCTGCCCGAGTTCGACGAGAAGGTTCGCGAGCACGCCTCGTGGATCGGCCGCGAGCTGCGCCCCGAGGTGACGCGGGCGAGATACGACGCCACCCAAGCCGCTATCCAGCGCCTCGCCGACGTGGTGGCCGCCGCGGCGCCGGACGTGCTGGTCGTGATCGGCGACGACCAGGGCGAATGGTTCAGCGCCGACAACCAGCCCGCCCTCTGCATCTACTGGGGCGAGACCGTCGAGAACCTCCCCCCGCCATCCGACCAGCTGTTGCCGCTACGCCGTTTGTCGTACTGGGGCTACTACGGCGACGGGGCGAACCGCTCCTTCCCGGTGGACGCCGGGCTCGGCAGGTACCTGGTCGAGACCCTCACGCGCGAGCACGAGTTCGACGTGGCCCACCTGCGCGTGCAGCCCCGCCACGCCCCCTTCGGGCACGCCTGGGGCTTCGTCCACCAGCGCCTGATGGGCCGGCACATCGTCCCGATCGTGCCGGTGCTGCTCAACACGTACTTTCCCCCGAACCAGCCGACCCCGAGGCGCTGCTACCAGCTCGGGCGAGCGATCCGGCAGGCCGTCCGCGCCTGGCCCGCGTCAAAGCGGGTGGGCATCGTCGCCTCGGGCGGGCTCAGCCACTTCTTCGTCGACGAGGAGCTGGATCGCCACGTGCTCGCGATCCTCGCCAAGAACGACGGCGACGCCGTCGCCGCGCTTCCCGCCGCGCAGCTCGAGTCCGGCAGCTCCGAGATCCGCAACTGGCTGGTCGCGGCGGGGGCCCTCGAGCACCTGCGCATGGACCTGGTGGAGTACGTCCCCTGCTATCGGTCCGCGGCCGGCACCGGGGTCGGGATGGCCTTCGCGGTGTGGCGCTAGCCGGCCGTTAGGCCCGACTCATCCGGGTCTGCACGTCGGCGATCTCCTCCGGGCTGGCGCCCATGTGGGACAGGAGCACCTCCCACTGCGACTTCGTGATCTCCGCGGTCCGGATCTCCGGCGGACCAAGCACCCGGGTTCCGAAGGCGGCGAGCCACGCGACCTTGAGCATCCGGGTGTCGCGGTCGAACAGCTTCCCGAGGATGAAGCGGCCTCGACACTCCATCGAGGCACCGCACGCCTTGTAGTCACGCTCCTCCCACAAGGCCCTCAGGCCAAGGCCCAGCTCAGGCATTCAGCGGAGCGTCCCGCCGCGATGGCTCGCGCGCTCCTTGTCGAGCTTGGCCTTGAGTCCCCGCTCCGCCTGCCCGATGGCTCCCTGCTTGGTCTTGCCCTCGAAGAGCGCGAAGAAGATGCCGGGTCCCGGGCGGCGCGGTTGCGCATTGGACCGGATGAAATACAGCTCCGCCACCACGCGCGTCGCCTCCGTCCGCACGATGATCGTGTACTTGACGTCACCGTACATCCGCTCCGGAAGTCGCTCGCGGACGACGGCTCCCGCCTCCCGCTGCTCTATCACATGCTTGATCCCGGCCTCGGCCTGCTTGAGGGCGCTGTCCGAGGCCTCGTCCACGATGGACACTTCCGGGCCGGATGGGGAGAGTCTCGCGTGCGCTTTGAACACGGATTCCTCGACGGCTTCGAGCTCCAGGGTATAGGTCAGCCCCTTGTAGATCCGACTGCCCATGAAGTGGCGTCGCGCCATCACTCGATTCCTGCCCCCCATGATCGCCCCCCGTACTTGGCTGCCCAGCCTGCCCCGCCCGTGTATCCCGGCGCCGCGCTATCCTTGCGGCGCCGCCGCGCGGTGGCGCATACTCGACCCAATGGCCACGCGGCCGAATCCCGAGCCATGACCTACACCACCGAAGAGTTCGTCCGGCATTCGCTGCACCGCATTCTCCGCAGCGTCAAGTACCGGAACAGTTTCCTGTGTCTCCCCTGCCTCGTCACGATGACGCTGGAGAGCCTGCACCCGGGATGGCGACCGTCGGAGATCACCCGGGCGATAGACAAGGTCTACGCGGCACCGGGTGTTCCCATGGAATCCCGGGCCGCGTTCCGGTGTGCTCACTGCCGGAACGTCAAGCCCTGCCTCGGGTCCCCGTACCTCTGACCCCCGGATATCGGCGGTTAGCCGTCACGCACTCGGCGCCCCTAGGCACGGAAGCTTCTTCCTCGCGCAGGCGGCACACGTGGAGGCCGGCGCATGCGTGAAAGAGCCCGGCGCGCTGAAGATCTCGTCCATCACCTCCGCGACCTCGCGGGTCGTGTAGCTCTTGTCCAGGTGATCCTTGGTCATCTTCGACAGGCAGCGCGAACAGAGGAACTTGCCTCGGCAGTCACCCCGGAGGAGGCTATCGACGACCCGCCGGACAAAGTCTCCAACCGTGAAGATCGTGGACGCCATTTATCCCCTTCGCCCGCTCGCCCGGGCGCTCGGCTTCGCGGGCCGAGGCGCCGCGGCCAGCCGGCGGCCCCGGCTCCGGACCTCACGCACCGCCCGCATCTGGCCCTCGACGTTGGCCAGAAGGGCTCGGTCGCGCTCTCGCTTCAGCCCCTCGTCGATGAGCGCGCGTAACACCATCTGCAGGCTCACCGGGCCCTTCAGCTTCGTCATCGATTCGCCCGCGAACACGCGCGCCCGGTCCATGACCTCTTGCGGGAGAATGAGCAGGACCCTGGCCCTGTCCTCGAACATCGCCACCTCCGCGTTTCCGGCCGGTCGACGCGCGCTTCTTAACGCACATCTCTGAGAATATACGTCTAAGAATATACGTTCTTATTGTTATTTAACTTATATCATACATGCATGGTGTCCGGCAATCCGGTAGCGGCTCCATCCGACGACGATTTTGCCGCGACCCGCCATCCCCGCGCGAGGAGGGCATCCCATGGACCCGCAAGGACAGCCCAAGTTTGTTCAGATCACGACCACGGTTGCCCCGCTGTCGCCCACGCTGCTGTACGCCCTCGACACCGAGGGCAGTGTGTGGTTGTTCAACTTCGCGAAGAAAAAGTGGGGCCGACTGTCCAACGACCGGGAGGCCTAGCGCCCGACCGCGCTTACCTCTAGCCGCTTCGCTCTCCGGCGCAAATTACGAGAAGGCCGGGCCCCCCGAAGGGAACCCGGCCTTCCGTTTGACGCGGGGGCTCTCGTCAGGCCTTCCGAACGTTCGCGGCCTGGAGCCCCTTCGGGCCCTTGGTCACTTCGAACTCGACCTTGTCGCCCTCGGCCAGGCTCTTGAAGCCCTGGGCCTGAATGGCGTTGAAATGCACGAACACGTCCTCGCCACCCTCCTGGGTAATGAAGCCGTAGCCCTTCGCATCGTTGAACCACTTGACCGTACCCTGTGCCATTGACACTACCTCTTTCTTCTGAGGCTTGCGCCTCCGTGAAACCCCGCCACCATGGCGGGGGCGCCCTCCAGGAGTGGAGGACAAACAAAAACGCCGAGCGGCTTGATACCCGCGCGGCGTTACTCGCGACTCGTCTTCGTCTGCTCGCTGTGACCGATGGCCGGGTGAATCTGCACCGAGCCCCACGCTACAGGCCGATCTCACCGGTGTCAAGGAATAACTCGAAACCGGGTCGTACGATATCGCCAATGTCAGTTATGTACCTTATATCATGATACATTTGACCGAATGAGAGCCGCCTTGCGTCCCCAAGACTTCCGGTCGCACGACGCCTCGTCTCCCCTCACCCGCGAGTCCCAAGACCCCATCCGGGCCGAGCTCTTCAGCCCCGAACGGCTCGAGGAGCTCGCGGAACGCGTCGCGCGCCGGCCGGTCCTGGCCGAGGGCAAGTCCGGTCGCCTCCTCTCGCCCCGTCTGCGGGATAGCGGCCGTGTTCTGCTCCAGTGCTACCGCGAGATCGCGGTGGTGATCCGGGAGGAAGGGGCGATCACGCCGGCCGCGGAATGGTTCGTCGACAACTTCCACGTCGCGGACGAGGTGGTGCGGCAGGTCCGGGAGGATCTCCCGCGCGGGTTCCACCGCCAGCTCCCCAAGCTCGCCGAAGAGCCCCTTCAGGGATATCCACGCGTACTGGGTCTGGCCTGGGCGTTCGTCGCGCACACCGACAGCCGCTTCGAGCCGGAGACTCTGCAGCGGTTCGTCCGTCGATTCCAGCACGTGCAGCCCCTGACCATCGGCGAGCTCTGGGCCATCCCGATCTCCCTCCGGCTCGTGCTCGTGGAGAACCTCCGACGGCTGGCCGAACGAATCGTGAGCGGCCGGGCCGCCCGACTGGGAGCCGACGCCCTGGCCGACGAGCTGCTCGGGCTCGGCGGACGGCCACGCCGACCGCTTGCCTTCCAGCGGTTCGAAGCCGCCGCGCTGTCGCCCGCCTTCATGGTGAACCTCGTGCAGCGCCTGCGTGAGCAAGACCCCGAGTCGACCCCCGCGCTGCGGTGGCTCGACGAACAGCTGACCGCGCTGGGAACATCGGCCGACGAGCTCGTGCAGCTCGAGCATCAGAACCAGGCCGCCATGAACGTGACGGTCCGCAACGTGATCACGAGCATGCGGATGATGTCGACGTTCGACTGGGCCGACTTCTTCGAAAGCGTCAGTCTCGTCGACGACCTGCTCCACGCCGACCGTCACTTCCGCGCGATGGACTTCGCCACCCGCGACCAGTACCGTCACGCGATCGAGGACCTCGCGCGGCGCTCCCACCGGTCCGAGCTCGACGTCACCCGGCTGGCGATGGCACACGCGAAGCGCGCCGCCGGGGCCGCGCCAGGGGAGCGCTCGGCCGATCCCGGCTACTACCTGCTCGCCCAGGGGCGCGCCCTCCTGGAAACCGAGATCGGCTACCGCGCTCCGCCAAGGCAACGGCTTCTTCGGGCGTTCCTGTCCGGCGCGACGCCGGGCTACCTGGCGACCATCACCACCGTGACCGGCCTCCTCCTCGCCCTCCCCCTCCTGGCCGGGCACGCCTCCGGCATGAGCCCCGGCGCTCTCGTCCTGCTCGGACTCCTCGCGATGATCCCGGCCTCTGACCTCGCGCTCGCCCTCATCAATCGCGCGGTCATGGACCTGATCGGCCCGAGGCCGCTCCCGCGCCTCGAGCTGCCCGAGGGCGTGCCGGCAAGCATGCGAACCCTCGTCGTGGTGCCCACCCTGTTGACGAGCGCGGCCGAGATCGAAGAGCACGTCAATCGCCTGGAGATCCACTTTCTCGCCAACCCCGACGGCCACGTCCACTTCGTCCTTCTCTCGGACTGGAAGGACGCGCCCGCCGAAACCATGCCGGAGGATGCCGGGCTCCTCACGATGGCCATCGACGGCATCGCGCGCCTCAACGCGCGCAGTGGTCCGGTGCCCGCCGGCGGCGGGCGCTTCCTGCTGCTTCATCGCCGGCGAACCTGGAATGCCCACGAGGGCACGTGGATGGGCTGGGAGCGCAAGCGGGGAAAGCTCGACGAGCTCAACGAGCTCCTGACCGGTACGGGGGAAACGACGTTCGCGGCGCTGGGTGGGTCGGCGTCCGACGTGCCCACCGGAGTTCGTTACGTGATCACCCTCGATGCCGACACGCGTCTGCCGCGGGGCGCCGTCAATCGCCTCGTCGGCACCATGGCCCATCCCCTGAACCGGCCGGTCTTTGACGCCCGCGCGGGCCGCGTGGTGGACGGCTACGCGGTCCTGCAACCGCGAATCACGCCCACGATTCCCCCGGACCGCGACCGGTCTCTCTTCCAGCGGATCTTCGCCGGCCCGGCCGGGATCGATCCCTACGCCACCGCGACCTCGGATGTCTACCAGGACCT
This sequence comes from Candidatus Acidiferrum sp., assembly GCA_035635775.1. GTDB lineage: Bacteria > Methylomirabilota > Methylomirabilia > Rokubacteriales > CSP1-6 > CAMLFJ01. The sequence goes on from DASQAL010000269.1 coordinate 22,939, forward strand.
CTTCGGCGAAGGCTCTTACACCGGGAAGGGCATCTATGATGTGGCCGCCTTCACGGCGGCCCTCAAACACCGCGTGCCCGAGAACTCTCTCCTGAGCCACGATCTGTTCGAGGGGATCTTCGCTCGCGCGGGACTCGTCACCGACATCGAGCTCTTCGAGGAGTTCCCCACCGACTACGAGGTGGCCGCGGGACGCCAGTACCGCTGGGCGCGCGGAGACTGGCAGCTGCTCCCCTGGATCATCCGAGGAGACACCGGCGCCGGAACGCGGCCGGCATGGATCCCCCTCGTCGGCCTGTGGAAGATCATCGACAACCTCCGCCGGACCCTGTCGGCGCCGGCCGCCGTGCTGACCCTCGTCGCCGGCTGGGTCCTCCCGGAGAGCCCCCCGCTCGTGTGGACGACGTTCGTCCTCGCCACGATCGCGCTCCCGTCCCTCCTCCCGGCGTTCGACGAGATCATCCCCAAGCGATCGGGCATCTCCAAACGGACCCATCTCCGCAGCGTCGGGCGGAGCTTCACGATCGCGGCGTCTCAGATCGCCCTCGGCATCACCTTTCTCGCCTATCAGGCGTGGCTCATGGGCGACGCGATCGGGCGGACCCTCCTTCGCCTGTACGTGACCCACCGCCGGCTGCTCGAATGGACGACGGCCGCCCAGGCCAGGTCCGATCTCTCCCGCGACATCACCGGCGTGTATCGACGCATGCGCGGGGCGATCTTCCTCACCGCGGCCGCCGGGACCCTCGTCGTCCTGCTGCGGCCGAGCAGTGCCGCGGAGGCCGCGCCGTTCCTCCTGCTCTGGAGCCTCTCCCCGGCGGTGGCCCGATGGGTCAGCCGGCCGCCCCCGCCGGCGCCCCAGCAGCGTCTCCCTCCCGCGGACACCGCCGTCCTCCGCTCGACCGCGCGTCGCACCTGGCGTTTCTTCGAGGCCTTTGTCGGCCGCGACGACACCTTCCTCCCGCCCGACAACTTTCAGGAGGATCCGAAGCCCGTTCTCGCGCACCGCACGTCCCCCACCAACATGGGTCTTTACCTGCTGTCGGTCGTCTCCGCCCGGGACTTCGGCTGGCTCGGCCTCCTCGACACGCTCGACCGACTCGAGGCGACCCTGGCCACCATGCACCGGCTCGAGCGCTTCCGAGGCCACTTCTACAACTGGTACGACACCGCGGGGCTGCGCGCGCTGGAACCCCGCTACGTGTCCACCGTCGATAGCGGCAACCTCGCCGCCCATCTTCTCGCCCTCGGCAACGCCTGTCGTAGCGCGGTACACGATCCGCTCCCGCACCGCGACGTGTTCGCCGGCATCGACGACGCCCTCCAGCTCGCCGGGGAAGCCGCGAGCGCACTGGCCGACGTCCACCGGAGCCAGACCGTCACGGTCCGCCATCTCGCGGAGGCCCGCGACGCCCTGGCCGCGGCCCTCCGCGAAGCCCCGCGGAGCCCGGCGGAATCGGCCGCCCGCGTCCGGCGCCTCGTGCGGTACGCCGACACCCTGGTCGACGTCTCGCGCGTGTTGACGACCCACGACGGCGAAGCGGAGAGCGGCGATGCCCTGGTCTGGGCCCAGGCGGCGCGCGCCACCATCGTCAGCCATGAGCGCGACCTGGAGGCCCTCATGCCCTGGGCGCCGGATCTCGAGGCCGCCCAGACCGACCCCGCGGGCACTCCTCCCGAGATCCTGAGCGCGCTCACCCGGCTCTTCTCCTCGCCCCCCAGCCCGGCCGATCTGCCCGACCGATGCCGCGTCGCGATCGAAGAGCTCACGACCGCTCGCGACGCCGCCCTCCGCGCGGGCTCCGCCCCGGCCGCGATCGCGCGCATCGACGGCCTCATCGACAGCCTGGTGCGCTCCTCCGCGGCCGCCCGAGCGCTCGTCGGGCGCCTCCTGGGCGTCGCCCGCACGACCACGGACCTCTTCGACGCCATGCAGTTCGGCTTCCTCTTCGATCCGACCCGCAAGATCTTCTCCATCGGCTACCGCGTCAACGACGGCAGCCTCGATACCAGCGCCTACGATCTTCTCGCGTCTGAAGCGCGCCTCGCGAGCTTCATCGCGATCGCCAAGGGTGACGTCCCCGTCTCGCATTGGTTCCACCTCGCCCGTCCGATGACCCCGGTCGGGTTGGGCTCAGCCCTCGTGTCGTGGTCCGGTTCCATGTTCGAGTACCTGATGCCGGCGCTCGTCATGGACGCCCCGTCGGGAAGCCTCCTCGAGGAGACGTGCCGGCTCGTGGTCCAGCGTCAGATGAGCTACGGCGCCGAGCACGGGGTCCCCTGGGGAGTGTCCGAATCGGCCTACAACGTGCGCGATCTGGATCTCACCTTCCAGTACTCGAATTTCGGCGTCCCGGGCCTGGGCCTCGAGCGAGGTCTCGGCGAGGATCTGGTCGTGGCCCCCTACGCGACCGCGCTCGCCGCGATGATCGACCCGGGCGCGGCCGCCCGGAACTTCTCCGCGCTCGTCGCGGCGGGGGCTCGAGGACCGTATGGCTTCTACGAGGCCCTCGACTACACGCGGTCGAGGGTGCCCGACGGCGCGACGGTGGCCATCGTTCGCGCGTACATGGCGCACCACCAGGGCATGACGCTCATCGCCCTGGCGAACGTGCTCCGCGACGGGGTCATGCGCGCGCGGTTCCACGCCGAGCCGATCGTCCGGGCCACCGATCTCCTCCTCCAGGAGCGGGCGCCCCGGGACGTCGCGGTCGCCCGCCCCCGGCTCGAGGAAGTGGACGCCCCGGCTCACCTCCGCGACTTCGTGGAGCCCGTCTTCCGTCGCTTCACCACGCCCCACGGCCCGACCCCCCGGACGCACCTCCTCTCCAACGGGCGCTACGCGGTGATGCTGACGACCGCGGGCTCGGGCTACAGCCGATGCGCCGGCCTCGGCATCACCCGCTGGCGCGAGGACGTGACGCGAGATCCGTGGGGGACCTACGTGTTCCTGCGGGACGTCGAGAGCGGCGCGGTCTGGTCGGCCGCGTACCAGCCCACCGGGGTCGAGCCGGACGACTACCGCGTCACCTTCTCGGAGGATCGCGCGGAATTCTATCGACAGGACGGCACGCTCACCACGACGCTCGAGGTGATCGTCTCTCCGGAGGACGACGCCGAGATCCGCCGCGTCTCGGTCACGAACCTCGGCGCGGGGGGCCGAGAGATCGAGCTGACGTCCTACGCCGAGCTCCTGCTGGCCCCGCCGTCGGCCGATGCCGCCCACCCGGCCTTCTCCAACCTCTTCGTCCAGACCGAGCTGCTGGCCGGCCTCGGCGCGCTGCTGGCCACCCGCCGCGTCCGCTCGCCGGCGGAGCCGACGATCTGGGCGGCCCATACCGTCGTGGTCGAAGGGCAGCCCGTGGGAGGCGCCCAGTACGAGACGGATCGCGCCCGCTTCCTCGGTCGGGGCCGCACGATCCGCACGCCGATGTCGGTCATCGACGGCCGGCCCCTGTCGAATACCGCCGGTTCGGTGCTCGATCCGATCTTCAGCCTGAGACGCCGGATTCGACTCGCCCCGGGCGAGTGTGCCCGCCTGATCTTCTCCACGCTGGCCGCCTCGTCCCGCGAAGCCGCGGTGGCCCTGGCCGACAAGTATCGCGACCCCGCGACGTTCGAGCGCACCGTCACCCTCGCCTGGACGCAGGCGCAGGTCCAGCTCCACCACCTGGGCATCGACCCGGACGAGGCCCACCTCTTCCAGAATCTCGCCAGCCGGATCCTCTACTCCGACCCGACGATGCGCTCCGCCGCGGACGTGCTGCGCCGGAACACGTCGGGGCCGACCGCCCTCTGGGCATACCAGATCTCCGGCGATATCCCGATCGTCCTCGTCCGCATCGATGAGCCCGAGGATCGCGGAATCGTTCGCCAGCTCCTCCGCGCTCACGAGTACTGGCGGATGAAGGGGCTGGCCGTCGACCTCGTCATTCTGAACGAGAAGGCCCACTCCTACATCCAGGACTTCCAGACCTCCCTGGAGACCCTCGTGCGGACGAGCCAGTCGGCACCCCGGGCCGAGCGGGACGAGACCCAGGGCCGGGTGTTCATCCTCCGCCGGGATCTCCTCGCGCCCACCGACCACGCGGCCCTGCAAGCGGCCGCCCGGGCGATTCTCCTGAGTCGCCATGGCACGCTCGCGGAACAGCTCGCGCGCGCCGAGCCGGCTCAGGACGTCGGGGCCCTTCCCCCCCGGCGGCGGGCCAGAGCCGAGTCCTCCGTCGACGCGTCGCCGCCGCGACTCGAATCCGAGTTCTTCAACGGCGTCGGCGGCTTCCTCGACGGGGGCCGTGAATACGTCACCGTTCTCGGGGAGGGGCAGTGGACTCCGGCTCCCTGGATCAACGTGATCGCCAATCCCACCTTCGGCTTCCAGGTCTCGGAGTCCGGGGCCGGGTACACGTGGGCGGTCAACAGCCGCGAGAACCAGCTCACCCCGTGGTCCAACGACGCGGTCAGCGACCCGCCGGGTGAGGCGATCTACGTCCGCGATGAAGAGACCGGCGCGCTGTGGGGCCCCACCCTCCTTCCCATCCGAGAGGACGCGTCACCCTACATCGCCCGGCACGGGCAAGGCTACAGCCGCTTCGAGCACACCTCCCACGGCATCTCGCTCGAGCTCCTCCAGTTCGTGCCGCCCGAGGACCCGATCAAGGTCTCGCGGCTGACACTTCAGAACCACTCCGGCAAGTCCCGGCGTCTCTCGGTCACCGCCTACGTCGAATGGGTCCTGGGGGCTTCCCGGAGCGCCAACGCACCGTCCATCGTCACGGAGATCGACCCCGACACCGGTGCGCTCCTCGCCCGCAACGCCTGGAACGACGACTTCGCGGGCCGCGTCGCGTTCGCCGACCTCGGCGGCCGCCAGACCGCGTGGACCGGTGATCGGGCCGAGGTCGTGGGCCGCAACGGCACCCTCGACCATCCCGCGATGCTGGAGCGCGGAACCCCTCCGTCCGGACGGGTCGGCCCCGGCCTCGATCCGTGCGCGGCTCTTCAAGCCACGATCGAGATGCCGCCCGGCGGGCGCGAGGAGATCGTCTTCTTTCTCGGTCAAACGTCCACGGTGGAGGCCGCGCGCACGCTCATCATCCGGTATCGCACCGTGGATCTCGATCTCACGCTGAACGACATCAAGACTCGCTGGGACGACACGCTCGGCGCAATCCAGGTGAAGACGCCGGACCGCTCCATGGACCTCATGCTGAATCGGTGGCTCCTCTACCAGACGCTCGCCTGCCGGGTCTGGGCCCGATCCGCGTTCTATCAGGCCGGCGGCGCCTACGGGTTTCGCGACCAGCTGCAGGATGTCATGGCTCTCGTCGTGGCGAAGCGCGAGGTGGCGCGCGAGCACCTCTTGAGAGCCGCCGCCCGCCAGTTCGTCGAGGGCGACGTCCAGCACTGGTGGCATCCTCCCTCTGGTCGAGGCGTTCGAACCCGGATCTCCGACGATTCGCTCTGGCTGCCCTACGCGCTCACGCACTACCTGGAGACCACCGGGGACACGACCATCCTGGACGAGGTCATTCCGTTCCTGGAGGGACCGGCGATCCCGGCCGGACACGAGGACTTCTATTTCCAGCCCACCGTCTCCGCGGAGCGGGGCACCCTCTTCGAGCACTGCGCTCGCGCGCTCGACCGCAGCCTCTCCGTCGGCGCCCACGGTCTTCCTCTGATGGGCACCGGAGACTGGAACGACGGCATGAACCGGGTGGGCCCCGAGGGGCGTGGCGAGAGCGTCTGGCTCGGCTGGTTCCTGCACGCGACTCTCTGGGAGTTCGCGCGCCTGGCGGACGCCCGCGGCGAACCCGCGCGCGCCGACACCTGGCGCAACCACGTGCGCGCCCTCAAGGCCTCCCTCGAACGGCACGCCTGGGACGGAGACTGGTATCGCCGCGCCTATTTCGACGACGGCACCCCTCTCGGGTCCATCGCCAGCCCCGAGTGCCGCATCGACTCGATCGCGCAGTCGTGGGGGGTCATCTCGGGCGCCGCCGAGCCCGCGCGCGCGGCGCGCGCGATGGCCGCCGTCGAGGAGTATCTCGTCCGACGAGATCAGGAGCTGATCCTTCTGTTCACCCCGCCCTTCGACCGCTCCCCGATCGACCCCGGGTACATCAAGGGTTACCCGCCCGGCGTTCGAGAGAACGGCGGCCAGTACACCCACGCCGCCATCTGGACCGTGATGGCCTTCGCCGCCCTCGGCGATGGCGACAAGGCGAACGAGCTCTTCTCGATCTTGAATCCCATCAACCGCACGAGTACCCGGGCCGGCGTACATCGCTACAAGGGGGAGCCGTACGTGGCCGCCGCCGACGTCTACGCGGAATACCCACACGTCGGGCGCGGTGGATGGACCTGGTATACCGGTTCCGCGGGCTGGATGTACCGGGCCGGCCTCGAGTCGCTCCTCGGGTTCCGTCTCCGCGGCGCGGTTCTCCATCTCGATCCCTGCATCCCGCGCGCGTGGCCGCGCTTCGAGATCGCGTTCCGCTATCACGCGTCGCGCTACAAGATCACGGTCGAGAACCCGCGCGGGGTCACGCGCGGCATCTCGACCATCGAAGTCGACGGGATCCTCTTGACGTCCCCGGGAGCCGGTATCCCACTCATCGGTGACGGCGCGACTCGCCGCGTCCGCGTCGTGCTCGGCTGAGCGCTAGACCGCGCCGAGGAGCGCGCCGCCCACCTGCCCGCAATCCCCGCAGGGGTCGCGCCGGTGGCGGAGCGCGGTGGTGAGTCCGATCGGCCACCGGAAGAGCACCGCAATCGCCCGGCGAGCGTCCCGCTTCGTCCACGCCGCGGTGTCCAGAACACGCGTGAGGCATCGCGCGCAGTAGTAGCGTCCCGGGTGAGCCCGAAGCAGCGCCCCCGCATGGCACCGGGCCAGCTCTTCGCCCATCATGACGGGTGCTCTCCGAGGCACGGGGTCGGCCGCTTACAGCGCGCGCAGGGGCCGACCGACATCGCCTTCAGCGCCCCCGGCGTCTTGAACACCTTCTCCATGGCCTGCTCGATCTCCGACTTCCTCCAGCCGGTGTGCAGACGCTCCAGGGTCATCCCGACGAGACACCAGGAGCAGACCACCCCACCGTGGTACTTGTCGTGGAGCACCCGGCCCACCGCCCGGCGAACGAAGTCCTCGGTCGTATAGGTAACCATCTCTATGGCCCTGAGGTCCGTGAACCCAGGTGCGTGCGGATCGGCACTTCCAGGCGCCCGAGCGCGCGGATTTCCGCTCCCAGATTCGCCTGCAGCACCGCCTCGACATCGCCGACGCTCGGAGGTGGGTCCCACTCCAGGCTCGCGGTACGGCGACTGCCGTCGACGTTGATCCGCAGCAACAGCCGGTCCCCCAGCCGCGTCAGCCCCTCCAGCACTCCCGCCTCGGGCATGCTCCTTCCCCCACCCGGATCACCCCATTCGGCCCACTGCACCGGCCAGACCGCGATCGCTTCCGGTCCCGAGGTGAGATCGCAGAGCTTCATGGCCGACCGCCCACCTTCGCCCGGGCCGCCATTCCCTCCTGACGGACGCACGAGGTGATGCCACGCGGTGGCGCACCACCTCATGACGTCGGCGTCACGTCCTACCAGCGCGCCGGTCACGTGCGAAATCAGTCCATGCAGATAACTCCGAAGGTCTCGCGGCACGCGGACTATCTCGCCACGCTCTCGGCGAGCGTATCGACGGTCTTCTTGAACTTCGCGTCTTGCCGGATCAGCGTCTCGACCTTGGTGACCGCGTGGAGCACGGTGGTGTGATCCTTGTCGAAGGCGCGCCCGACCTCCGTGAGGGAGGCGTGCGTCAGCTGGCGCGCGAAGTACATCGCGATCTGCCGGGGAAAGGCCACCGCCTTGGTCCGCCGCCGGGCGCGCATGTCGGTGAGCTTGAGGCCGAAGAACTCGGACACCTTCCGCTGGATGTGCTCGATCGTGATCACCTTCTCATCCGCGCCCCAGAGCTCGGACAGGACCTCCTGGGCGACGTCGACGCTCATCTCGCGCCCGGTCAGGGAGCAGAATGCCGCCATCCTCGTGAGAGACCCTTCGATCTCACGGATGTTGGTCTTGATGCGGCTCGCCATCAGATAGGCCACGTCGTCGGGCAAGCGGACCCGCTCGATCTCGGCTCTCTTCTTCAGGATGGCGACGCGGGTCTCGAAGTCGGGCGGCTGGATGTCGGCGATCAGGCCCCACTCGAAGCGTGACCGGAGCCGCTCCTCCAGCTCGGGGATCTCCTTCGGGGTCGAATCGGAGGACACCACGATCTGCTTGTGACTCTCGTAGAGGTCATTGAAGGTATGGAAGAACTCTTCCTGCGTGCGCTCCTTGCCGGCCATGAACTGAATATCGTCGATGAGCAGGAGATCGATGGTGCGGTATTTCGCCCGAAACTCCCCGGTGCGGTCGTAGCGGATGGCATTGATGAGCTCGTTGGTGAAGCGTTCTGACGAGAGATAGAGCAGCCGGAGGGAGGGGTGGAGCCGGGCCATCTCGTGGCCGACCGCGTGGAGGAGATGAGTCTTCCCGAGGCCGACGCCTCCGTAGAGGAAGAGGGGGCTATAGGCCTTCCCCGGCCGCTCGGCGACGGCCTGGCAGGCGGCCTGGGCAAACTGGTTGGAGCTGCCGATCACGAAGGACCCGAACGTGTAGCGGGGCGTGAGATCGTCCAGGGCGGCACCGGGAATGCGCTCGCGGGAGATGGGGGCAGAGCGCTCGGGCTCGGCATCCATCTCGATGGAGACCTGCGGGTTGCCGCCGAGTACGGTGCGCGCGGCGACCTGGATCGTGTCGACGTGGTGCTCTCCGATCCAGTCGCGCGTGAACTTGTTGGGCGCGACGATACGCAGGCGGTTGCCATCCACCGCGAGGAGCCGGCAGGGGCGAAGCCACGATTCCAGGACGGATTCGGGGACCTGACCTTCCAGAACCGCAAGCAGCCGGGCCCACAGAGCTTCAACCATGAGGTGAACGCACGATCATCGTCTTGGGCCTCCCAACACTCTCTCGCGACGACGTGAACCCTCGGCGAGAAGCGCTCGAGGGAGTTCGGGGTTCACGCAGGCGCCCTACCCTAGTTGGGTGGGTCCGCCTTGTCAATGTCACGGTCGTGGTAGTCTGAACATGTTGGGCTCGGTGTGCGAGTCCATGGGAGTCTCGACTCAGTCCTCCCCCGCTGTCCTATCCGCCATGACCCCGCCCATCCGGGTCCGAAGCACACGACTGAAGGTCGCTCAGAACAGCACGGGAGGTCGACAATGGACGGTCTCAGGCAGATCGAAGTTATCACGCAGGGCGACGGCTGGCACTTGGTGGGGCTCGATGCCGAGGGCCGGTGTTGGTTCGGATCGCCACGTCGAACCACGAAGGGGCGGATGCTCACCTGGATTCTGATGGACGAGAGCGTGGAGAGCGAGGAGCCGCCGCCGACCATCACCCCCGAGCCTCTCGAGGAGGGACTGGCCGGACGACCCTGGCCCGCCGCAAAGCCGCGCTCCTGACGCACCTCCGTCAAGAAGGTCGCAGGCGCCCCGTCGGTGCGTCACCGCCTAGTCGCCTGGACGCCCACCGTGAGCGCGACGGGCGGTGTGTCGTCTGTCCGGGGTGTCCAGGTTCCCGCCGCATACTCGCCCAGGCCCTTCAGGAGTACCTGGCGTAGCGTGGTCCCGTCGCTCACGGCGCGCACCCGCGCCGCTCGCTGAAGCTCGAGGGGTACGCCGCGCAGCAAGTAGATCCCGGTCGTCGCGATACGCACGAGCGTGCGCGTCACGGTGGGCGGGCCTGTCCTTCCGTTACCGCCCCCGAGCAGTCCTGGACTACTCGTTCTCTTCTCGCCCAGAGAGGGTCCGCCTAGCTCACTGAGGCGAAGCCGCGCCTTGCGCTCCCGCTCACCGGCCTCACAAGGCCAGCCGAGCCGCTGGGCCAGGATCACCCCGGCCGCCAGAGAGAACGCGCAGACGAACATGACCAACATCCCGGCGGGAAGGCCGGAAATGGCCAGGAACACCCCGCCGCCGGCGAGGCCCGCGCCGACGCCCAGACCCATGTCGACCAGCAGCCCATACCCTCGTCGGCTGATGCAGGTCTCGGCCAGCCAGCCCGCACTGAGGCCGGCGAGAACCCACATCAGCCCCATCTGTACGATCTGCTCATTCATCATTCGATTCCCCCCGGGTTCCTGCTCGTCCTTCAACTCCAGGCGGGGCCAGCCGGACGGGCGCGCCCACGATCTCCACCAGTCCGACCACCGCGAGGCACCGGATCACCACCCACGATGGATCGAACTCGAACCGTCGCATGCTGAACTTCGGCGCGCGCGGGTGCGCATGGTGATTGTTGTGGAGACTCTCCCCGCCCGTCACCCACGCGAGCGCCCTGGAATTATAGGCCGTGTTGCCAAAATTCTGAGCGCCTCGCCAGTGCCCCAGGCCGTTGATCAGGGGCGCGAGCACGAAGACATACAGAACCGCGTGCACCAGCCCGGCCGCCAGGCCGACCCAGACGCCAAACACCAGACACAGTAGCGCGATGCCGATCGCGAGGCCACTCAGCCCCCGCGAGAAGACCGCGCGATCCAGCCAGTCCTCGGCGATATCCGGCGCAAACGTCCGGATCGTATCGGGATTGCGCGCTTCCCGCGCGTAGTAGTAGACGTTCCAGAGCTGGATATGCCAGAACCCAAACAGCCGAGGGCTATGGGGGTCGCCCTCCCGGTCCGTGAAGGCGTGATGCTTGCGATGCACCGCGACCCACTCCCGCCGACTCTGGCCCGTCGTGAGCCACAGCAGGGCCCGACAACCCGCATCCGCGACCGGGTGCAGCCGTAGCGCGTGGTGCGCGAGCCCCCGGTGCAGGTAGACAGACGTCGCGACGACGGCGACCTGGGCCAGCGCCAGAGCGACGAGCGGGGCGATCCACATGTGCTGTAACACCGTGTGCTCCATTCAGGCCTCTCAGTACGCCCTTCACCGAGTGGAATCTGTCTCTATGAGACCATCAGGGCCGCAGCTCCGCGCAGCTGATCACGACTCCTTGAGGGTCCGGGATCTCGAAGTAGCGTTCCCCCCATTCGGCATCCGTGGGCGCGGAGGGCCCCAGGCCTTTCTCGACCAGCTCGCGGTGGAGCGCGTCGACGCCGCGAACGCGGAGGATCACGCGATTCCACGAACTGCCGCCGCTGCTGGCCGCCTGGCGAAGATTGATGACACTCTGCCCAGCCCGCATCGTGGTAAAGGAGGCACCCGGCCCGCCGTAGGAGACGTCGAATCCGAGCTTCTGATAGAACACCACCGATTCGGCCATTTCACGCACGGCCAGCGTCACTCCGCTGATGTGGTCGATCGACCACGATGCCACGCTCGTCGCGGCCGGCTCGTCGCCGCCCAGAGCACCGCCCGGGGGCCTCCCCATGAACTCAGTCTAGCCGGCTCGCTCCGGCCGGCCTATTGGACATTGGTCCAATGGATGCGCCGTCTGCCCGCTGGTAGTATTGGCGCCACCTGCGTAAACTGTTGCCAAGCCATGGAGGCGGCCATGCTCCCGCAGCTACCGAAGGAAGAACAGCGACCGGTTTGCCACGGATGCGGCCAAGCGAAGTTCCTGCCCTACTCCATCCGGAGTGGTGACCCAACGACCGCCGTGATGCGTGTCTATTGCTCTCTGGCCTGTGCCCAGCTTCACTCCCCCGGCTTCACGGGTAAGGATCCCCGGCAATGACGAAACCCAGCAAGAAAGCGTCGGCCCGGCTCACCGCTCCGAACCAGGAAGCCTCCGCCGCGGCCGCGGAGTCCAAGACGGTCAGTCGAGGCAAGGCGGTCGGGTCGAATGCGGTGGCGAACGCGGCCAAGCGGCAATTTCAGAAGAGCCAGGCCACCGCGATCCAGGGCCACATGCGGTCGAGCGGGCAACGACGACAGGCCAAGCGCGACGCGCGGTAGGCGTGAGCCCCTCGCTTCACTTCACTCCACTCCGGCCAGCTGAAGCTCCTCGGCGCGGTGACAGCCGACGAAATGCCTGGGCGAGAGCTCCTGCCATGCCGGCGCCTGCGTCCGGCACACCTCGATCGCGTGCGGACAGCGCGGATGGAAATAACACCCCCCGGGAGGCGACGCCGGATTCGCGACCTCCCCCTGCAGGACGATACGCTGCGAGCGCGTACGGGGATCCGGCTCGGGAACCGCCGACAGGAGCGCCGCGGTGTACGGGTGCTTGGGCCGGCTGAACAGCTCCTCGGTCTCCGCCAGCTCCACCATCCGGCCCACGTACATCACCGCCACCCGGTTACTGATGTGTCGCACCACACTCAGGTCGTGGGCCACGAAGAGATAGGTCAGGCGGAACTCCGCCTGCAGGTCGAGCAGCAGATTCAGGATCTGCGCCTGCACCGAGACGTCGAGCGCTGAGACCGGCTCGTCGGCGACGACCAGGCGAGGGTGCAGGGCCAGCGCCCGCGCGATCCCGATGCGCTGTCGCTCGCCCCCACTGAAGGCATGCGGGAACCGCCGCATGTACTCGGGCCGTAGCCCCACGCGGCGCAACAGGTCCGCCACCCGCTCCTCCCGCTCTCGCCGACTCCGGAGACCGTGGACCAGCAGCGGCTCCCCGACGAGGTCGAGCAGCGTCATGCGGGGGTTGAGCGAGGTGAACGGGTCCTGGAAGATCATCTGCATCTCGCGACGCAGCGCCCGCAGCCCCGCCCGGCGGAGCTTGCCTATCTCGACCACCGAGCCTTCCGCCACCCGCATGAAGACCTCACCCGCGGTCGGCTCGATCGCCCGCAGGATGCAGCGCGCGGTCGTGGTCTTCCCGCAGCCGCTCTCGCCGACCAGGCCCAGGGTCTCGCCCTCGTCGATGTGGAAGTCCACCCCGTCCACCGCGCGGACATGACCCACCGTCCGCTTCAGAAAACCCTTCCGGATCGGAAAGAGCTTCTGCAGCCCGGACACTCGCAGGAGCGGTTGGCGCGTCGCGGTCATTCGTAGAGGAAGCAGCTCACCGCGTGGTGATCGCGCACCGGGCGCAGGATCGGCGCCTCCCGGTCGCACCGTCCGGCCATGAACTCCGGGCAGCGCGGGTGGAAGGGGCAGCCGGTCGGCCGGTCGTAGGGATGCGGCACCGCGCCCGCGATCGGCGTCAACCGCTCCCGCGTGCGCGACCGGATGCGGGGAATCGAGCGCAGCAGCGCCCGCGTGTACGGGTGCCTCGGATCGTGGAAGATCGCGTCCACCGGCGCCTGCTCGACCACCCGGCCCAGATACATCACCGCCACGTCGGTGGCCATCTCCGCGACCACGCCGAGGTCGTGGGTGATCAGCATGATCGCCATGCCGTCCTCCTGCTGGAGGCGGCGCATCAGATCGAGGATCTGGGTCTGGGTGGTCACGTCGAGCGCCGTCGTGGGCTCGTCGGCGATCAGCAGGGCCGGCTCGCAGGACAGCGCCATCGCGATCATGGCGCGCTGGCGCAGGCCGCCGCTGAGCTGGTTGGAGAGCTGATCCACCCGCTCCTCCGGCGACGACACGCCCACCCGCCGCAGCATCTCGATCGCCCGCTCGCGCGCCGCCTGCCGGCCGAGGGGCTGGTGCTGCTGGATCGCCTCGATGATCTGGCTGCCGACGGTGTGGACGGGGCTGAACGAGGACATCGGCTCCTGGAAAATCAAGGCGATCTCCGCGCCCCGGATCGAGCGCATCAGGGCGCCGTTGGGCTCGACCTTCGCCAGATCCACCATCGACCCCGCGCCCCCGCTGCCCGACGGCCGCTGGAAGTGGATCTCCCCCTCGACGATCCGTCCCGGGCGATCCACGATACGCATGATGGATCTGGCCGTGATGCTCTTGCCGCACCCGCTCTCGCCCACGATCCCGAGCGTCGCGCCCAGCGCCATGTCGAAGCTGACCCCATCCACCGCCCGCACGGTCCCCTCGTCCTGCGTGAAGTACGTCTTGAGGTTTCGGACGGACAGCAGCGGCTCAGCGACCATAGGGATCCGCCGCGTCGCGCAGGCCGTCGCCCAGGAAGTTGAAGGCCATCACCGCGATGATCACCGGCACCGCGGGGAGCATGAGCCACGGCGAGATCGCGACCGTCTGGACGTTCTGCGCCTGCTGCAGCAGCACCCCCCAGCTGATCGCGGGCGGCCGCAGGCCCAGGCCCAGGAAGCTGAGCGCGGTCTCGCTGATGATCATCGCGGGCAGGGCCAGCGTGGTGGCCGCGATGATGTGGCTCATGAACGACGGCACCATGTGGACGAAGATGGTCCGCATCTGGCTGCACCCGACCAGCCGGGCGGAGACGACGAAGTCCTCCTCGCGCATGGCGAGAAACCGACCCCGCACCACGCGGGCCAGCTCCGTCCACCCGAGCAGCGAGATGATGATCGTGATCGCCAAGTAGACCTGCAACACCGACCAGTCCCGCGGCAGCGCCGCCGCGAGCCCCATCCACAGGGGAATCGTCGGGATGGACCGGAGAATCTCGATGGTGCGCTGGATGATGGTGTCGGCCATCCCGCCGTAGAAGCCCGAGAACCCGCCCAGGACCACGCCCAGGATCAGGCTCACCGTGACGCCGAACAGCCCGATCGTGAGGGAGATCCGCGTGCCGTACATCAAGCGCGACCAGAGGTCCCGTCCTTGCACGTCCGTGCCAAGCAAGAACACCGCCTGGGTGGCGTCGGCCCCGCCATCCACCCCGATGAGATGCCGGGTGGTCGGGATCAGCCCGAAGAGGCGGTACTCGAATCCCTCGGCGAAGAACCGGATCGGGATCTTCCGATCCGGGTCCGCGACATAGACACGCTTGAAGGTCTGCGGATCGCGCGCACCCTTCAGCCCGTACACGTGAGGGCTCAGACGCCCCCCGTCGAACCAGTACACGCGCTGCGGGGGCATGAGCGAGCGGTGCGCCTCCGACGCGTTGGGGTCGGCGTAGGCGAGGAAGTCCGCACCCAGGACGATCAGGTAGAAGCTCGCCACCACCACCGCGCTGGCCACCGCCACCTTGTGCTTGCGGAACCGCCACCACATGAGCTGCCACTGCGAGGCGACGAAGATGCGCTGCTCCCGCGTGTCGGCCACCGCGGTCGGCCCGCCCAGGGGCGAACCACCGCGCTCGAGGATCGCCTCGGGCTCGGCCATCACGTCTCCTCCAGGCGGATCCGCGGATCGATCAGCACGAGCACGATGTCCGAGATCAGCGTCCCGATCACCGTCATTACCCCGAGCAGGAGCACGATCGTGCCGGCCAGGAACATGTCCTGGGCGATGAGGGCCTTGAGCAGGAGGGGCCCGACCGTGGGCAAGCCGAGCACGAGCGACACGATGATGCTGCCCGACACGATGTACGGGAGCGTGTAGCCGATCGTGCTCGCGAACGGATTGAGCGCGACGCGCACCGGATACCTCAGGATGACCCGAGCCTCGGACAGCCCCTTCGAGCGGGCCGTCACCACGTAGGGCTTGCGCAGCTCGTCCAGCAGGTTCGCGCGCATGATCCGGATCTGCTGCGCGGTCCCCGCCAGGCCCAGGATCACGGCCGGGATCGGCAGGTGCTTGGCCAGGTCCCACGCCCGCGCCCCACTCCACTCCGCGTCCTGGAACTCGGGCGAGAAGAGCCCGCCGATGTGGGCGTTGAACAGCACGAATCCCAGGTAGAGCAGCACCAGGGCCAGCAGGAAGTTGGGGACCGCGAGCCCGATGAAGCCGATGAACGTCGCCACGTAGTCGCCCACCGAGTACTGCCGGACCGCGGAGTAGATGCCGATGGGCAGGGCCAGCACCCACGTGAGAATCAGCGCCGCCACCGAGACGATCACCGTCAGCCACAAGCGCTCCCCGATGACCTCGGTGACCGGGCGCCGCCACTCCATGGACATGCCGAAGTTGCCCTGGATGATCAGCCGCATCCACTTGAAGTACTGCACGTAGATCGGCTGGCCCAGGCCGTACTGGATCCGGAGGTTCTGCGCCTCCTCGTCGCTGACCACGCTGCCCATGGACGCCATCTGGGCGATGTAGGAGGTGACGTAGTCGCCCGGCGGGAGCTGAATGATGGCGAAGGCCAGGACGGAGATCGCCCAGACCGTGAAGATCCCGAGTATTGCGCGGCGGCCGATGTACGCGAGCATGGGTCGGAGCCCGGGTCACCGCCGCAGCCGGCGGCGACCCGGGCGCGGCGGCCGTCTAGTTCTTGTAGAAGAACGTCGCCGGACGCGAGATCCCAGGGGTCTTGCCGTCCGGGCTGTTGTACTGTCGCGACGGGATGTTACCCATGTTGTTCTTGACGACGCGCACGCCCATGGAGGCCGGCCCCATGCCGATCACGCCGATGATGTAGACCTCCTCGGCGGCAATCTTCCAGATATCCTTGCCGAGCTGGATCCGCTCCTTCTCGGGCACGCCGAAGGCCTTCTTCCACTTCTCCATCAGCTCTTTCATCCGCGGCTCGGGCTCCTTGCCCTGCGCGCCGGCGGAGTGGAACCACTTGACGTAGAGCGGCCCGGACGAAGCAACCGCGGCGAGCTCGAAGGGAAACACGTGGAGCGGGAAGGTGAACAGATGCTCGCTGCCATCGTTGTTCCACGCGCCGAGCTGCTGCTCGTTGGCCGCGGTCCGCTTGAGCGCGAGGCTCCGCTCGACTTCCTGCACCTGGAGGTCGATGCCGATCTTCTTCCACTGCTCGCGGATCATCTCGGCGATCTGCGTATACTGCACGAACTGCCCCCCGAGCGTCATGATCTCGATGCGCAGCCGGCCCTTGCCGTCCGCGCGCAGGCGGTAGCCGTCGCCGTCCTTCTTGGCCAGCCCGAGCTTGTCGAGCATCTCGTTGGCCTTCTTGATGTCGAGGGTGGCCCACATCTTCCGGTACTGCGGACCGGGGTTGTACTTGTTGCCGTCCGCGGGCACCAC
>DASQAL010000270.1:0-10045 GCA_035635775.1 Candidatus Acidiferrum sp.
CGCTCGTCGAGGCTCTTGTAGGCCCAGATGTGGATGAAGCGGTTGGCCTCGCCGTGCTCGACGTGCCCGGCCAGCGCCACCGGCGACATCTTCATGCGCTCCTCGATCTTCGACTCCCAGCGCTTGACCAGGTCCGGGAGCGTGCCCGCCTTCATCGCGTAGTAGCGCATCTCGAAGTACGGGCCCATCTTGCCCGGCTTGAGGTCGGGCAGGAACGCGAACGGCACCACGATCTCCGACTGCATGGTCTCGATGAACTCGGCGATCTTGGGCGGCCAGTTGCCCGCCTTCACCGCCTCGGCGCGGAGGCGGTTCCGCTCGCCCAGGTCCGCGTACGGCCACACGTGGATGATCTCGTTGAGCGGGCCGATCTCGGTGTGCCAGAACGCGGCGAGGGGCGAGATCTTCTTGCGGTACTCGTAGCCCTCGCCGAAGCGCTTCTCCACCTCGGGGAGACTGCCGACCTTCACGCGGTACGTGCGGATCTCGTAGATCACGGCTCCACTCCTTTTGTCACTGCGTGGGAATTGCAGGCGCTGCGGCTCCACCGCTACTGGGCCGTCCAGCCTCCGTCGATCACCAGCTCGCTCCCGGTCACGAACGACGACTCGTCCGAGGCGAGGTACAGCACGCCGTAGGCCACTTCGTCCGGCTCGCCGTAGCGGCCGAGCGGGATGCGCGAGACCATGTACTCGTAGTGCCCGGGGTCGCCGCGGCGCGCCTCGGTCATCGCGGTCACGATCGGACCGGGGTGCACCGAGTTGGCGCGGATGCGTTCGCGCGCGTACTGCACCGCGGTCAGCTTGGTGAGGGTGCGCACCGCGCCCTTGGAGGCCTGGTACTGCGGGCTGCTGCGCTCCATGCCGACCATCCCGAGCTGCGAGGAGATGTTGACGATCGAGCCGCCGCCGGCCCGGCGCATCGCGGGGATCGCGGCCTTGGTGCCGAGGAAGACGCCCTTGGCGTTGACGTCCATGCCGTGGTCCCAGGCCTCCGCGGTGGTGTGCTCGAGCAGACTGCCGCCGCCCACCCCCGCGTTGTTCACCAGCACGTCGAGCCGCCCGAAGCGCCCAACCGCGGTGGCCACCGCGCGCTCCCAGTCCGTCTCGCTCGTCACGTCGAGGCGCACGTAGACCGCCTCCCCGCCCTTGCCCGCGATCTCCGCCTCGACGCGCTTGCCCTCGGCGTCGAGGATGTCGCCCAGGACCACCCGGGCGCCTTCCCGCGCGAAGAGGATCGCCTCCGCCGCGCCCATCCCGCGCGCGCCGCCGCTGATCAGGGCCACTTTCCCGGCCAGTCTCACTTGGTGCCGAAGAGCCGGTCGCCCGCGTCGCCCAGGCCGGGGACGATGTAGCCGTGCTCGTTCAGGTGGCTGTCGATGGCCGCGGTGTAGACCGGCACGTCGGGATGCTCGCGGTGGAAATGCTCGAGCCCCTCCGGGCAGGTCAGGAGGCAGACGAACCGGATCGAGCGCGGCGCGGTGGCCCTCACCCGGCGGACCGCGGCGACCGCCGAGTTGCCGGTGGCGAGCATGGGGTCGAGCACGACCGCGTCCCGCTCCGCCATCTCATGCGGCACCTTGAAGTAGTACTCGATCGCCTGAAGCGTCGTCGGGTCCCGGTAGAGGCCCACGTGCCCGACGCGCGCGCTCGGCAGGATGCGGAGCATGCCGTCGAGGAGGCCGTTGCCCGCGCGCAGGATCGAGATGAGCACGATCTTCTTGCCGTCGAGGAGCCGGATCGTGGTGGGGCCCACCGGAGTCTCCGCCGCGACCTCGTGGGTGGGCAGCTCGCGGGTCACCTCGTAGGCCAGGAGCATGCTGATCTCGGCGAGCAGGCTGCGGAACTCGGACGTGCTCGTCTCCCGCTTCCGCATGAGGCCGAGCTTGTGCTGCACGAGCGGATGGCCGATGACGACGACGTCGTCCAGGGCTAGACCATCTCGAGCTGCGAGCGGCCCCAGGTCATGTCCACTTCGCGGGCCGGGCTGACCTCGGCCGGGCCCTCGTCGGGCGCGGTCGGCCCCTCGCCGGCCACGGTGGTGCGGTGCATGACCCGGCGGTAGCGCGACTCGTCCCACGGCCGCCCGCGGTGGAGCATGCACCGGTTGTCCCACATGACGAGATCGCCGACCTGCCAGCGATGCGTGTAGACCACCTCGGGCCGGGTGGCGGCCTCCCGCAGCTCGCGCAGGAGCGCGCGCGCCTCCGCGGTGGGCATGCCCACGATCTCGCAGGCGTGCGAGCCCACGTAGAACGCCTTCCGTCCATTGGCCGGGTTGGCCCGCACCAGGGCCTGGCGCACCGGCGGCACCTGGGCCGCGTGGTCGGGCGGCATGAGCGCGTCGTCCACGAGCCCGCGCGAGTACACGAAGCTGTGGATGGCCACCTTGTCCTCGAGGAAGCGCTGCATGTCCACGGGCAGGCGCGCATAGCCCACCCGCATGCTCGCGAACTGGGTCTCGCCGCCTTCGGCGGGGATCTCGCGCGCGGACAGGAGCGAGGCCATCGCGGGCACCTTCTTGAACGAGCTGTCGGTGTGCCACATCTGGTTGCCCGCGTTGTAGATGTTGCGCTTGTCGCCGGCGGGGATCAGGCGGCCGTCCGCGTCCACGTTGGAGAGGTTCGCGATGTGATTGGGCGTGCTCTCCTGGGTCGCGATGCTCCGGATCGTGGTCTCGAGGGGCCCGAAGCGCCGGCTGAAGGCGATCTGCTGCTCGTCGGTGAGGGCCTGTCCGCGGAAGAGCAGCACCGAGTGCTCGTTGAACGCGGCGACGATCGCCGTGAAGGTCGCCTCGTCCGCGGTCTTGACGTCGACGCCCACGATCTCGGCGCCGACCAGGGGGTGGAGCTTCCTCGTCGTCAGTGACATGCCGCGCCCTCCTTTCCGGGGTCCCGATCATAAGCGAGCGGGTCGGGCGCCCGCAACCGCTTGCGCGGGCTCGGGCGCCGGGTATGCTCTCTGCCGGGAGGCGCCACCATGTCCACCGTCCCATCCCCGATCAGCATCGTCATCGATCGCCTGGCCACGGGCCCCACCGCGCCCGCGGGCGGCGCCGGCTCGACTCTGCTGCGCACGCGGGTCGCGGAGGTCGTCGCGCAGATGGGCCCGGCCCCGTGGGCGCGGCGCATCATCGCCGACGAGCGCAACCTGGTGACCCTCATCGCCTCCCCGCCCGGCGGCGGCAACCGGCCGCACTGGCATCGTGAGTTCGACGAGTGGTGGGTGGTGCTGGGGGGGCGGCTTCAGTGGGAGCTGACCGGCGGCGTGGTGGTGGACGCGGCCAAGGACGACATCGTGTGGGTGCCGCGCGGCACCGTGCACCATATCAAGAACGTGGGCACCGAGCTGTCGCTGCGCCTGGCGGTGGCGATGCCGCCCGCCTGGCACTTCTTCCACCCGTGCGAGCAGTGCGGTTTCTCGGACGACGGCCCACGAGAGTGGTGCGCTTAGGGGGCGTGCTTGCGTAGGCCGCCGCACCTGCTTATGCTGTGGCGCACCACGCAGGACCAGGCATCGGGGCACTGAAAGGGGAGCGTCCATGACGACGGCAACGGGTCCCTCTCACGTCTACGTTGGAGCGGCGAAGTGGACCGGCGGAAGCAAGAGTGGGGTGTTCCGGCGAGGGGAAGGCGACTCGCCCTGGGAGCTCTGCAACAAGGGCCTCCCGGACGACGTGCACGTGCAGGCGATCACGGTGCACCCGACCAATCCGGACGTGGTCTACGTGGGCACCCAGAACGGCCCCTACCGGAGCGTGGACCGCGGCGAGCGCTGGGAGCGCCTGCCCTTCCCGGAGGACGGGGGTCAGGTCTGGTCCATCCTCGTGCATCCGAACAACCCGCGCACGCTCTTCGCGGGCACGTCACCGGTGGGGATCTACCGGAGCGACGACGAGGGCGCCTCGTGGCGGAAGCTGCCGAACGCGGTCCAGGCCGAGCGCGTGAAGATGCCGTTCGCGTGCCGGGTGATGCGCATCGCGATCGATCCCGCGCAGCCCGACCACATCTACGCCGTGCTCGAGGTGGGCGGGGCCATGCGGAGCCTCGACGGGGGCCTGACCTGGAGTGACTGCAGCGGCGACCTCGTGAAGCTCTCGGAGCTGCCGCATCTCAAGAGCCGCATCGTGAGCGACAGCGAGATGGAGGGCATGCTCGACGGCCACGCCCTCTGCGTGAGCCCGGCGGCCTCCGGCACCGTGATCCTGGCCCTGCGCATGGGCCTCTTCCGCAGCACCGACGGCGCGGCGCACTGGAAGGACATGGAGGTCGGTCGGTTCTCGCCGCTGACCTACAGCCGCGACATCCGCGTCTCGCCTCAAGATCCGCGCGTGCTCTACGCCTGCCTGAGCCCGGCCGCGCGCAGCGAGGACGGCTCGCTCTACCGGAGCGCCGACCTGGGCGAGACGTGGACGCGCTTCGACCGCGGGGTCAAGGCCGAGAGCACGATGATGGCGGTGGCGCTCCACCCGCGCGACGCCGACCGCGTCTACTGCGTGAGCCGCACCGGCCAGGTCTTCGGCACCGAGGACGCCGGGCGCACCTGGCGCGAGGACCGGCTGCCGGAGGGCGTCGGCGACGTCTACGCGATCGCCTGCGGGTGAGCTAGGATCCCGCGAGCCCCCGCACCCTAGGACCCCTCACCCTACCCTCTCCCCGAAGGGGAGAGGGGGACGAGGAGGGAAGGCCCTCCAGCCCTCACCCTACCCTCTCCCCGGAGGGGAGAGGGAGATAGGGAGGCCCCACGGGGGCAGCGTTGAGATTTCGCACGAAGCAGCGCACGTCGCCCAGGTACTCGTAGTGCTCGGTGTGGGCCGGCAGCCCGGCCTCCGCCGCGTCGATCCCGAGTGACCGCAGCACCGGCTCCGTGAGGAGCGCGTAGCCGCCCGTCCGCCCCAGTCCGTTCTTCAGGAGCCGGTGCACGAGGATCACCGCGGTGCCGGTCACCCGATTCCGGCCGCCCACCGTGTGCCGCAGGAACGGCCCGTGGTGGACCACCATCTTCAGATCGAGCGTCCAGATCTTCTGGCACGCGTTGCAGAGGCAGGTCTCCGCGTCCTGCATCGCCCGCTGGCGCGCCTTGAACGCCGCGAAGGCGTCCTCCAGTACCTCGAGCAGCCGGGTCCGCGGTAGCTCGGATGCCTCGCCGCCCAGGGCGAAGACCGCGTCGCCCTCGATCTCCTGGATCTCGAGCGGCGGCGAGAAGTGGCCGACCACCTCGTCGAGCAGGGCCGCGATGATCTCGGAGCTGTGCTCGAGCTCGGTGGTCGTGACGAAGGCGGTGAAGCCGGAGACGTCTGCCAGGATCAGGTAGCCGCGATCGGTTCGGTTGTTCATGCCCTTGAAACACCGCACCAGGGCAGGTGTGAAACGGGGCCGGTGCTGCTTAAACCCGCTCCAGGATGTGCAAACCGCGGCCCCGATCGATCACGTACAGGAGGCCCCGGCCGTCCACCTCCACGTCGTTGCTCGAGACCCGGGAATGGCCGGCGGGCGGTTCGGGCAGGAAGTGGGCGACCTCGCGCGGCGCGTGGGGATTGGCGACGTCCACGATGCGGAGCCCGTGGGCAAACCAGGCCACTGGGATCTCCGTGCCCGTCACCCGCTCGCAGGGCTGGTGGCAGCCGGTGAACTCGGGCTGCGGATCGCCGTCTACCCCCGGGACCTGGAAGGTGGAGATGGGTACCGGGTGGCGCTCGTCGGTGATGTCCACCAGCCAGAGGAACGACGGCGGGCCGGGCGCCGTCTTGGCCACGTCTTCGTCGGCGGCCAGCATGATCCGGCGGCCGTGGAGCGGGAACGGCAGCGGCAGCGCGGTGTGGGTGGGCGTGATGTAGGGCGGGCTCCAGTCGAGCCCGGAGACGAAGCGCGGCTTGCCCATGTCCTCGATGTCGAGGATCACGAAGCCGCCGTGCCAGTAGCTCACGTAGAGCCGGTTGCCCGCGCGGATCGGATGGTGGCAGCGGTGATGCCGCCCCGACCAGCTCGGGGTCTCCCCGCCCCCGGTCCACTGCCCCGGCATCCACCAGCGCCCGATCTCCCGGGGCCGCGCCGGATCCTGGAGGTCCAGGATCATCACGATATTGCCAACGTAGCCGTCCATCTCGGGGGAGATGTAGGCGTACCGCCCGTCGAAGGTGAAGCGGTGCACCCCCGCGCCGCCGCATTTCCAGAACGTGATCTCGCGCGGCCGGCTCGGGTCGGAGACGTCGTAGATCACCAGGCCGCCGCCCACCCCGGCCGGGGGCTGGTGCGCGGGCTGGGCCTCGCGGTTCACCACCATGAGCCCGTTGGCCGCACGCACCTTGTGCGAGTGGGTCTGGGGCGGCACCTCGACGGTGGCCAGGGTGCGGGGCCGGGCGGGGTCGCTCACGTCCACGATACTGGTGCCGTGGGGCGCCTTCATGTGGGCGATGTAGGCGATGGTCCCGTCCACCGAGACCTGGCCGCCGCCCGGGCAGTCGAGCCAGGCGACCTGTCTGAGACCCTGCACGCTCGGCGCGATCGCGGTGGCCATGACGGCCGGAGCCTAGCAGACCGCGGGCCGATCGCCAAGCCCGGGGCCATTTGACAGGCGGCGCCGGGGCATGACAAAGTCTCCGCAACTCGCAAAGGAGCGTCCCCATGGCCCTCTCCGTCGACCGGTCCGTGCGTCCCGAGATCAGCACTGCCTATGCGCGGCTCGAGGAGAAGATCCTGGAGCGGGACCAGAAGGGGGCCAGCGACATCTTCTACGACCTGGTGCGGGCCCAGGTCCCGCTCGCCGAGCTGGTCGGCCAGATCGTGCGCATCCACGCGCCCTACACGCACGTGCCGTACCACCAGCGCCTGGACGACGGCGTCCCGCGGTTCGTCAATAACGACCACTGCCTGCTCAGCTCGCGCGCGAGCCTCGACCTGATGCCGCTGATGCCGCCCGAGCTGGCCTACCTGCCGTTCGCCCAGACCCTCTGGTACCTGCCAACCGGCCTCGATCCGTGGAACCAGCTCCTCGGCAAGATGCCCGGGCACTACGTGCGGCTCTACGAGCTCAAGTTCGAGGGCAAGCCACCCCTGCCCGAGGTGCACTGGCCGGACCAGACCCTGCTGCCGATCGAAGGCACGTGGCCGGAGCGGCTCAACACCTGGCTCACCCTCGTCCAGCGCGGTGAGGTCATCAACGCCTATCGCGTCTTCCTCGGCCTGTGGGAGGAAGCGGTGGACGATCCCGCCAGGCGCACCCCGCTGCTCGCCCAGCTCGTGTTCGCGGGCCTCATCGACGTGCAGGACCGGGTGCTCCACAACCGCTCCTACACCACCGGCCACAAGTCCTACCGCGCCCGCGCCACCGTGGAGCTGGCCCGCGCGGTGGGCTGGAAGAACGCGCACCCCATGCTGTACGCGGGCGTGCCCGACATCGCGGTGGGGCCGCGCTGGTACTCGACCTACGAGATGGGCTGCCTGGTGGTCCAGAACCTGCTCGACAACAAGGACCGCGAGCTGCTCGAGAACGACGAGGCGCTGACCCCGGTCGAGTCCCTCGCGCTCCAGCAGGCGATCCTGAGCGGCCAGGAGCCGGCCTACATCGACCTGGTCGTGGGGCTGCTCAAGTCCGGCAAGGGC
The DNA here is from genome assembly GCA_035635775.1 of Candidatus Acidiferrum sp. Taxonomy (GTDB): domain Bacteria; phylum Methylomirabilota; class Methylomirabilia; order Rokubacteriales; family CSP1-6; genus CAMLFJ01. Next base: position 7,601 of record DASQAL010000270.1, read on the forward strand.
CACCGCCAGATCATCGACACGATCCAGCTCGCCTCCGCCCAGCTCATCATCGAGACCGGCGATCCCAACGCGTACTCGATGCCGCAGCACAGCTACGAGTACTGCAACACGGTGCGCTGGTTCTTCGACACCTTCGCCCACCCGCACCGGCTCAAGCTCCTCTTCGTGGCGGCGGCCTTCGTCACCCGCGCCGCCCATCACCAGAAGCACACCCCGGACAACAATCCGGTGAAGATCGCGCCGCCCAAGGGCTCCGACGCGCTGACTTCGTCCGAGCTGCTCAAGCGCCTGGACAGTGCGCTCGACGGCCTGCGCGCCTTCGAGGCCATGGACTGGGTCGCCGCCTACCTCCGCGACGGCGCAGACCGCGCGCCGCTGCTGCAGACGCTCGCGGTAGGCGCGGCCAAGGCGGGCAACGACCCGCACAACCAGGAGCTGGGCATCTGCCTGCTCGACGACTACGGCCACTCCACCGCGGAAGAGCGCGACCGGCTGCTCTACGCCTCCGCCAAGCACACCGCGGGGCATCGCAAGTACGGCAGCCACCTGGACGCGTGGCAGCGCTTCTCGAAGGCCTTCGGCCTCGTCTGACGGCACCGTCGAGGAAGTCCGGCGTGTCTACGAATGGACGCCTCATTCCGACTGAGAGGTGAGCCATGGCCAGGACCAGACGCGCCCGAAAGCCCATCATCCGCTTCGGAAAACGGCGGGCGAAGAAAGACGTCCGGAACCTCATGCTTGCGTCGGTGCTGAAGGCACCGCCGGCCCCGCCTGACGAGTACGACTTCGACGTCCAGCATCACGGTATTCCCACTCCAATGTTCGACAACGACACGCTCGGCGACTGCGTCATCGCCGGCCGAGCGCACCAGACACTCCGATTCGAGGAGGCGGAGCAGAAGAAGCTCATCCGCATCTCGGATGCGGACGTGCGGCGCGAATACTTCAAGGAGACGGGTGGACCCGATTCGGGGCTCGTCGTGCTCGATTCGCTGAACCTTTGGCGTCACCACGGTTGGAAGGTGGGAGCGAGGACGTACAAGATCAAGGCCTTCGCGCAGATCACCCCAACCCGCCGGATGGAGGTCAAACGAGCCATCTTCCTCGACATCGGAGTCGGATTGGGGTTCACCCTCCCAAACTCCGCCATCGCCCAGTTTCACGCCGGCAAATCGTGGGACGTCACAATCGGCCCAGGATCGGCCCCGAATCCAGACAACGGGCACTACGTGCATGCACCGGGTTATACGAAGCGCGGCCCAGTGTGTGTCACGTGGGGACGCAAACAGCAGATGACATGGGCGTTCCTCGCGAAGTACTGCGACGAGGCGTACGCGATCATCGACTCGATCGAGACGGCAAAGAAAAAGCGTGGCCTGAACGGCAAGAAGATCGACGCGTTTCTCGCCGCGCTGTAGGTCAAGGCTCGTCGTCCATGGCCGCGCTGCGGGCGGCCTTGGAGGCGAGCATGTTACGATGCCTTCAGCGCGAAAGAGGCAAGGCTACAAGGGAGACGCCAATGACGAGCAACCCCGCGTCAGTACGAGCTAAGGTGTATTTCAGGCAAGGCTGAAGCTCCTGCGCCAAGACGAAAGAGTTGCTTTCGTCATGGGGAGTGGCCTTCGAGGGCTTCGACGTCGAGGCCCAGCCGGAGCGGCGGGCCGATCTCGAGGCCTTCGGGGTGATGCGCGTGCCCGCCACCATCGTGGGCGACCGCATCGTGCACGGCTGGAACCCGCAGGCGCTGGCCGAGCTGGTCGGGGTGCGCTACCGCGAGCCGAAGAAGCTCGGCCCCGCCGAGCTGGCCGAGCGGATGGACCTGGTGCTGGCCGCCACCCAGCGGGCGATCCGGCAGGTGCCGCGCGAGCACCTCGGCATGAAGTATCCGGGGCGCGATCGGACCGTGCGCCAGCTTGGCTTTCACGTCTTCCGGGTCGCCGCCTCGTTCGCGGACACGCGCGAGCAGGGGCATCTCGACGGGGCCTGGTTCGAGGAGAACGCGCCGGCCGAGATGGCGGACGGCGACGCGGTGGCGCGCCACGGGGAGACGGTGCGCCAGCGCCTGCGCGCCTACTTCGCCCGGCCCGGTTGGTGCGACGGTGAGGTGAGCACCTACTACGGCCCGCAGTCGGCGCCCGAGTTCATGGAGCGCACGACGTGGCACTCGGCCCAGCACCTGCGGCAGATCTACTGGTTCCTCGACGAGATCGGGGTCGCCAAGGACGCGCCGCTCAGCGACGCTGATCTCGAGGGGTTGCCGTTCCCGCGGGAGGTGTGGTCGTAGAGCGCGCCCCCTTACTACCCCCCCCTCACCCTGCCCTCTCCCCCTCCGGGGGAGAGGGTTTTTGTTCTTGATGGAGTCGTAGGACTCGCGGACGACCTTCTCCACCACTTTCCAGCTCGGGCGGGCGTCGAGGCGGACGCCCACCCAGCCGCGCGCGCCCA
>DASQAL010000271.1:0-6998 GCA_035635775.1 Candidatus Acidiferrum sp.
GAGCGCCTGCTGCACCTCCCGCTCGGTCAGGCCCTCGCGCACCAACGATGCGCTGCGCGCGAGGCTTCAGTGCACGCACTGGTTACGCTGGGCGAGGCGGATACGGCAGAGCTCCACCAGCGCGGGATCGAGGCTCGAGCCGCCCGCGTAGATGAAGCCGACCCAGGCGAGGAACAGATCGAGCACCGCGGGCCGGCGCGCGAGCGTGAGGAAGAGATTGTCGTCCTGATAGGCCTTGGCGCGCCAGACTTCCAGGCGGCGCCGCAGCTCCGGGTCGAGCCGCTCCGGATCGGCCTTGGGCAGGCGGCCGTGCTCGTTGGCCATGCGGGCCGTCAGGCCTTGCGGAAGCGGTGCACGCCTAGGCCGTCGACGAGGCGCGCGGCCTGGCCCCGCGCTTCCAGGAAGTGCAGGTGCGCGACGGTCTCGCCGATGGCGAAGCCCATCTGGTGCGTGTCGAGCTGGCGGCGAAAGAGCACCGGGACCAGCTCGTGGGCGGTCCGCGGCTCGGCGAGGGCGTCGATCGTCTCGCTGAGGCGGTCGTCGTGGTGGTGCTGCAGGTAGTCGAGCCGCTTGTGCAGGCCGATGAAGGGCAGCCCGTGTGACGGCAGCACCAGCGTCTCCTCGGGCAGCGGCCGGAAGCGCCCGAGCGAATCGAGGTAGAGCTTGAGCGGGTTGCCGTTGGGCTGGTCCGGCCACACACTCACGTTGGTCGTGATCTTGGGCAGCACCTGGTCGCCCGAGATCAGCACCTTGGCCTCCGGGGAGAACAGGCAGGCGTGCTCGGGCGCGTGCCCCATCACCGTGAAGGCGTGCCACCGGCGCCCGCCGATCGTGACCACGTCGCCCTCGCGCACCGCCCGGAAGCTGGGCGCGACCGACGGCACGAGCTTGCGGTAGTTGTTGCCGAGGCTGCGGAAGGCTTCGGCCTGCTCGGGCGGGACGCCGTGACGGCGATAATGGTTGAGTCGCTTCTCCGAGTCGTTGCCACCCATCCCCTGCCAGGCCAGATGGGCCATGAGCCACTCGGCCTGCGGGCACCAGAGCTCGACCCCGAAGCGCTGGGCCAGCCAGTCCGCGTTGCCGATGTGATCTGGATGGAAATGGGTGACGAGCACGCGCACGAGCGGCCGGCCGGCCAGCTCGCCCGTGAAGAGCTTCTCCCACAGCTCGCGCGTCGGCGGCAGCCCGATCCCGGTGTCCACCACCGTCACCCCGGACTCGTCGTCGAGCAGCCACAGGTTGATGTGATTGAGCTGGAAGGGCAGCGGCATCCGGATCCAGCGGATGCCGGGCGCCACCAGGATGCTCGTGCCGCCCTCGGGGGGCTCGGGCCAGGGATGCGTGAGACCGGGGGCGGGCGCGGCCAGCGGGTGCTCGGGCTCGGGTTTCATGGCCTCTACTGTACCCCGTCCGGCCCGGCCGCGGTTCTTGTCGATCCACCGCCGAGAGGCGTAGGCTGTGCGCGGGTAGCGGTATGTGGCTCGACCCAGCACTGGCGCCCTTCTCCCGCTGGACCGACGCGGTCCTCCTGGCCGCGCGCCTGATCATGGGCGTCGTGATGCTCTACTACGGCTGGCCCAAGATCCGGGACCCCCGGAAGAACGCGAAGGACTTCGACGCGACCGGCTTCCGCCCGGGCTGGCTCTTCGGCACCCTCGTGCTCGCGGCCGAGTTCTTCGGCGGGATCCTGGTGCTCCTCGGCCTCTACGTGTGGGTGGCCGCGGCGGCCTTCGGCTTCGAAATGATGCTGGGCACCGTCGTGAAGACCATGAAGTGGCACAAGCCATTCACCGACTACTCGTACGATCTCGTGCTGCTCGCGCTCTGCCTGCTGCTCCTGGCCCTGGGGCCGGGCGCCTATCGCGTCTGACATCCTCACTCGGAGGGACGAGACCATGAAGCGACTCGTTCTGGCATCGATCCTGGTGATCGTGCTCGGCGGCTGCGCCACGACCGCGTCCAACCCCATGGAGTCGAAGGACCGGGCGGAGTGCAAGGAGTACGCGCGCACGTTCGAGCACTCCCGCCGGGTGACGGACGCGTGCCTGATCAGCCGCGGGCACGTCGTGACCTACAGCACGAACGGCGGCGGGGTCGAAGTGCGCTCGAAGGCCGAGCCGCGCCAGCCCGCGGAGGTCATCGCCCGAGATCTGAAGGCGTGCAACGACGAGTCGGGAATGGGCTACGTGGGCCGTCTGCAGTTCCGGCGGTGCATGGACCCGCGCGGCTACGCGGTCACCAGCCGCGACTGACGCGACTCAGTCGACGGGAGCGGGCAGCGGGCGCACCTGTCCGTCGGACTCCTCCCCGCGGGGCGCGGCGGGCTCGGCGTGCACGCGCCGCATGAGCGGCAGGAAGAGCGGCACGATCGAGAACAGGATGGCGAGCAGCCAGAAGTCGTCCGCGTAGGCCAGCACCTGGGCCTGGCTCACCACGTCGTGGTAGAGCATGGCCAGCGCGCGGCGCTGCGCGGTGAACGAATCGGCGCCCTGGCCCATGAAGTGGCTCGTCCACTGGGCGAGGCGCGCCTGGGTCTCGGGATCCCAGATCGTGACGTGGCTCACCAGGTTGTGCTGGTGGAACTGGCTGCGCTGAGCGAGATACGTGGTGGCGAGCGCGATGCCCACGCTGCCGCCGAGGTTGCGCAGGACGTTGTAGGCCGACGTGGCGTTGACGAGCTTGTCCCTCCGGATGGTGGCCAGGGTCAGGGTGGACAGGGGCACGAAGATGAAGCCGAGCGCGAAGCCCTGGACGATCCGCGGCAGGGTCAGGCTCCAGTAGTCCATCCCGAGCGTGATGTTCGACATCATGTAGAGGCTGATCGCGTTGACGAGGCAGCCGAAGGTGAGGAGCAGGCGCTGGTCGACGCGGGTCACCAGGCGCCCGCACAGGATGAGCGAGAACATGTTGCCGAGGCCGCCGGGGGCGAGCACGAGGCCCGAGGTCAGGGCGTCGTAGCCGAGGAGCTTCTGGGAGTAGAGCGCGAGCAGCACCATGCTCGAGAACATCCCGAGGCCGATCAGGGCGATGAAGCTGGCCCCGAAGGCGAAGTTGCGATCGGCGAACACCCGCAGGTCCAGGATGGGATCCTTGGCCATCAGCTCGCGGACGAGGAAGCCGGCGAGGGCGAGGCCGGCCACCACGGTCAGCATGACGATGAGCGAGGAGTCGAACCAGTCCTCGTGCTCCCCGCGATCCAGCATGAGCTGCAGGCAGCCGAAGCCCAGGACCATCAGGGCGAGGCCGGGCCAGTCCACCCGCACGGGCTTCCGGAGGTACGGGGGATCGAAGAGGAAGGCGCTGGCCATGAAGAAGCCGAGCAGCCCGACCGGAAGGTTGATGTAGAAGATCCAGCGCCACGACCAGTTGTCCGCGATGTAGCCGCCCAGCGTGGGCCCGATGATCGGGCCCATCATGAAGCCGACGCCCCACACCGCCATCGCGAGGCCGCGCTGACCGAGCGGGAAGATCTCCCACAGGATGGCCTGGGAGAGCGGGATGATCGGGCCGCCCCCGATCCCCTGGGCGATGCGCGCGAGGATCAGGAAGGTGAGGTTCGGCGCCATGCCCGACAGCACCGAGCTCACCGTGAACAGCACGCAGCAGACCAGGAAGAAGCGCTTGCGGCCCATGAGGCCCGCGAGCCAGCCGGTGGCGGGAATGATGATGGCGTTGGCGGCCAGATAGGAGGTGATGACCCACGACACCTCCTCGAGCCCGGCGGAGAGCGAGCCCTGCAGATGCGGCAGCACCACGTTGGTCACGCTGGTGTCGAGCACCTGCATGAAGGCCACCACCATCACCGACAGCGTGATGGCCCACTTGCGGGCCGGGGAGATCGGGCCTCCCTCTGCGGGCGACGCGCTCACGCGGGGCTCGCGGCGGCTACTTCACGCGGATGACGACGTACGCGGACATGCCGGCCCGGAGCGTGAGCGGATTGCCGAAGTCCTTGGGGTTCAGCCGGATCTTCACCGGAACCCGCTGCACGACCTTGACCCAGTTGCCGGTGGCGTTCTCGGGGGGCAGCAGCGAGAAGCGCGCGCCGGTGCCCGCGCTGAGGGAGTCCACGGTGCCGTGGAAGACCTGGCCCGGAAAGGTGTCGATCTCGACCTCGGCGGGCATGCCCGGCTTCACGCGCGCGAGCTGGGTCTCCTTGAAGTTGGCGAGCACCCAGACCTCGTGCAGGGGCACGATGGCGAGCAGGGGCTGGCCCATCTGCACCACCTGCCCCACCTCCACACTCTTCTTCGCGATGACTCCATCGGCGGGCGCGCGCACGTCCGTGTGGTGGAGCTGCAGCTCCGCGAAGGCCAGGTCGGCCTGGGCCTGGCTCAGGCTGGCCACCGCGCGCTCGATCTCGGCTTCCTTGACCGTGACCTGGCGCCGCTGGCTCTCCACGCGCCCGAGCGCGGCGCGCGCCTCGTTGATGCGCTGCCGGGCCTGGCTCACCGCGAGTACCCGGCTGGCGATCGCGGCCTCCGCCTGCTGCACTTCCTTCTCGGCCTGGTTGAGCCGCCGTCGCGTCGCCTCGAGCGTGGCCGACGCGGTCGCCGCGTTCATCTCGGCCTGGTCGAAGTCGCGCTGGGACACGAAGCCGCCCTGGAGCAGGGTCCGCATCCGCTCCTTCTCCCGCGCGTTCTGGCGCAGCGTGCTCTCCGCGCCGGTCACCTCCGCGGCCAGCGCGGCCGTCGCGGCGCGCTTGGCTTCCACGGTGGCCCGCGCCTCCGTCACCGCCGACTCGGCGGCCTGCTCGGCGACCCGGGCCGACTCGAGCGTGGCGCGCGACTCCTCGGCCTGGGCGCTCGTGGTCTCGCGGGTGAGCTGGGTCTCGGAGCGGGTGGCCTGGTGGCTCGCCACCGCGACGCCCACCGCGGCCCTGGCCTGATCGCGCCGGGCCACGTAGTCGCGCGGATCGATGCGGAGGAGGAGGTCGCCCGCCTTGACCGCGCGGTTGTCGTCCATGTGGATCTCGGCGACGTGGCCCGAGACCTTGGCGCTGATGATGACGATGCTGCCTTCGACGTACGCGTCGTCGGTGGCGACGCGCTTGAGGCTGTTCCACCAGGCATGGCCGCCCCAGCCGAGGGCGGCGAGGGCCGCCACGACGGCCAGGGCGATCAGACGCCGGTGTCTCATCAAGCAGGTATGCTACCACCCCGACGTCCGGCTGGGAACTAGCTGATTTACTTGAGGTGGTCTGACGGGAAGACGCGGTAGCCCCCGGGGAACCTCTCGAACAGGCTATTGATCTCCTGCTGCGAGCGCTCCATGCGCTGGCCGGTCGTGGTGTCCTCGATCACCCAGCGCCCCTGCAGCGTCATCCCGGTTAGATGCTGGTGCCATTAGGTAGTTCCCGGCCCTCCGCCGTACTCTGCATGATCCGGTTGGTCTCCTGCATGGTGAGCATGGCCTGGGCCGTGCGGCGATTCATCTCGCCCTGGCTGATGCTCCACGACTGCCAGACCTCGGTCATCAGCGGGAGCGCCTGGGGAAAGATCTCGGCGGGAGCGGTCAGCAGGGTCATGTAGTACTGCCAGTAGCCGTTGCCGAGCATGGCGGTGTTGACCAGCGCGAAGGAGCGATAGCGGCGGCCCTGGGTGATCTGGTCCGCCAGCACGTACGCGGCGCGCGCGTTCTGGGAGAGCGGCGGCGTCGGGACCATCTCCACGATCCTCGCCTGCGCGGAGCCGCCACTCCGGCGCGCCACCACCTCGGAGACCCACGCGTACGCCTCCTCGGTCGACCCGATTTATATCGCCCCGAGGTCTGCGGCTAACCTTTCGAAATCTTTCGAGATCCCGTTCCGCGGCACCGTCGCTGAGCCGTCTACGCACCCGACGCGCGCCCCGAAGGCGCCCCGGCGCCGGACGGGCCGCCGTAGACCCGCCCTGCCGGGCGCCGCGCAGAAGCGGTCCCCGCGGGCGAAGGCCGCGCCGTGATCGTGCTCTGCGCCTGGTGCGTGCAGGCGGACGAGCCCGCGTTCTTGAACGAGCAGCCGCCCTACCGCGACACGCGGATCAGTCACGGGATCTGCCCGCGGCATCGGGAGGAGTGGACGCAGCAGCTCGCGGCGCACGCGGCGGCGCTGAAAGCCCGCCAGGAGGAGCAACCGCCATGACCGAGGTGGTGGCGCCGGAGCGCCGGGCACGTGGTGGACCCGGGGGCACGGTGTGCGGAGCTCCTGGGCCTGCTTGACTGAAAAACCCGCGGCACTCGGGGGAAGAGGAGGATACACGTCATGGGCAAGGTATTTGCGGTCGTGGTAGCGCTGTCAGTCGCGGCGCCGGCGTTCGCGCAGATCAAGTCCGCCAAGGAGCAGCGCCAGGACTTCCAGAGGGCCTCGGGCGTCTGCCAGGCGTCCGTGAACGACCAGCGGGGCCGGGGCCGCGGGGTGGCTCGGCAGCAAGGACTTCAAGGCCCAGGCAGACGCGGACGGGACCGTGAACACGGTCGGGACCGACCAGGCCCGGTTGGTGCGCCGGATTCGCGACCGACTCACGCGCACGCAGGCCGCCCTGGCCCGCCAGCTAAGCGGGAGCCGCGTCACCGTCGCGCGGTGGGAGACCAGGGTGTGCGCCATCCCCGAACCGACCGCGCGACTGCTTCAGCGGATCCGCAACGAACGACGAGAGCCGCGCGCGCGATCCAGGTGATGGGTGGGGTGGCGGCGCGTGGGAGCGACACCCCCGTCAGGTGGCCCATCATCGCGTCCGGAGACATCGGCAAGGAGACGGAGTGATGAGCCGCCCCAGGATCCGCCGCCGAACTGGGCCTCGTCGGAGCGCGACCCAGGCGCCGCGGGGGGCCTCGTGGCCCGAGCCGCAGCCCGTGCCGCGGGCCCGGCCGCCGGTGCCCGCCTTCAACCTCGCCTGGCTGCCCGACGCGCTCGCGCCGTGGGTCGCGGACGTCGCCGAGCGCGTCCAGTGCCCCCCCGACTTCGTCGCGGTCGGGGTCCTCGTGGCCGCGGCCGCGGTCATCGGCCGGAAGGTCGCGAT
>DASQAL010000272.1:0-21539 GCA_035635775.1 Candidatus Acidiferrum sp.
TGCCATAGAGGTACGCTTGGCTCTCATCTGCTCCACCCATTTGGAGCTTGCATGTCCCATCACCTTTAGCGAACGCGGCGACCGGGACCGGGCTACCGCCTGGGTTCTGCTTAGTGGGGTTGTACTCCCACAAGACCCATGCGCACTCGGCGGAGGCTGAGGTGGCGAAGGCGAGCAGGCAGCAGAGCAAAACGAGCAGGATGCAGCCGGAACGAGATGTCATAGTGCCTCCACCGAGCAGGCGTCTTGAGCCTTGCCGCGAGTCTATATCAGCGCCGCCGGATGTCGGGGGGCAAGGTTGTGCGTACCGCGTTGGGACTATACAGATGCTGGCGCCGCGAAGCCCGTGGAGCAGGAGAGGCACGATGAGCAACGAGCAATTCTGGCTGTCGGTCGGGTTTGTGGGGCAGGCGTTCTTTTCCATGCGCTTCGTGGTCCAGTGGATCGCCTCGGAGAGGCGAAAAGAGAGCGTAATCCCCGTAGCGTTCTGGTTCTTCTCCATTGGTGGGGGGCTGATGTTGCTCACCTATGCCCTCCACCGCCTCGATCCCGTCTTCATCCTCGGCGAGGGGGCGGGAATCCTCATCTACTCTCGAAACCTCTACCTCATTTGGCGCAAGCAACGTCGTATCGCCGGAGCCGATGCGTAGCCTCGTAGCTCCGCCGCCTGATAGCGCATCGGACGCGGCGCGATCAGCCCCATCTTCACCTGCCAGGCGGGGAAAATTGGGCCTGCTCCGCCGGGACTCGCGCTCGATTGTGCGAGCCCCGATTCCTCGCCACCAGACCGTCCCGGCCGAGTGCTGTGGGCGGCGCTTGGGCGGCCGTGTTCGTGGGCCAGATCCGCGTCACGCCGCGGGCGCCTGGTCCAGCGCGCGGTCGATTTCGTACATGACACACAAGGCCTGGAACACGACTCGGCGGGCATCCTCGACGGTCACGGGCCTGCCCTGCTTCGCATTGGCGTGAACCAAGCGGTTCATGCTCCCATCGACAGCCCCCCAGTACTCGATCATCGAGATCAGAAGTGCCTGCTCCGTCTCGCCGAAGGATGTCGCCTTGGCCGCCACAACCGACCGCAAGCGGTTTTTGGTGAGAGCCGGGTTCTGCTCGACCTGAGCCGGCTTGTGTATCTCGACCAAAGTAGACGCGAACTCCTGCATCGCTTCCCGGCAGCCAAGGCCGATCTTGGAGATATGGTTGGTAGAGTCCGCACCCCAGAGTAGTCGCTCTGCATCTGCCCACTTTTGGTAAGCCGAGGCATACCGCTTCTGAAACTGCGCGCCGTCAATCAGGGGCCGATGTCTGACACACGATGTCGACTTACTCCATACCAAGTTCACTGGGCTTCGCGTAGAGCTGCTGGCGTCGGATCGGTCCGCTTCGGTTAGCCCTTGGCCACGATGAAGGCGACGTAGAGCGACTGCGGGCCGCGCTGCAGCAGCACGGTCACACGGTCGCCGTCCTTGACGTCCTTGGTGGCCTTCGCGAAATCCCGGAGACTCCGCACGTGCTGGCGATTCACCTCGCGGATGACGTCGCCGCGCTGCAGCCCCGCCTCGGAGGCGGCGCTGTCCTCGTCCACCGCGACGACGATGACGCCCTCGGGGGTGCGGAGGTTGAGCTGCCGGGCCAGCTCGGGCGTGATGGGCCGCACGTCGAGGCCGAGCAGGCTCTTGCCCTTGTTGGTGGTCTTCAGGGCCACCGTCTCGTCGGGCGTCTCGCCGATCTTGATCTCGAGCGTCTTCTCGGCCTTGTCCCGCCAGACCTTCAGGGGCACCGCGCGGCCGGGCGCGGTCGCGGCCACCACCTTCTGCAGCTCCTGCGGGGAGTCCACCTTCTTGCGGTCGAACTCGATGATGATGTCACCGGAGACGAGCCCCGCCTTCTCGGCCGGGCTGTCCTGCACGATGTCCGAGATCAGGACGCCGTTCGGCTCCTTGAGCCCGAAGCCCTTGGCCAGCTCGGAGGTGAGCGGCTGGATGGACACGCCCAGCCATCCCCGCGTGACCTTGCCCTTGGCGGCCAGCTCGGTGTAGACGCGCTTGGCCATGTTGACCGGGATCGAGAAGGCGATGCCCACGTTGCCGCCGGTGCGGGAGAGGATGGCGCTGTTGATGCCGACCACCTCACCCGACATGTTCACGAGCGGGCCGCCCGAGTTGCCCGGGTTGATGGCCGCGTCGGTCTGCAGGAAGTCGTCGTAGGGCCCCTGGCCGATGGAGCGGCCCTTGGCGCTGATGATGCCCGCCGTCACGGTCTGCTGCAGGCCGAAGGGCGAGCCGATGGCCAGCACCCAGTCGCCCACCTTGACCCGATCGGAGTCGCCGAGGTTGGCCGCCGGGTAGGGGCCGCCGCCCTGGAGCTTGAGGACGGCCAGGTCGGTCTTGCGGTCGGTGCCCACGACCTTGGCCTTGTGCTTCTTGCCGTCGGCGGTGGTCACCTCGATGTCGATGGCGCGCTCGACCACGTGGGCGTTGGTCAGCACGATGCCCGACGCGTCCACGATCACGCCCGAACCCAGGCTGCGCTGCACCTGCTGGCGCCCGGGGACGTCACCGAAGAAGCGTCGAAAGAACTCGTCGCCAAAGAACTCCTCGATCGGCGTGGAGCCGCTGAACCGAGTGACGGAGTTGATGTTGACCACCGCCGGACCCACGGCCTCCGCCACCTGGGCGAAGCCAGCGGAGGGGACCGGCAGCGCCGCCAGGGCCACCGGCAGATGACCCCCGGGAGGCATACTGCGGGACACTGCGGGCGTGGCTGGGCCTCCCGAACGGACGCCCCAATTTCCCAGTCCAGGGCCCACCAGCACCGCCACCAGCACGATGAAAGCCAGACTGCTGCGCTTGACCATAGCGATTGCTGCTCCTCAGCCTCCCCTGAGAAATGGCCACAGGAAGAATTTTCGGAAGAGCCGGTCACGATAGACTTGATGGAAGGGCCCTGGGTGATGCTCGGCTAGATATCTCCCTAGCTTCACTTGGGCGAAACTCATCCAGAAGACGCTGACGAGGAACGCCAGAACAATGAGTCTGCCGCCGACGCGCAAGGTGGGCTCTAGAATCGCCATGTCAGCCGGGAGGAGCCTAGCACGCCTACTCGGGACCCCGCCAGCGACCCCGGCCCTCCGACCCCACTCCGGCGCCGCCAGTGGCGACCCCGGACCCGAAGCGGATGCGCAGCGTGCTCGTGAAAGAAGTGCTCGCGCGCGACGAGGCCGGGCGGATCGCGAAGACCAAGGAGTACGAGGTCACCGAGCCGCTCCCCGAGCCCGACCGACCCGCTCAGGGGCCCCCAGCGACCACTTGGGGGAAGGGCCTCAAAGCGGCCCCCGGATGTGCCAGCGTGGGCAGGACCGTACCGGGGCCCCGGCCCCACGAAAGGGCCAACATGGACTCTCACCTTGTCTCCCTCATCGCTGCGGCCGCCGCAGGAAAAGATTCTTACCGCTTGGAACGTGAGCGACTTCTCGACGTTCGACAGAATCTCCGCCTACGAGTGGCGGCGCGCGATTTCCGAGATCGACCTCGCCAAGTCCCGGAAGCGTCTGCTCGGCACGCTCGGGGCGAGAGACCTGCCCAGCACCCCCGAGCAACTGGTCGAGCGTGTCGACACGATCCTCGGCACACTCCAAGCTCAGGAGCCCCTGCTCCGCCTTCAGATCGACTTTGCCCACGCTGACGCCGCGACGCGGGCCGCGATTCTGCGACGATGGGAGCGGGCCCTCGACAAGCGGCTCGCGATCTTCGCGCCCTACGCGTCTTTCTGTGCCCGCGTGCTTCTCCTCTTCCACTTCGCGTTGCTCGCGAAGCTCATCGACGCCCGGCGCACCAATCGGATCGATCTCGAATATTTGTACCGTGTGCCATTCGCGAAGGCCTTCGCCTCGGGTGACAGCGTGCACGCGGTGCTCGCGCCCCTGGTGTTCGATCAGGGCCAGACGTTCATCTCGCGCGACGCCTTGAAGGAGGACGCGAAGTATCTGCTCGCGGAGACGGAGCGGCTCATCGCCGAGGGGGTGAAGCGACCGATCCGGTACCCGCCCGAGCGGCCCGGCTCGCCTACTCTCGCCCTCTGGAAAGAGCACATGGCGCCACGGGAGCGAATCGAGGAGGACGTGCCGAAGATGAGCCCGGAGCGAGAGGCGCAGCTTGTCAGGAAGATTACCGCCATGAGCAGCGCTCGGCCGAGAGGGCCGGGGGGCCAATAGATGCGCCTAATGCTCCACTACAGAGGATCACTTAGAGCCAACGGTGGGATCGCACACCAGCACGACCTCCGGCGACTTTTCCACGCCCAGCTAAAGACGCTCTGGGGACAGAAGCCGCTGAGTGAATCGCCCGAGATGCTTCAACCGAAGGTTCGTGAAGGAGAGTACTCGCTCCTGCGGCCACTGGGCGGGTTCACATTCGTTCCTCTAGTAGCCGGGGGATGCGGGCGGGTCTGAAAATCCCCCGCGCTTCCAGGCTACATTTCGTCGTCGGGGCGCTAGTAGCTAACCAATCCTGGCTCGGCCGCGCCTCAATGCACCCTGCGTGGTTTAATCGTGCCGGTCTCTTGTGGGCCAAGGTCGCCGCAAGCTACGATCAGATATCGCGACAACGTGTTTAGGAGCTTCACGAAAAGCCCATGACTACCAGGAACAGGCGGAAGCGCGCGACCCAGCGTCAGCCCGCTCCGCACCCGGTCGGGGCCGACACGACACCACCACCGCTCCGCCGCGAGGTCGATGGTACAACGCTCGCCCAGACCGCCCAATCCATCAGGACCAGGGGATCACCAACAAAACTGACAAAACCCCGGGGCGACGTCAGGGGCTCTCGGACGCCTCCGGAGGCACGCGGCGCGAGCGGTTACGCCGGCCCGCCCGGAGCCGCGGGTTGATGTGGAACCGCACGGTGGGCCGTCCGCCGTCCCGGGCCCTCACCGCTTCCGCCCGAATCCAGCCGAGCTCTGCGAGGCCCTCGAGGGCGCCCTGGACGACTCGCGGCTCCGTCAGGCCCGCCCATTCGTTCCGATACACCTCGCGGGCGGTGAACGGGCTCGCCACCCGACCGTGCGTGATCTTGGTCGCGAGCACTGCGGCCGCCACCCGCGCCGCGTCGGTCAGCAGCGCGTAGAGCCGGCGCGCGTGGGCGTCCAGGTAGGTGCACCAGGCGATCGCCCGCTCCGCCGCGGCGCGCGTGACCGGGCCCCTCGTACCGGCGTCCACGGCGTCGATCGCCTGGAAGATCAACGCCAGCGACGGCATCAGCGAGCGATACTTCGCGCAGTGCGAGAGCAGGACCGGATGCTCCTCCTCGGCGCGCAGCGTCTGCTCGAGCGCCGCCCGCCACGTGTCGAAGAGCTCCTGGGCCTCGGCCTCGAAGCGCAGGAAGGGCAGTTGCTCCGAGGTCAGCTCCTCCGCGCCGAGCCTCGCCGGATTCAGCGTGTTCAGGCACTGGAAGAGCTCGATCACGCGCGTCCGGGCATCGCCGTCCGGCCAGCGATCCACGTTCCGCCACCGCCCGACGACGTCGGGCCACACCGCCAGCTGAAAGCGTTGGAGCAGCCCGTCATCCCCCTGGCCGCCGAAGACCTCGCGCAGGTACCCCTCGAGCGGGCCCGGTTGGATGCCGCCGAGCACCGAGACGCACGCGGCCCGAATGTGCAGGGTGCCGCGCCCGATCCGATCGTACGTGTACGCCCCCGTGCCGTTCCAGGCTTCGCAGTAGAACGCCCGGTCATTTTCGTGGCCCGGCCGATCCATCGTGTGCAGGAAGCCGCCGAGCTCGTCCCGAAACAGCTGGAGCCCGTTCGGATTGTGGTTGACGAGGTACCGCCGCTCTGCCGGCGGCGTGTACCGCGTGGCGGGCGGGGCCCGTCGCCTTCAGGACGACGTGGTAGAGCTGCTGACGCCCACTCTTGCCCCCGGGCTGACGCCTCGGACTGTGGGTGCGCTTACGCCTGGCCGCGGGGCGCCGGATCCCTCTCCGGGAACGAGCGCTCGATCCCGTTCCGCCGAACCCGCCCGTTCTGCTGGTTGGTGACGGTCACCTGCTCCGCCCGGCCAATGGCGATGGCGGGGACCAGTCCCTGCCGGAGCTCCTTGATCGCCTTCAGGTTGCGGATGAGCATCCGGTTGGCCCGGTCGAGGAGGGGCATGAGCTGCTCGGACAGCCGCCGGACATCTTCTTCGACGGAGAAGCGGCGGCCCGGGCGCCTACCCGGCCGCTGCCCGTTCTCGGCGAGGGCGTCCTGCCCGAAGAACTGATGCTCGATGTGCAGCGCCAAGTCGCCGATCCAGCCGTGCACACGGAGAGCGTGGTAATAACCCAGCAGCGCCAGGTCGAGCAACATCATCTCGGCCGCGGTGGTAATGCCCCACTCGGCGATGAGCCGCTGGCGCAGGGACAAGAGGGTGGCCATCAGCTTGGGGTCCAGGTACCGCTCGGCCCCCAACCGTTCCAGGAAGAACCCACCTGACTCGTACTGCTCCCGGCTGTCCGCGCAGACCTCCAGCCAGTCCTCTTCACCGCGCACGCCCTTCCAGCCCTCCATGGCCCGGTAGGTCGCGCGTGCATTCCGGCGGACGTGCTGGGCTTGCTGCCGGTCCTTTTCTAGCGCGGCCCGGAACTTGGCGTCGCTGTCGTCCGCATCACGGAGCGTGGGCTCGAGGTCGCCCCGCTCAGTCTCATCCGGCATGTTCGTCATCGCGCACCTCCTGTGCTAGTCGGCGGAGCTCGGCGAGCTCCTGTCGTAGTGACCATGCGGGTGGACGTAGTCGCCGGCGCTGGGCGATGGCGGCGCGCATGGCATTCACCTGTTCACGTGGAACGTATTGTCGGCATTGCCGGCCGCCCTCGCGCCAGCGCAGGTACCAGTAGGGGCCATGCAGGGGCCCGCGGGCGCACCGGCACCTGGGCTTGCCGCAGCGTCGCCATTCCGGCTGGAGGCTCCCTGTCCTGGGCAACAGACCGCCGGAATTCATCTGCTGCCCCTCGGCCACCTTGGCCATCGCGCTCCTCCTCACCGTCCAGTATGACTCTTATGATGAGCCGCGCGCGTCGATGACGCCCGAGATTCGGGAGCAAAACTGTACAGGACGCCATCGCGGTGACCATGATCGCGAGGTCGTTGGCCATACCGACCGCGGTGGTCACCGAGTCGAGCGAGAACACGATGTCGAGCAACAGGATCTGGAAGATCACCCACGCGAAGGCGGCGCGGGCGGCGCCGGCGGTCCGCTCGTGGTGGCCGGCCTCGACCTTGTCGTAGATCTCCCAGGTGGCCTTGAAGATCAGGAAGAGCCCGCCGCCCAGCAGGATCAGGTCGCGCCCCGAGACCCCGTGCCCGAGCACGGTGACGAGCGGGGCGGTGAGGCCCATCATCCACGAGATCGCGAAGAGCAAGAGAATGCGGATGCCCAGGGCCAGGATCAGCCCGAGCCGCCGGGCGAGCTCGCGGCGGGCCTCGGGCAGGCGACCGACCAGGATCGCGATGAAGACGACGTTGTCGATGCCGAGGACGATCTCCATGGCGGACAACGTGGCCAGCGCCAGGAGGCCGTCGGCGGTGAGGAGCGCGCCCATGGGATCGCCCGGGGGCCTACTTCACCAGGGGCAGCACGTGCCGCGCGAAGAGCTCGATCGCGGCCAGGTCCTCCATGTCGAGCATCTGGAGCATGACGCGCTGCACGCCCGCCGCCTCCCACTCCTTGAGGCTCGCGACGACGTCGGCGGGCGAGCCCACCAGGAAGCTCGCCTTGCGCCAGGCCTCCTCGTCGGCGGGCATCTGCGGAAAGGTCGCGCGGGCCGCCGCGATGCGCTGGGCCACGTCGGCCCGGTCGCGCCCGATGGCGAGCGGGATCATCAGGGAGCGCTCGATCGTCTCCGGGTCGCGGCGGACCGCCGCGCAGTGCTTGGCGAGCACCTCGCGCTTGTGCCGGAAGCCATCCAGGTCCACCCGGGTGCAGTTCCACTCGTCCGCGAACTCGGCCGCGATGCGGAGCGTGCGCTTCTCCCCGCGCCCGCCGATCACGAGCCGCAGCCGGCCGTGGGTGGGCAGGGGATAGTTCTCCGCCTTGTGGAGCGGGTAGTAGGGCTGCTCCAGCGTGACCGGCTCGCCCACCCCGAGGGCGCGGATGTAGCGGGCGGCCGCCTCCAGGCGATCGAGCCGCTCCTTCATGGGCGGCAGCGGGAAGCCGAACATGGCGTGCTCGTGCTCGTTCCAGCCGCCGCCCAGCCCCAGGTCCAGGCGGCCGTTGGAGAGCGTGTCGAGGGCCACCGCCATCTTGGCGAGGAGCGCCGGGTGGTAGAAGGTCACCGGGGAGACGAGGGGGCCGAAGCGGATGCGCCGGGTGCGCACCGCCAGCACGGTGAGCGAGGTCCACGTGTCGAGCGACGGGCGCTTGGATTCGCCCCAGAGCCCGGTGAGATGATCCGACCGGCAGAGGGACTCGTAGCTCATGTCCTCGGCGGCCTGCACGAGCCTCAGCCAGCGCTCCCAGGTCAGCCCTTCCTGGCCTTCGATCATGATGCCGACACGCATGCTCTGACCTCCTCGTATCATCGGGCTCGTGTCATCGGGATCCCGGTGGGGGGCCGGGCTCTCATGTATACCGCAAGTGCGGGCCGCGCGCCCCGTGATAAACTCAGCGACGCCGCGGCCATGGCCCTCCAGCGACTGCTGCTGCTGATCCCCACCACCACCTACCGCACCGAGGACTTCGTCGAGGCGGCGCGGACGCTCGACGTGGATCTCGTGATCGCCTCCGATCGTCCGAACGTGATGGCGGGCGAGTTCCCCGATCACCTGCTCACGCTGCCGTTCGGCGATCCGGCGGCGGCGGCGCGCGAGATGCGCGCCTACGCGGCGCGCCGGCCGCTCGACGCGGTGGTGCCGGTGGACGACGCCACCACCGTGGTGGCCTCCGCGATCGGCGAGGCGCTCGGCCTGCGCGTGAACCCGCTCGCCGCGGCCCAGGCCACGCGCAACAAGCTCGTGATGCGGGGGCGGCTCGCCCGCGCGGGGGTGCCCTCGCCGCCGTTCACCACGGTCGCGGCGGACGAGGATCCGCGCGCGGCGGCGGCCCGCATGACGTACCCGTGCGTGCTCAAGCCGCTAGTGCTCTCGGCCAGCCGCGGCGTGATCCGGGCGGACGACGCCACCCAGTTCGTCGCCGCCTTCGAGCGGATCCGCGGGATCCTGCGCGCGGCGGGCGTGGCGGAGCTGGGCGAGGGGACCGACACCATCCTGATCGAGGGCTTCGTGCCGGGCGGCGAGGTGGCCCTGGAAGGCCTGCTGGAGGACGGGGTCCTCCGCACCCTGGCTCTCTTCGACAAGCCCGATCCGCTCGACGGGCCCTTCTTCGAGGAGACCATCTACGTGACCCCGTCGCGGCTGCCCGAGGCCACCCAGACCCGCGTGGCGGAGACGACGGCCGCCGCCGCCCGCGCGCTCGGCCTCTCGGACGGCGCGGTGCACTGCGAGCTGCGGCTGCGCCCGACCGCGGCCGGGCTCGATCCGGTGGTGCTGGAGATCGCGGCGCGCTCGATCGGCGGGCTCTGCGGCCGCACGCTCCGGTTCGGCACCGGCATGTCGCTCGAGGAGCTAATTCTACGGTCCGCGCTCGGTCGGGCGGTGCCCTCGTTCGAGCGCGAGCACGCGGCTGCCGCGGTCATGATGATCCCGATCCCGCGCGGCGGCGTGCTGGAGGAGGTGGGGGGACTCGACGACGCCCGCGCGGTCCCGCAGATCGAGGACGTGACGATCTCGATCCCCAAGGGGCAGGCGGTCGTGCCCCTGCCGGAGGGCTCGCGCTATCTCGGCTTCATCTTCTCGCGCGCGGCCACCCCCGCCGAGGCGGAAGCGGCCCTGCGGGACGCCCACCGCCACCTGCAGTTCGTGATCCGCTAACCCCGGGCCGCCGGCGGCCGGCCGCGCCGCGAGGAGAATCGTGCCATGAGCATCGTGCGGGAGTTCGAGCGGGCCTTCAACCGGCAGGACGTCTCGGTCCTGGTGGCCTGCTTCACGCCGGACGGGAGCTATCACGACACCTTCTTCGGCGGGCACGCCGGGGCCGACCAGCTCCGCGCCATGTTCGAGCGGATGTTCCGCGAGGGCCGCGAGTACACCTGGACCATGGAGACGGTGGTGGAGACGGACGAGTGCGCGGCCGCCGAGTGGACCTTCGGCTACGTGGTGAGCGAGGCGATCCCGCGCAGCGCGGGGCGCCGGGTGCGCTTCCGCGGCATGAGCCTCTTCGAGAAGCGCGGCGGGAGGATCGCGGCCTACCGCGAGTCCTTCGACCTGGGCGCGGCCCTGCTCCAGCTGGGCTTCAGCCCCGAGGCGACGGTCAAGACCATTCGCCGCCACCGGCTCGAAAATGTCGGAATGTAAGACCTGACCCCGGTGTCGACCTACATCCTGCACCGGCTCCTGCTGTTCATCCCCACGCTCTTCGGCGCCTCGATCCTCATCTTCGTGCTCATGCGCCTGGTGCCCGGGGACATCGCGGAGATCCTGGTCTACCAGACCGGCTCCGAGGCGAGCGCGGTGCAGCAGAAGCAGATCCAGCAGATCCGCCGCGAGCTGGGCCTCGACCGCCCCGTCGTCACCCAGTACCTCGACTGGATCGGCGGCGCGGTGCGCGGCGACTTCGGCCAGTCGTACGTGCAGCGCCGCCCGGTGATAGACATCCTCAAGGAGCGCTTCCCGCGCTCGATGGAGCTGGCCGCGCTCACGCTGGTGATCGCCATCGTGTGGGCGGTCCCCCTCGGGGTCGTCTCGGCGGTGCGGCAGAACGGCCCGCTCGACTACCTGGCGCGCCTGATCAGCCTGAGCGGGCTCAGCCTGCCCCTGTTCTTCACCGGCGCGCTCATCCTGTACGGGCTCGTGCGCTTCTTCCGCTGGCTGCCCCCGCTCGAGTTCGTGGCGTTCACCGAAAACCCGGTGGAGAACCTCAAGCAGCTCATCTGGCCCGCGCTGGCCCAGGCCTACTACATCAGCGCGCCCATCACGCGGCTCACGCGCTCGCAGATGCTCGAGGTGATCCGCCAGGACTACGTGCGCACCGCGCGGGCCAAGGGCCTGGCCGAGCGCGCGGTGATCTACCGCCACGCGCTGCGCAACTCGCTGCTGCCGGTGGTCACCTTCATCGGCTGGTGGGGCGGGCGTCTGCTCGGCGGGCTCGTGATCATGGAGATGATCTTCGTGGTGCCGGGCATGGGCAGCGCGCTCATCCAGGCGGTCAGCCAGCGCGACTACCCCGCGGTCCAGGCCATGATCTTCGTGATGGCGCTCGTCTTCCTCATCGTGAACCTGGCGGTGGATCTCCTCTACGCGTGGCTCGATCCGCGCATCCGGTACGCATGAAGGCCGCGTTCACCCGCTTCGTGGTCCGGCAGCCGCTCGGCGCGGCGGGGGCGGTGGTGGTGCTGGTCCTCATCGCGGTGGCCCTGTTCGCGCCGATTCTGGCCCCGCACGGCCCCAAGGACGCGGCCTTCGCCCCGTACGTGGCGCCCGGCCGCGAGTTCCCGATGGGCACGGACCAGCTCGGCCGCGATCTCCTGAGCCGCGTGATCTGGGGCGCCCGGCTCTCGCTCTACGTGGGCGTGGTCTCGGTGGTGTTCGGCATCACCCTGGGCTCGGTGTGGGGCGCGGTGACCGGCTACCTGGGCGGTGCCGCCGACGCGGGCAGCCAGCGGGTGGTGGACAGCCTGATGGCCCTGCCCCCGATCATCCTGGCGCTCTCGCTCATGGCCGCGCTCGGCCAGTCGGTGGACAATGTGATCCTGGCCCTCGTGATCCTGCTCACCCCCACCGCGGCCCGGACTATTCGATCGGTTGCTCTGGGGGTGGCGGCGAACCCCTTCATCGAGGCGGCGCAGGCGGCGGGCGCCTCGCAAACGCGCATCATCTTCCGGCACCTGATCCCGAACTGCATGGCGAGCTATATCGTGCTCGTGACCACCAATATCTCCTACGCCATCGTGGTGGAGGCCTCGCTCAGCTTCATCGGCGCGGGCGCTCCGCCCGACGAGCCGTCGTGGGGCGGCATGCTCACGGCGGGGATCCAGGCGCTCGAAACCGCACCCTGGATGGTATTCTTTCCGGGACTGGCCATCAGCTTGGCCGTGTTCGGTCTCAACCTACTCGGCGACTCGATCCGCGATCTGACGGATCCGCGCCTCCGCGGCGGCCTCGGGTAGCCCGCGGTTTCGCAAAGGAGCGATAGCAATGACGATGCGCCTCTCGAGACGCACTCGCCGCGCGGCCCTGGCTGTCGCGGTGCTCTTCACGCTCGGGTCCCTGATGGCGGCGCCGGCGGCCGCCCAGGAGAAGCCCCGGCCCGGCGGAACCCTCACCTGGTTCGACTACGGCGACCCCGGCCGCCTCGACGTGCACGCCGAGTCGCCCCTCGTGGTCCAGCAGGCGACCGCGGGCGTCTACAGCGGGCTGCTCCACTACGATCCGGACGAGCCGAGCAAGGTGGTGGGCGACCTCGCCGAGCGCTGGACCGTCTCGCCGGACGGCAAAACGTATACGTTTCATCTCCGGAAGAACGTGAAGTGGCACGACGGCCAGCCGTTCAGCTCGGCCGACGTGAAGGCCTCCTTCGACCGCGTGCTCAACCCCGACTTCAAGAGCCCCAAGTGCGGTGCCTCGCTCAAGCCGATGGTGGCGAGCGTGGAGGCGGTGGACGCCAACACCGTCGAGTTCAAGCTCAAGTTCGCGGCGGCGCCGTTCCTGCCCTCGATCGCGTCGGCGTGGTGCCGGGTGGCGGCCAAGCACATCCTGACCAAGTACGGCGACCTGAACTCCGCCGAGGCCCAGATCGGGACGGGGCCGTTCAAGTTCAAGAAGTACGAGCGGGGCAGCGTGATCGAGTGGGAGAAGAACCCCAACTACTTCATCCCGGGCCTGCCCTATGTGGACGGCGTCAAGCAGTACATCCTGGTGGGCGGGCCGACCCAGCTCGCGGCGGCCAAGGCCTCGAAGATCATGCTGTGGGACGCGTGGCCGCCGATGCGGAAGACCCAGGCCGATGAGCTGGCCCGCGCCCGGACCGACGTCGATATCTACCAGGCGCCGATCAACACCATGTTCCTCATCTATCTCAACTCGAAGAAGCCGCCCTTCGACAACGCGGATCTCCGCCGGGCGGTCAACCTGGCCGTCGACCGCCAGGACCTGGTGGGCAAGGCGCTCGAGGGCGCGGGCGTGCCCTGCGCGATCCTGGATCCGAAGCTGGTCGGCGACTTCGCCCTGCCGCTCGACGAGGTGGCCAAGGCGCCGGGGTGCCGCCAGCCCAAGGAGCAGGACCTCGCCGAGGCGAAGAAGCTGGTGGAGAAGCACCACCCGAACGGCCTCGACATCGAGGTGGCGGTACGGCAGGTCGGCAACTACGTGGACCGCGCGCAGCTCCTCCTGGCCCAGCTCCGCAAGGTCGGCATCCGCGGGACGCTGAAGACCCACGAGAGCGCGGCCGGCTACGCGGCCTTCGGCAAGGGCGACTTCACGATCATCGCCACCCAGGACCGGGCGATGGACGTCAACGAGCCCTCCGGTATCTTTCACGTCGCCTACACCACCCAGGCGGGCAGCAACTACGGCCAGTACTCCGATCCCAAGGTGGACGACCTCGCCGACCGCGCGCTGAGGGAATCTAACCGGGACAAGCGCAAGCAGCTCTACTGGGAGCTGCAGCGGTACCTCCTGGCCAAGGGTGATCACGCCTCCGTCGCGGTGGGCTGGGTGGAGGGCTGGTTCTTCAAGGACCAGAAGCTCCGCAACTACAAGCCCGGCCTCACCACCTACGACAACAACACCTTCATGAAAGTCTGGATCGCCCAGTAGGGAAGAGCCCGCCCTCCTCATCTCCCTCTCCCCCGTCGCGGGGGAGAGGGCAGGGTGAGGGGGGAATCTTCCAGGGGGAGCCTAGGTACCTATGACCTTCGACGATCCGCGCATCCAGCAATATCTCTCCACCAAGGACATCGTCGTCCTCGGCACCATCAACCCGGACGGCACGCCGCTGATCACGGCCATGTGGTTTCTCCACGACCCGTCGGCGCTCACGCTGATCAGCATGGACGGCCTGCAGAAGGTTCGCAACCTCCGGCGCGACCCCCGGCTCCACATCGTCGCCGAGAGCGGCGCGCGCGGCGACGACATCAAGGGGGTCGCGGTCCGCGGGCGCGCCGAGTTTCTCGGCGAATCCCCCGAGCGCCACGCCTTGGCCACCCGCCTCCTCGACAAGTACCACCCGCACCTCGAGGCTTACTGGAGCGGCCGCGCGATACCCGAGAACCGCGTGATGTTCCGCGTGGTCCCCCAGCAGGTGCGCACCTGGGGCCTCGACTGACCCCTCAGAGGAGGAGCGCATGACTCGATCGCTCGGCGTCGGATTGGCCCTGATCGCGCTGCTCGCGGCCGTGACGTCCGCGGCCGCGCAGGGGACCGCGAGCCCGCAGCTGCTGCTGCGGGAGGTCCTCTCGGGAATGCCCCGGGGGGACAAGCAGGAGGTGCGCGTGCTGACCGCCGGTTTCAAGCCCGGCGACAAGACGGTGTTCCACACGCACCGGTTCCCGGTGATCGTCCACGTGCTGGAGGGCGCCTTCACGCTCGAGCTGGAGGGTCGCGCCCCGATCACGGTGAAGGCGGGCGAGGCTATGGTGGAGCCGCCGAACGTGAAGATGACCGGCTACAACCGGAGCGCCACCGAGCCCCTGCGGGTGCTGATCGTCTACACCAGCGATCCGGACACGCCGTTCCTCGATCTCGTCCCGTCGCGATAGCCGTCAGGGCGCTCCTCGAGCGCGTCTGCAGGGGCCGGGCGATGCCCGCGAACCTCGGCGGAGGGGGGCCAGAGGGGACATCCCGAAATATCCAGGTCTGTGTAACACTGGACGAGCACCGAGGGACTATGCGCAACCACGCGTCCCCAAAGGCCGCTCCAGCCAAATCGTCCCGGCCAGCCCGGCCGGATTATCCGCACCAGGGCGCCATGTGGCCGAATTATCCAGACCCGGATACTTCTAATGAGTCTCGTGCAATTGCGTGATGGCCGCAGCTCTCGTAAAATCGGCCAATTTTGCATCACCCTGATTCACGAGAACCATTAGTTAGGCTTCGCTGACACAGGTGGGAGGACAGCATGGCGAAGCGTCAGCACCGGCTCACGAAGGTTGCGCTGGCCGTGGTCGCGGCCACCCCCTGCTTCGTCAATGCGCCAGCGAGCGCGGACGAAATCATTACGCTGAATCCGCGGTCCGGCGTCATACAGACAGTTCTGTTGTGGCAGCCAAGTCCGTCTGATCCCCAGGTGGTTCTCTTGGTCTTTCCTGGTGGCGGAGGAAACGTCGGTTTCGAGACCACGAACGGCAAAGTTGTAGCCAGGACCGCGTATCTGTTTTCGCGCCAGCGCGATCTGTTCGAACGCGCAGAAGTCGCAGTCGCCGTCATAGCTGCGCCCTCCGACCAGCCGGACATGGACTCAGAGTTTCGTCGGTCCGCCCGGCATTTTGAAGACATGACAGCGGTCGTGCGTGACTTGACGAGCCGCTATCCCAAGGCAAGGCTGGTCCTCTTGGGTCACAGCCGCGGGACCGTTTCTGCCGCGTACGTCGCGCAGGCGCTCGGCGACCGCATTGCGGCGGTGATCCTGATGTCAGGCTTTTACGATCGCGATCCGCGGCGCGGCGTTGGGCTTTCGGAGTTCAATTTCGACGCGCTGAAGACCCCTCTCCTGATCGTGCACCACGTCAAGGATCTGTGCCCAACCAACCTTTTCGGTCCCGCACAGAAGCTGACTGAGCGCTTTCCGGCGATCGTCGTTGATGGTCCGGATGAGACGAGACCCGACCAGCCATGCGCTCCTGGCACAAACCACTGGTTCGCCAGACGAGAGCAGGAAACGATCGACCAGGTATTCAATTGGATACAGGGCAAGGCATGGTCGCGGCTGATTCGATGATCGGCGCGGCGCTGAGCAACCGGGAAGACAGGTAACAGAATAAACCGGCAACATGGGTGACAGATGGCTAGGCCCCTGGGTGCTATTGGCGGGACTGGCGACATTGTTGACGCCCGGGACTGCGGCACTCTTCAAGGAGAACATGGTGGTGAGACCAGCGATCGCTAGGTTCATTGCCGTCGTCGGACTCCGGCGGAGATAGGGGCTCAACGTATGAGCGAAGTTACTTACTATCGCTGCTCCGCGGCCGTGCCCGTCCTGGTACCGTTGGTCGCCCAGTTGGTCTATCGAGACAATCCGGCGATTGGCCTCTTTGATCGGGTGACGATCCCACTCTATCTATCCGGGATCGCTTGGCCGGCGTATATTCCCTTTGCGGCCGCCCTGTTTTGGTGGCTTCGGAGGCAACCTGTTGCGCGGTATCGGCGCGTGTTGTGGATCGCGCCGATTCTGTTCCTTCCACCCTTCCTTTCCTACCTCCTCGCGGTCCGATGGTGGACGGCGAGTACAGAGCCGTGGGCTGGAGTGCTCATCTTCTATTCCGTTGTGGTGCTCGTGTTCGGGTATGGCTATGTGTTGCTGACCCATGCGGGTCGGTATGTTCTTGGTTGGCGTGGCCGGGATGTTGCCGCTTGAAGCGTCTCGACCGGTGAGACCCACCCGATCGAAGCGGGTATGATACAGGCAACGGAGGCCAGTGAGGGACGCGCACGGGAGAAGGGCATGTCGCTAGAGGAACACAGATCCGCGGAGCCGCTCTCGGCCCGTGAGATCGTCACCACGCGCGTCTTCGCCGCGCCGCGCGAGCGCGTGTTCCGAGCGTGGACCGACCCGGAGCACCTGGTGCGGTGGTGGGGGCCGAAGGGGTTCACGAGCACCTTTCAGGCCTTCGACCTGAGGCCGGGTGGCGTCTGGCGCTTCGTCATGCACGGCCCCGATGGGGTCGATTACAAGAACAAGAGCGTCTTTGTCGAGATCGTGCGACCCAAGCGGATCGTCTTCCAGCATGTGTCGGGGCCGGCGTTTCTGGTGACGGCCACCTTCGCCGAGCAAGCCGGCAAGACCAAGGTCACCTTCCAGATGCTCTTCGAGACGGCCGCGGCCTGCGAGAAGGTCAAGGGATTCGCCGTCGAGGCGAACGAGCAGAACTTTGACCGCCTGGAGGCGGAGCTGGCCAGAATGTCGTGACGAGGGCGGGCGTCTTCGTCTGGAAGAAGCTGAGCGAACCCGCCGCCCGATGAGCGAGGACCCGTCCCGCACCCGCGAGAGCTACGACGAGATCGCCGCGACCTACACCGAGCGCATCTTCACCGAGCTGGCCGGGAAGCCGCTCGACCGGCACCTGCTGAACCGCTTCGCGGAAGACGTGCGGGACCACGGGCTGGTCGCCGATCTCGGCTGCGGGCCCGGCCACGTGGCCCGGTATCTCCACGAGCACGGTGTCCGGATGCTCGGCATGGATCTGTCGCCCCGGATGATCGACGGAGCCCGGAAGCTTTCCCCGGACATCGAGTTCCGCGTCGGCGACATGCGGGCGCTCGAGCTGGCCGACGGCGCGCTGGCGGGCATCGTCGCCTTCTACTCGCTCATCCACATCGGCGAGGGCGAGATGGGGTCCACCCTGCGCGAGCTGCGGCGGGTCCTGGCGCCCGGCGGGCTCCTGCTCGTCGCGTTTCACATCGGCGAGGAGACCGTGCACCGCGACGAGCTCTGGGGCCACGCGGTGTCGCTGGACTTCCGCTTCCTGATGCCTTCGCCTATGGTCGCGCACCTCGCGGCGGCCGGCTTTCTCGTCATGGAGCGCACCGAGCGGGAGCCGTACCCGGAGGTCGAGCATCCGAGCCGCCGCTGCTATCTCCTCGCCCGCTCACCCGCGGATCAGTAGCACCAGGCCCGAGACGAAGAGCACGGCGAACACCACGCGGCGGAAGCGCGCGCGGTCGAGCCGGTTGAAGAGCAGCATGCCCGCCGCGAGCCCGGCCACCGCGGGCGCCGCGTAGAGCCAGGTGAGGCGCCAGATCTCGCGGTCCAGCAGGCCGGCCCACCAGTAGCCGAGCATGATCACCGCTTGGTTGACGATCAGGAAGGCCTGGATATTGGCCTTCACGGTGCGCGGGCTCCAGTCCTGGGCCGCCGCGTAGAGGATCACCGGCGGGCCGGGCGTGCCGATCGCCCCGCCCAGCAGGCCCGCCGCGAGCCCGGCGCCGAATCCCCAGCCGCGGCCGTGGAGCCGCTCGGGGTAGAGCCCGAACCATTCGAGGGCCACGATCACGAGCAGCACCAGGCCGATGAGGCGCTTCAGCACGTCGGGCGGCAGCCCGGCCAGGAGCCAGACGCCGGCCGGGGTCGCCAGGATGGTGCCGGCCACCAGCTCGGTCATGCCGTGCAGCGTGAAGTCGCGGCGCAGCGGGATGAAGATGACCACGGTGAAGACGGCCGCGTAGACCGTGATCAGCACGATCGCCTCCGCGGGCGACATCAGGAACGGCAGGAAGGCGAGCGAAACGAGGCCGATGCCGAAGCCAGCCAGCCCCTGGACGAAGCAGGCCGCCGCGATGACCAGCGCGCCGACCAGCCAGGCGAGGGACAACGAAGCGGCGCCTAGAACTTGGTCGGCCAGCCGGCCAGGCGGTGCCGGCCGATGGCGGAGCGCGTGCGCGCCTGGGTGAGGAAGCGCGCCAGCCGCTCGGGCCCGCCCATGGCGCGCGCCTTCGCGCGCCGGGCGTGGAAATCCTTCATCCGCTCGTCCCAGGCCATGGCGGGGCATTGTAGCAGCCCCTCGCCATTCCGGAAGCGCTTGGGTACACTGCGGGAGCGGATTTCATCCACGCCATCGGAGGCCACGCGCAATGACGCATCTGAAGGTCAATCGCACCGAGCTCACGCCGGTGAGCTTCCTCGTCCGCAGCGCCTACGTTTTCCCGGACAAGGCGGCGGTGGTGCACGGGAGCCGACGCTACACGTACCGGCAGCTCGCCGAGCGGGTGAACCGCCTGGCCTCCGCGCTGCGGGCGGTCGGCCTGCAGAAGCACGACCGCGTAGCGTTCCTCTGCCCCAACATCCCGCCCATGCTCGAAGCGCACTACGGCGTCCCGGCCGCGGGCGGCATCCTGGTGGCGATCAATACCCGGCTCTCCTCCAACGAGATCGGCTACATCCTCCAGCACTCGGGCTCGAAGTTCCTCTTCGTGGACGCGGAGCTCGAGGGGCTCATCAAGCCGCTCGATCTGGGCGACATGAAGGTGGTGCGCGTGGACGACACCGGCGCCGCCGGCGATCCCTACGAGGATTTCCTGGCGGGCGGCTCGCCCGAGCCGGTGGAGAGCTGGCTCGAGAGCGAGGACGAGACCATCTCGATCAACTACACCTCGGGCACGACCGGGCGGCCCAAGGGGGTCATGTACTCGCACCGCGGCACCTGGGTCAACGCCATCGGCGAGATCACCGAGACCGGTATCTCCTTCGACGCGAAGTATCTGTGGACGCTCCCCATGTTCCACTGCAACGGCTGGTGCTTCACCTGGGGCGTCACTGCGGTCGGCGGCACCCACGTCTGCCTTCGCCGGGTGGAGTCGGGTCGGATCTGGGACCTGATCGATCGGGAGGGCATCACCCACTACAACGGCGCGCCCACCGTCCAGATCGGCGTCGTCAACGACCCCAAGGCGCACAAGCTCGATCGGCCGGTGACGGTGACGGTAGCCGGCGCGCCGCCGTCCCCCACGCTCCTGGGCAAGCTCAAGGAGCTGGGCTTCCGCCCCGTCCACGTCTACGGCCTCACCGAGACCTACGGCCCCCACACCGTGTGCGCCTGGCACGCGGAGTGGGACGCGCTGCCCGGTGAGGAGCAGGCGCGGCTGGCCGCCCGGCAGGGGCAGGGCTACGCGCTCTTCGACCTCGCCCGCGTCGTGGACGGGAACATGAACGACGTGCCGCGCGACGGGGAGACGCTGGGCGAGGTGGTGATGGCCGGCAACAACGTGATGAAGGGGTACTTCGAGCAGCCCGACGCCACCACCGAGGCCTTCCGCGGCGGCTGGTTCCACTCGGGCGATATCGGCGTCTGCCACCCCGACGGCTACATCGAGCTGCGCGACCGGAAGAAGGACATCATCATCTCGGGGGGCGAAAACATCTCCACCATCGAGGTCGAGCAGTGCGTGGCCCGGCACCAGAGCGTGTTGGAGTGCGCGGTGGTGGCCATCCCCGACGACAAATGGGGCGAGCGGCCCAAGGCCTTCGTGACGCTCAAGCCGGGGCAGAGCGCCACCGAGCGGGACATCATCGAGTTCTGCAAGCAGCACATCGCCCACTTCAAGGCCCCGGCCGCCGTCGAGTTCGGTGACCTGCCCAAGACCTCGACCGGCAAGGTGCAGAAGTTCGTCCTGCGCGACCGGGAGTGGAAGGGCCGCACGAAGCGGATCAACTAGTTTCAATGTTCGTCGGCATCCTCGACCAGTCGCCGGTGCGGAGCGGCGGCACGCCCGCCGAGGCCGTGCACGAGACGCTCGAGCTGGCCCGCGCGGCCGACCGCTGGGGCTTTCACCGCTACTGGCTGGCCGAGCATCACTCCACGCCGGGGCTGGCCGGGGCCAGCCCCGAGGTGCTGATCGCCCAGGTGGCCGCGGTCACCAGCCACATCCGGGTGGGCTCGGGCGGCGTGATGCTCCCGCACTACAGCGCGCTCAAGGTGGCCGAGCAGTTCCGGATGCTGGAGACGCTCCATCCCGGCCGCATCGACCTCGGGATCGGCCGCGCGCCGGGCAGCGACCAGCGGACCGCCCGGATCCTGCGGCACGGTCCCGGCGCCCTGGGGATCGAGCACTTCCCGCGGCAGGTGCAGGATCTGGTCGCGTTCCTCCACGACGACCTGCCGCCCGAGCATCCCTGGCGCGGCGTGCACGCCATGCCCGCCGGCCCGAGCGTGCCGGAGCTGTGGCTCCTGGGCTCGAGCGACGAGAGCGCGCTGCTGGCCGCCCAGCTCGGTCAGGCCTTCTGCTTCGCCCACTTCATCAACGAGCAGGGCGGAGCGGAGGTCACGCGCGCCTACCGCGAGCGGTTCTGCGCCTCCCCCGACTTGGTCGCGCCGCGCAGCAGCGTGGCCGTCTTCGCGGTCTGCGCGGAGACGGAAGAGCAGGCGCGGCGCCTGGCCCGCAGCCGCGATCTCTTCATCGTGCGGCTCTACACCGGTCGCCCCGCCCCGTACCCGTCGGTGGAGGAGGCAGAGAGCTACCCCTACAATGCGCAGGAGGTGGCCATCGCCCAGCACGCGGCCCGGCGTAGCGTGGTGGGCACGCCCGAGCAGGTGCACGAGCGGCTGCTGGCGATGGCCGCCGACTACCAGGCCGACGAGCTGATCATCGTCACGATCACGCACGACTTCAAAGCGCGGCTACGCTCGTATGAATTGCTGGCCGAGGCGTTCGGACTTCCGCGGCAATGAGGAGGACCCCATGACCATGCGCCTGTCGCTGCACACGTGGACGCTCGACACCACCCCGCTCGCGGACGAGCTCGCCGTCATCAAGAAGACGGGCTGGGACGCCGTCGAGCTGCGCCGCCTCGACTTCGAGCGCGC
>DASQAL010000273.1:0-3026 GCA_035635775.1 Candidatus Acidiferrum sp.
CCTGGTCATCGCCCTCGGCGTGGCCGGCTCGCAGGCCTGGTCCACCCAGACCGAGGCCACCATCAACCGCGGCGCGACCGTCGAGCTGGCCGGCTACACCATCCGCTTCGACGATCTGCAGCCGGTGGAGGAGTCCAACCATTTCAAAGTCGTCGGCACCTTCTCGGTCTCCGACCGCCGCGGGCCCTACACCGTGCTCACCCCGGCCAAGAAGTTCTACCCCCAGGAGCAGACCCCGATCGCGGCGGTGGACTACCGGCTGGGCTTCGTCGAGGACCTCTACCTCGTCCTGGGCGACTTCGCCCGCGACGGCTCGCATGCCACCGTCAAGGTCCAGATCAACCGGATGGTCTCCTGGCTCTGGATCGGCGGCCTGATCCTGACCCTGGGCGCGGCGCTCGCCATCGTGCCCGAGGGCCGGCGGACCGCGGCGCGGCCGCGTCGGGATCACGCGGTCGTGGCATGAGCGCGCGCTCGCGCGCGCTACGCTGGGCGATCCCGCTCGCGGTCGTGCCGGTGCTGGCGCTGCTGGCCTACGGCTTTCGCACCGACCCGCGCGATATCCCGTCGCCGCTGCTCGGCAAGCCGGCCTCGCCGTTCGCGCTGACCGCCTTCGACGGCAAGCCGGTAAGCCTCGACGCCCTGCGCGGCAAGGTCGTGGTCGTCAACTTCTGGGCGTCGTGGTGCGTGCCGGCCTGCTACGACGAGGCGCCGAGCCTCGAGCGGGCCTGGCAGGCCTACCGGGATCGCGGCGCCGTCCTGATCGGCGTCAACATCCAGGACAAGGAGGAGCCCGCCCGGCGCTTCCTCGCCCAGTTCGGCCATACGTTTCCGAACGCGCCCGACCCCTCGGGCCGCGTCTCGGTGGACTACGGCGTCTACGGCGTCCCGGAGACGTTCTTCATCGATCGCAAGGGGCAGGTGCGCTTCAGGAAGGTCGGCGCCGTCACCGACGAGATCATGAAGCAGCAGGTCGAGAAGCTGCTGGCGGAGCCGGCGTGATCCGCGCGCTGGCCCTGACCCTGCTCCTGATCGCGCCGCTCGCGGCAATATCCCCGCTCGCCGCCGCGCCGGTCAGCGAGGAGACCGTCCACGAGATCGGCGGCCAGCTCCGGTGCGTGGTCTGCCAGAGCCTCTCGGTGGCCGACTCGCCCTCGGAGACCGCGAATCAGATGCGCGGCATCATCCGCGAGCGGCTCGCCGCGGGCGACTCGCCCGAGCAGGTGAAGGCCTACTTCGTCGAGAAGTACGGCCTCTGGATCCTGCTCTCCCCGCCCCGGCAGGGCTTCAACCTGCTGGTCTGGGTGGTGCCGTTCGTGGCCCTCGGGGCGGGCCTGGTGCTGGTGCTCCTGCTGGTGCGGCGCTGGAGCCGCCGGGCCGCCGAGGCGAGCCCCGGCCCCGCGCCGGACGCCGCGATGCGCGCGCGCATCCAGCGTGAGATGGCCGAGCGCGAGCCGTGACCGCGCTCCAGATCACCCTGATCGCCGCGATCGTGGTGCCCGCGCTCGTGATCGTGCTGTGGCCCCTGCTCGGCGGCCGCCCCGGCGCGGCGGCGCCGTCGCCCGGGCGCGCCTCCGACGACCGCCGGCTCGAGCTGGAAGAGGAGAAGGCCGCCCTCTATCGCGCGCTGCGCGAGCTCGAGTTCGACCACGACGCGGGCCATCTCTCCGATCCCGACTTCCAGAGCCTCCGCGAGCGCTACGAGTCCCGCGCGGGGGTGCTGATCACCGAGCTGGATCTCTTACGCGGGGGCCCCGAAATGGCCCCCGCGCTCCCCCAGCCGCGGACAACCGTGCTGCGAGCGGAGCGCGCCTCGTGGACGCGGCACCCGGCCACGTTCGCGGCCGGCGCGGCGGTGCTGGTGATCTTTGGCGTGATCATCGGCGTCAACGCCGGCCGCTTCACCGAGCGCGATGAGACCTTCACGCCGCCCGGCGCCCGCATCCCGGTGCCGGGCCCGCCCCCTTCCCCGGTCGGGCCGCCCACGGTCCGCCTCGAGCCCGGCAAGCCGATCCCGCCCGAGATGCTGGCCGGCATGCTGCAGGCCGCGCGCCAGAGCCTCTTCGAGGGCCGCTACTCCGAGGCGATCGCCGCCTACCAGGCGGTGCTCAAGCGCGACGAGCGCAACGTGGACGCGATGACCCACCTGGGCCTCATCGTCGCGGTCGGCGGTCACGCCGACTCCGCCCTCGAGACCTTCGACAAGGCGCTCCAGATCGACCCGAAGTACGCCCCCGCCTATCTCTACCGCGGCCAGGTGCTCTACGAGCAGAAGCACGACTACGCGGGCGCGGTGGCCGCGTGGGAGCGCTTCATGGCGCTGGTGCCCACGGGCGAGGACCGCGATCGCGTCGCCGAGCTGGTGGCGCGCGCCCGGACCAAGCAGCCACCGCGGTAGGCGCGATTTCCCTCGAGCCGCCTAGCCGACGCTCATGTCGCCGATCCGCGACTGGAGTAACGTGACCTGTTCCTTGAGGACCGCCAGGTCACGCTTCGTCGAAGTGGCCGAGGACCTCCCGGAAGCGCTCGTCCACCCGGTCAAAGCACCGATCCACCTCAAGAAACCGTCCTTCCATATGCCGGTGGAGGGACATGATGCGCTGGTCAACCGCCCGAACCGTTCAACTGTATTCACCAAGTGTCGTACACCGCTTCTATAGCACCTGCGAGAGACTCGGTGGCTCTTCTCTTTCATCCTTCGTGAATAATCCTGGCTAGGTCGAGGAAATCTTGTCGCGCTCAGCGCGACCTGCCCAGAAAAACTAGACCGTTTCGAAGTTGAAGAAATCGCCTCGAGATGAGCGAGCGAATACCCTCAACGACTCTCATGCCAACTCCTTCATCCCCGCCTCCGCCTGCTCCAGCCAGAACCATGTGTCCATCTCGCGATACATCGTCGTCCCGGTCACGAGGTGCTCCTGCGCCTCCTGCCGCCTGCCGGTGTGCCGGTAGAGTGTGCCGAGGCCGAGATGGCAGTGGGCGATGAGCGGCCGGAAACCGAGCCGGGCGCCGAGCGCGAGGGCCGT
>DASQAL010000274.1:0-5980 GCA_035635775.1 Candidatus Acidiferrum sp.
ACACCGTAAGCCGGCCGCCGCGGACTGGCGAGCGAGCGCCAGGTGGGAGCGAGGGCCCCGCTCCCGGCCGTCCGATGTTTCGGACGGGGCCACCGCCGGCACCCCGCCCGATTCCTTCACAGCCTCGAAGCCCGCGCTCGAAACAGGGATCAGCGACCGCTACACTTTCCCCCAGTAGGCGCGGGCCGGGAATACCGGCTTGCAGCGGGTGGGCTCGGTGGGCCCCTCCAGCACGTCGGCCACCCCACGCCAGATCGCGTAGTGCGGCGTGTTGCGGTGCGCCTCGAGCGCGGCCTGGTCCTTGTAGACCTCGTAGAAGTAGTAGACGTTCTCGTCCTTCTCGTCCTGGAGCACGTTGAAGCGCAGGCAGCCCGGCTCGTCCCGCTCCGAGCCGAGCGCGTCCGCCTCGATGGCCTTCAGGAACTTGTCCCGCATCGCCGCCTTGATCTTCACCTTCACCCAGATCGCGAGCATCGTTGCCCTCCCCGGTTCGAGTTGGTGAGCCGCGGCCGACATTACCACACACCGGTGACGCTTGAGGCGCGGTGGCTTGCCTTCCCCATCCCGCCCGTCGTAGCATCCCCGACGGGAGACACCTCACGGGAGACCCACCATGGATGAATCCGCGATCGGCGCCCTCACCTTTGACGTCTTCGGCACCGTGGTGGACTGGCGCACCAGCGTCATCCGGGAAGGCCAGGCATTCGGCAAGCCTCGCGGCCTCTCGGTGGACTGGGGCAAGTTCGCGGACGCCTGGCGCGGGCTCTACCAGCCCGCGATGGAGGAGGTCCGCAGCGGGCGGCGGCCGTGGGCGAAGCTCGACGAGCTGCACCGCGAGAGCCTGGTGCGGCTGCTCGGCGACTTCGGCATCATCGGCGTCTCGCCGGCCGAGATCGACCACCTGAACCACGCCTGGCACCGGCTGGATCCGTGGCCCGACGCGGTCCCCGGCCTCACCCGCCTCAAGCAGCGCTTCACCCTGGCCACGCTCTCGAACGGCAATATCGCGCTCATGGTGGACATGGCCAAGCGCGCGGGGCTCCCGTGGGACGCGATCCTGGGCGCCGAGGTGGCGCGCGCCTACAAGCCCACTCCCGAGGCGTACCTGCGCAGCGCCGAGGCCCTGGGGCTCCGGCCCGAGCAGTGCCTGATGGTGGCCGCGCACCCGGCCGATCTGGCATCGGCCGCGCGCTGCGGCCTGCGCACCGCCTACGTGCCGCGCCCGCTCGAGTTCGGCCCCGGCCGCCCCGGGTCGCAGCCCGAGCCGGGGCAGCCGTTCGACGTCGTGGCGGGCGACTTCGTGGAGCTCGCCGAGAGGCTCGGCTGCTGACCGCATGGCCGACTCCTCCGGCCTCTTCGATCTGAGCGGTAAGGTCGCGCTCGTCACCGGCGGCAGCCGCGGCCTCGGGCGCGCCATGGTGCTGGCCTTCGCCCAGGCCGGCGCCGACGTGATCATCGCGAGCCGCAAGCTCGCGACCTGCGAGGCGACCGCGGCGGAGGTGCGCCAGGCCACCGGCCGCCGCGCGCTCCCCGTCGCCTGCCACGTCGGCCACTGGGGCCAGGTGGAAGCCCTCGCGGAGACCGCCTACAAGGAGTTTGGCCGCGTGGACGTGCTGGTCAACAACGCGGGGATGTCGCCGCTCTACGACCGCATCGAGAACGTGACCGAGGACCTCTGGGACAAGGTGCTCGACGTGAATCTGAAGGGCCCGTTCCGACTCACCGCGATGGTGGGCGCGCGGATGGCGGCGGGCGCGGGCGGATCCATCATCATGGTCTCGAGCACCTCCGCGATCCGGCCCACCGCCAACGTCATCCCCTACGCGGCGGCCAAGGCCGCGGTGAACGCGATGACGGAGGGCTTCGCGCGCGCCTTCGGCCCCAGCGTGCGCGTGAACTGCATCATGCCGGGGCCCTTCCTCACCGACATCTCCAAGGCCTGGGACCTCGAGGCCTTCCGCGAGCGCGCCCGGACCACGATGGCCCTCGGCCGCGGCGGCGAGCCCGAGGAGGTCGTTGGCGCCGCGCTCTACTTCGCCTCGAGCGCCTCCAGCTTCACCACCGGCGCGGTCCTCGGCATCCACGGAGGAGCGGCCTGATCCGTCCCTCCTCCGCGGACGAGGCGCCGGCCGAGGTCGCGCCGGTCCGTCCCGGCGAGCGGCTCGACTGGGCCGCACTCGAAGCGTGGCTCACCCCTCGCCTGGCCGAGGTGCTGCCGGCCGCGCGGGGACCGCTCGAGGTCTTGCAGTTCCCCAACGGCTCGGCCAACCTCACCTACCTGCTCCGGGTGGGCCCGCACGAGCTGGTGCTGCGCCGGCCGCCGTTCGGGCAGATCGCGCCCGGCGCCCACGACATGAAGCGCGAGTTCAAGGTGCTCTCACGCCTCTGGCACCACTTCGACCGCGCGCCGCGCGGCTACCTCTTCTGCGACGACCCCGCGGTGCTGGGCGCCGACTTCTTCGTGATGGAGCGCCGCCGCGGCCTGGTGGTGCGCGACGCGATGCCGCCGGCCCTCCGCGCGCATCCCGAGGCCGGCCGCCGGCTCGCCTTCGGCCTCGTCGAGGCCATGGCCGATCTTCACGCCCTCGAGCCCGCGGCGTGCGGGCTCGCCGACCTCGGCCGCCCCGACGGCTTCGTCGATCGGCAGCTCGACGGCTGGGCCAAGCGCTGGGCCCTCGCCCGCCCGGAGGACGCGACCGGCGAGATGGAGCGGATCCACGAGCGCCTGGCCGCTCGCCGACCGCCGCTCAGCCGCGCGTCGATCGTCCACAACGATCTCAAGCTCGACAACTGCCAGTTCGCCCCGGAGAATCCCGACCGCGTGACCGCCATCTTCGACTGGGACATGACGACCCTCGGCGACCCGCTCGTGGACCTCGGCACCCTGCTCAACTACTGGCCCGATCCCATGGACACCGCGGCCACCCAGCGCGGGACCCGGCCGGGCCTCGCTCACATGGGATTGCCGACGCGCGCGGAGATCACCGCGCGCTATGCCACGCGGACCGGCCTGGATCCGGCGGCCGCGCGCTGGTGGGAGGCCTTCGCGCTCTGGAAGACGGTGGTGGTGGTGGTCCAGCTCCACCGCCGCTGGGTGCGCGGCGAGTCCACCGACCCGCGGATGGCCCACATCGCCGATCGGGCGCCGAACCTCGTCGCGGCCGCCCAGCTCGTGCTCGACGACGCGGGGCTGTAGCCATGTGGATCGCAGGGCTCTGACCCATGTACATCGTGGGCATCGACGTCGGCGGGACGTTCACCGACCTCACCGCGGTGGACGCCGAGACCGGGCGCGTGGTCGTCACCAAGGTGCCGTCGCGCCCCCGCCACGAGGCGGCCGCGGTGCTGGCCGGGCTCGAGGCCCTCGGCATCGCGGGCGCGGCGGTGCGCCGCCTCGTGCACGGCACCACCGTGGGCACCAACGCGGTGCTCGAGCGCCGCGGGGCCCGCGTCGCGCTGCTGACCACGGCCGGCTTCCGGGACCTGATCGAGATCGGCCGGACCAAGCGGAATATTCCAGCCCTGTTCATCCCCACCTTCGTGCGCCCGAAGCCGGTGGTGGAGCGCAAGCATCGCTTCGAGGTGACCGAGCGGCTCGGCCCCGACGGCGCGGTGCTGGTCCCGCTCGACCCCGCCTCCATCGAGCGCGCGCTCGACGGCGCCCTCGCGGGGGACGCGGAGGCGGTGGCGGTGTGCCTGCTCCACGCCTATCTCAACCCCGCCCACGAGCGCCTCGTGGCCGACGCGGTGAAGGGCCGCGCCCCGGGCCTGCCCGTCTCCTGCTCGGCCGACGTGGTGGCCGAGTACCGCGAGTTCGAGCGCTTCTCGACCACCGTGCTCAACGCCTATCTCCAGCCCCTGATGGAAGGCTACCTGACCTCCCTGGAGGAGCGCCTGCTCGCCACCGGCTACACCCACGGCGTGCTCACGGTCGCGTCGAGCGGCGGCATGATGACCACCGACACCGCGCGCCGTCTGCCCATCAAGACCATCTTCTCGGGGCCGGCGGGCGGGGTGAGCCAGGCCTGCTTCGTGGGCGCGGCCGCGGGCATCCGCGATTTCATCACCTATGACATGGGCGGCACCTCCACCGACGTCTGTCTCGTGCGCGATCTCCAGCCGCTGATGACCGCCGACGCCATGGTGGGCGCTTTCCCGGTCAAGGTCTCGCAGATCGACATGCACACGGTGGGCGCGGGCGGCGGCTCCATCGCCTGGCTCGACGTGGACGGTAGCCTCCAGGTCGGCCCGCGCAGCGCCGGAGCCTCGCCGGGGCCGGCGGCCTACGGCCTGGGCGGTACCGAGCCCGCGGTCACCGACGCCAACGTCGTGCTCGGGCGCATCGGCACCCGTCGGCGCCTGGGCGGCAGCATCGGCATCGACCCTTCGCTCGCGCGCGGGGCCGTCGCGGACCTGGGCGCGCGCATGGCGCGGCCCCTCGGCGTCGAGGCCCTCGCCGAGGGCATCGTCACGATCGCGGTCGCCCGCATGACCTCCGCGATCCGGGAGATCTCCATCCAGCGCGGCCACGATCCGCGCGACTTCACCCTGATCGCTTTCGGGGGCGCCGGCCCGATGCACGCCCTCGCCATGGCGGAGGAGATCGGCATCCCGCGGGTCCTCGTCCCGCGCCACCCCGGCAACTTCTCGGCGCTGGGCCTGCTGGCCGCCGACATCAAGCATGATGATGTCCGCACGCGCGTGGGCCTGCTGAGGGAGCGCCTCCCCGCGCTGCGCCTGGCCTTCGCGGAGATGGAGACCGCCGCCCGCCAGCAGCTCGAGCGCGAGGGCTTCGCGCCGCAGCAGCAGAAGCTCCTGCGCTCGCTGGACCTCCGCTACCGCGGCCAGGCCTTCGAGCTCAACATCCCCGCGGCCGAGACCGAGCTCGTGCTCGATCCCATCGAAGCCGACTTCCATCGCCGGCATCGCGACACCTATGGCCACGCCAATCCCGGGGCCGCGATCGAGCTGGTGAACGCGCGGCTCACCGCCTACGGCCTCGTGCCCAAGCCGGCCGCGGAGCGGCACGCGGCGCCGGGCGCAGAGCTCGAGGGCGCGCTGGTCGAGCGCCGGCCGGTCTGGTTCGAGGGCCGGGCGCAGGACTGCCCGGTGTGGGACCGCGAGCGCCTGCCCGAGGCGGCGCAGCTCCGCGGGCCCGCCATCGTGGAGGAGTTCGGAGCCACCACCGTGGTGCCGCCGGGCTGGCGCGGCGCGATGGACGTTCACGGCAACCTCCGCTTCGAACGGGAGGCCCGGGCATGAGCCCCTCCCCGGTTGATCCGATCACGCTGGAAGTCCTGCGCGAGACCTTCTCCTCCATCGTGCGCGAGATGCGGGTCACCCTGGTGCGCACCGCGTACTCCTCCATCCTCTACGAGGGCGAGGACTTCTCGTGCGTGCTCATGGACGGCGACGCCCAGCTCGTCGCGATGTCCAAGGGGCAGGACCACCCGCTCCACATCGTGCCCATCGCCTGGTCCGTGAAGTCGGTGCGCGAGAAGTTCGGCGACGACATCCACCCAGGCGACATCTTCCTGCACAACGACCCCTATACCGGCGGCACCCACCTCAACGACGTGGCCATGATCTATCCGCTCTTCGCGGACGGGCGGCTCTTCGTCTTCCCGGTGGTGCGCGCGCACTGGGGCGACGTGGGCGGCATGAGCCCGGGCAGCCTCTCCGGCGACGCCACCGAGATCTTCCAGGAAGGGGTGCGCATCCCGCCCATCCGGATCGTGGACCGCGGGACGCCAAATCAGGCCGCGCTGGATCTCATCTTCCACAACATGCGCGGGCCCCGGGAGCGGAAGGGCGACTTCGACGCCATGATCGGCACCTGCCGCAAGGCGGCCGAGCGGGTGGAGGCCCTCGCCGCGCGCTACGGCGCCCCGGTGGTGCGGGCCGCGGTGGTCGAGCTGATGGACCGCGCCGAGCAGCGCATGCGGCGCGCGATCGGCGCGCTGGCGGACGGCCGCTACTC
>DASQAL010000275.1:0-5101 GCA_035635775.1 Candidatus Acidiferrum sp.
AAGCGGGTCGAGCAGGACGGCCGGCTCTAGCGGAGTCTAGCAGTAAGGGCAGGGCAGGGGGCACTTGACACCGATTCGCCCGGCGCCGTAGAGTCCTGCCACTTTTCCTATCGACCACCGTCCGGCGTTTCAGGAGTCGCCGTTGCCGTCTGGCCGGGATCTGGCGTCCGCGCACCACGACGGACTCTCGTTCCCTGCGGTCCGAGCGGGCCTGCTCGCGCCGTTCGCTCCACTTGCCGTCGTGGCCGCCGCCGTCGTGCTCTTCAACGCCGCGGGCATCGTCTTTCACCTCTGGCATCCCGCACCAAAGGATCCGTGGAACGCCGCCCTCACGGTCACCGCGGCGCGCCATCTACAGGGCCTGCCCGTCTACGCCGATCCGGCGCTCGACCAGGCCTCCACGATGTACGGCCCCCTGGTTCCTCTCCTGACGAGCTGGCTGTTCCGTCTCTTCGGTGTATCGGTCCTCACCGGCAAGCTCCTCTCGCTGACCGCGTCCCTGGGCGTGGTCGGTCTCGTTCTCACCAACTCCGCGTCGCGCGACCCGCGGGCCTGGCTGATCGGCGGGGCACTACTCTTCGCCTGCAACCACAACGCCTATTTCTACTTCGTCGACGCCCGGCCGGACATGGTGGCCATCTTCTTCGCGCTGGTCGCGCTCCTGCTCTTCGCCGACTGGGAACAGCGCCCGCGCGCGTGGACATTGATCCTGAGCCTGGCGATGTTCGTGCTCGCCTTCCTCGCGAAACAGCCCCTCGCCGCCGCGGCCCTGGTGCCGGCGGTCGCGGAGGCTCTTCGCGGCGGCGGGCTCTCTCGCCGTCGGCTGGCCACCTTCGGGTTTACCGCCCTGCCGCTCGTGGCGGTGCTGCTCGCGATCGCCTCGATTCGCTGGGCGAATCCCACCGCGCACTTCTACATGGTGACGCTGCCGGCCACCTATCCGGTGCTTCCCGTGACGGCCCTTCGAATCGGATTCGATCTTGCCCTGATGTACGCGCCTCTGCTCCTCGTCGCCTTCGATCTCGTGACCCGACCGGCCCGGCCCTCCGACGCGCGAGGCCGCTGGTGGAGCGCCGCGGTCGGGGTCTTCCTGATCGCCGGGGTGGTGACCATGGCGAAAGCCGGAGGCGCCCGGAACTCGCTCCTGCCGCTGTTCATCGCGTCGGCCGGCTTCCTGACGCTCCAGCTCCCCAGAGCGTACGGGTTCCTCGACGACCGCACCTTGTCGATCGGCCGGCGCCTGGCCGCCTCGGCGATCCTCGTCGTGATGCTCCTGGCCTTCGCCGCGCGCCGGCCGGGGGAGGCGGTGGCGGCATTCGTCAGCGTGCACGGCGACGCCAGCTACCACGACGTCGTCGCCCTCGCGCGGACGCTACCCGGCCCGGTCCGGTGTCCGGAGGACCCCACCATCCCCCTCCTCGCCCGCGGCGAGCTGACGCGATCCCTCTACTTCGAGATGGACGCCGCCTACTGGCCGGCGCGTCTCCCCGCGTACGTGGACGACGAGATCGCGGCCGCGCGCCACGT
This sequence comes from Candidatus Acidiferrum sp., assembly GCA_035635775.1. Taxonomy (GTDB): domain Bacteria; phylum Methylomirabilota; class Methylomirabilia; order Rokubacteriales; family CSP1-6; genus CAMLFJ01. Next base: position 1,528 of record DASQAL010000275.1, read on the forward strand.
GATCCAGGTCAACGGGCCTTTCCAGCGGCTCCTCACCGACGAGTGGCTGTCCCGGCTCGGCTTCGGCGCAGTGCCGGATCGCACGCTGGAGCGGTCCGTGTATCGGCTCTGGACGAAGGACTAGGCGGCGGGCGGCTCGAAGTCTTCCGGCCTGAGGGAGCGGAAGAGCAGGTCGTCAGCGATAGCGCGGGTGCCACTCCTGGCCGGTCCAGGTGGTCCAACTCACGGACGCGAGGCGCACCAGCACGCGGGGACGGCCGAGGGTCCGCTCGGCGTAGCGGGGCCCATCCGGGCCCAGGTAGCGCCGCGAGAGGCGATGGGTCAGCTCGAGCAGGGTCGGGCTCGCGGTGGGGGCGATCGGCCCTTCCAGGATGCGCGCGGTGGCCTGCACCTGCACCCGGGTATGGTGGGCATGCAGGTCGTCGGCCACGTGGAAGGCCACGCGCGGATTCGTGCGGATATGGGCGATCCACTGGGCGCGCTCGCGGCCGACGACCAGGAAGCTGCGGGTCGCCCGCTCGAACTCGTACCAGACGGGCGCGACATAGGGCCAGCCCTCGGGCGTGATCGTCGCGATGCGCCCGTTCCACGGCTCGTCCAGGAACGTGGCCAGCTCGGCGTCGGTCAGGGTGCCGATCTTCTCGCTCGGCTCGTAGGTCATGCTCACCTCATCTCGATTCGGGGATCGAGGGCGTCGCGCAATCCGTCGCCCAGCACGTTCAACGACAGCACCGCCAGCATGATGCAGGCGCCCGGGAACAGGGACACCCACGGGGCCAGCGTCAAGAACTCCTTGCCCTCGTTCAGGATCGCGCCCCAGGACGGCGTCGGCGGCTGCACGCCCACTCCCAGATACGAGAGCGCCGACTCGATCAGGATGCCGTAGGAGAGGCACACCGCGGTCTGGATCACGATGGGCGAGATGATATTGGGGAGGACGTGGCGGAACAGGATGCCGAGGCGGCCGAGACCCAGCGCCTCGGCGGCCTCCACGTAGGTCTGGGCCGATTCGGCCAGCACGCTGCCGCGGACGACCCGGAAGAAGAGCGGCGCATAGACGACCGCGATCGCGACCACCGCGGTGCCGGGCCCGGCGCCCAGCACCGCCGCGATGCCGATGGCCAGCAGGATCGGCGGGAAGGCGAAGAAGACGTCCATCACCCGGCCCAGCGCCTGGTCCGCGGCGCGGCCGAGCCCGGCCAGCATGCCCAGCGTCCCGCCGGCCACGAGCGCGATCGCGATGGCCGCTCCCGCGATGCCCAGCGAGACCCGGATGCCGAAGACCACGCGCGAGAGCAGGTCGCGGCCGAAGCGGTCGGTGCCGAACAGATGCCCGCCGCCCGGCCGGCTGAACACGTGGCTCGCGTCCACCGCGGTCGGGGAATAGGGCGCCACCACTGGAGCCAGCGTGCCGGCCAGCACCAGCCCCGCGAGCGTGAGGCCGGCGCCGGCCAGGAGCGGCCGTCGGAGCAGCCACCACGCGGCCCGGCCCTCAGCCACGGCGCAGTCTCGGGTCGATCAGGGTGTACAGCAGATCCACCACCAGGTTCAGCGTCATGAAGGCGGTGGCCAGGAGCAGGATCACGCCCTGGACCACCGGATAGTCGCGCTGGAAGATGGCGTCGAGCAGGAGGCGGCCGACGCCCGGCAGGGTGAAGACGTCCTCCACCACCACGATGCCGCCGACGATGTAGCCGAGCTGGACGCCCGCCACCGTGACCACCGGAATCAGGGCGTTCCGGAGCGCGTGGTGGAAGGTCACGCGGCGCTCCGCCACGCCCTTGGCCCGCGCGGTGCGGACGTACTCGCGCCCCAGCACGTCGAGCATGGACGAGCGCGCCATGCGGGTGATCATGGCGGCGGTGGCGGTGCCGAGGGTGAATGCGGGCAGCGCCATGATCGCCAGGTTGGCCGACGGGCTCTGGGTGAACGGCACCCACGTGAGCGCGGGCATCCAGCCCAGGTAGAGCGAGAAGAGCAGGATCAGCACCGCGCCTTGCCAGAAGGCGGGCATGGAGAGGCCGAGCGTCGCGCCCACGCGGATGAGGCCGTCGCGGAGCCCGCCGCGCCAGACCGCCGAGGCGGTGCCGAGCGGGATGCCGAGCAGCAGCGACCAGCCCACCGAGAGCACGGCCAGCTCCGCCGAGACGGGGAGCCGTTCGAGAAAGAGCGCCAGCACCGGACGCCCGGACAGCCATGAGACGCCGAGATCGCCGCGCAGCAGGCCGGCCAGCCAGGCGCCGTACTGGACGTGCCAGGGCTGGTCGAGGCCGAAGAAGCGGCGGAACGACGCCACCACCTCGGGGGAGGCCATCGCGGCCTGGCCCAGGAGCTGCTCCACCACCGTGCCCGGGATCAGCCGCACCATCGCGAAGACGAGGAAGCTCACCCCGAAGAGGGTGAGCCCCATCGCCGCGAGGCGCTGCAGGAGGTAGGCGCGCACGCGCCCGCGGGACCGCGCTCCTCAGCTTTCGAGGGAGGCGAAACGCAGACCGTAGTAGAAGCCGGTCGAGTGCGGCTGGAAGCCCTTGAGGCTCTTCTGCCGGACGTAGAGGAGATCCGGCGAGTAGAGCGGGATCGTGATCGGGTCCTCGGCGAACATGCGCTGGAGCTGGTCGTAGAGCTGCTTGCGCTTGGCCCGGTCCAGCGTGACACGGCCGCTGTCCATCAGCTCGTCGGCGGCCTTGTTCTTCCAGCGCCGAAAGTCCCGGCCGCCCGGCGCGGAGTGGAAGTGGCGGTGAAAGGCCTGGTCGGGGTCCACGTAGCCGCCCCAGTCGTTCATGGTGGGGGGCGACTGCGGCACGATCCAGTCCTTGATCCAGACGCCGCCGTCCACCGTCTCCACCGTCACGTCGATGCCCGCTTCCTTCAGGTTGTCCACGATGACGGGCAGGGCGGCGGCCAGGGCGGGGAAGCCGACGATGTTGCGGATCTTCATGGGCACGCGCCCGGGATAGCCCGCCTTCTGCAGGAGCTGCTTGGCCTTCGCCACGTCGCGCTGCTGATTCGGCAGCTCCTGCCACGGCAGCGCCCAGCCCTTGAGGCCCGGCGGCAGCACGCCGAGCCGCTGGCCCAGCCCCGAGCCCGCGATCTGGAGAATGGCCGCCCGGTCGATGGCGAGCGCAATGGCCTGGCGCACCTCGAGCTTGCTGGTGGGCTCCTGATCGCCCGCCAGATCGAGCACCACCCAGCGGGTGGACGGGGCCTGGATCGCCTCGAGCGTCGGCACGCTCTTGGCCACCTGGAACGACAGCGCCGAGGAGAACTCGGCCAGCGTGATCTGGCCCGTCCGCAGCCCCGCCACAATGGAAGACTCGTCCGGGATGGCCTGGAACACGATGGAGTCGAGCAGCGGCTTCTGGGCGCCCCAGTACTGGGCGTGCCGCTTGAGCCCGAGCCGGCGGCTCGGGTCGAAGCTGTCCACCGCGAAGGGGCCGGTGCCGACCGCGGTGGTGAGCAGGACCTTGCCGTCGCCGCCGGCGTCCTTGGGGATGACGCCGTTGTACTTGCCGCCCAGATTGGCCAGGAAGGTGGCGGACGGCGCGGAGAGCACGAACCGCACGGTGTACTTGTC
>DASQAL010000276.1:0-8698 GCA_035635775.1 Candidatus Acidiferrum sp.
CATCCCCGGAGCTGTCGTCGGCGGCCTCATCGTGGGTCTCGTCGAGAACATCGCGGCGGGCTACGTCGACCCGTACGTGGGCGGCGGCACCAAGGACTTCGCCCCGTACGTCCTGATGATCCTGGCCCTCATGATCCGGCCCTACGGCATCTTCGGCAAGAAGATCATCGAGCGGGTCTAGCCATGATCCAGCGCGAGTGCGGCGTTCTCAAGACGAGCTACGAGGCGGACATGGCGCTGTATCCGCTGCCCATCGCGAAGTGGACGGTGGCGATTCTCGCGGTGCTGTTCTTCGCGGTCATTCCGCTCTCGCTGCACGAGTACTACCTGTCGATCGCCAACCTCGTGTGGATCGCGGTCATCGGCGCCCTCGGCCTCAATATCCTGGTGGGGTACACCGGGCAGGTCTCGATCGGCCACGGGGCGTTCATGTCGGTGGGCGCGTACACCGCGGCGAACCTGGCCACCCGGCTCGACTCGCCGTGGCCGGTGAACCTCCTCGCGGGCGGGCTCATGGCCGCGGCGGTGGGGGCGGTGGTGGGCATTCCCTCGCTGCGCATCAAGGGGCTGTATCTCGCCATCGCGACCCTCGCCGGCCAGCTCATCATCGAGTGGACGATCAACCACGTGACCTTCATCAGCGGCGGCGTGCAGGCCTCCATCGAGGTGCCGCGGCCCCGCCTGGGCACGATGGTCCTGAGCTCCCAGCGCGACATGTACTTCTTCCTCCTCGTCTTCGTGGTCCTGGCGATCGTGGGCACCATGAACCTGGTGCGGAGCCGGGTGGGGCGCGCGTTCATCGCGATCCGAGACCAGGACATCGCGGCCGAGATCATCGGCATCGACATCTTCCGGTACAAGCTGCTGGCCTTCGCGATCTCGTCGTTCTACGCGGGCATGACCGGAGTGCTCTACACCTACTTCCTCGGCATCGCCAACTACGAGCAGTTCCAGATCGGCGTGTCCATCGACTATCTCGCCATGATCATCATCGGCGGGCTCGGCTCGGTCCTCGGGTCCATCTTCGGAGCCATCTTCGTCACCCTGCTGCCCATCGTGATCCGCCTCGGCATGGAGGCCTTCGGCGGCCTGTTCCTGCCGCAACAGGTCGTGCTCAACCTCATCCCCAACCTCCGCCTCATGATGTTCGGCGCCCTGATCGTCTTCTTCCTGATCGTGGAGCCGGATGGACTGAATCGCTTGTGGCGGAACATCCGAAGCTACTTCCGCATCTGGCCGTTCGCGTACTGAGTACGCGAAGAAAGGAGACACACTCATGCGACAGTTCGTGATCGGATTGCTGGCCGCGCTCGTCGCGCTGACGGGGGCGCTCGGGACGGTTTCACCGGGGGCGGCGCAGGAGATCGTCATCGGGTTGCAGTGTGATCGCACCGGCCCCACCCAGATCGTCGGGACCGTCCTGTGCCCCGGCTTCCACGACTACATCGGTCTCGTGAACTCCAAGGGCGGGGTCGAGGGGCGCAAGCTCCGGGCCCTCGAGATCGACCACGAGTACAAGGTGCCGCCGGCGGTCGAGTCCTACGAGCGCCACAAGAAAGAGGGCGCCGTCACCATGGCGGTCTACGGGACGCCCCAGATCTACGCGCTCGCCGCGAAGCTGACCGAGGACAGGATCCCCGGCACCTCCCCCGGCTTCGGCAGCGCCGCCGCCGCCGATGGGATCCGGTACCCCTACATCTTCCCCATCGCCGCCACCTACTGGTCGCAGGGCACCGCGGCGGTGCACTTCGCCAAGCAACAGCTGGGCGGTAGCCTCAAGGGCAAGAAGATCGCGTTCATCTTCTACGACAACCCGGCGGGGCGAGAGCCGATCGAGGTGCTGGAGGACCTGGCGGCGAGCGAGGGCTTCCAGCTCCGGATGTTCGCGGTGCCGCCCCCGGGCGTGGAGATGGGCGCCCAGATCCTGGACATCGCCCAGCGCTTCCGCGCGGACTTCGTGATCTCCCATCTCTTCGGCGGCGCTCCCTCGGTGTCGATCAAGGAGCTCAAGCGGGTGGGCTACCCGTTGCGGAAGGTCATCGGGTTCGTGTGGGCCTCGGCCGAGGCCAATATCGAAGCCGCGGGGGGCTTCGCCGCGGCGGAGGGCTACTATACGATGCAGTTCGCGGGGGTCGGCACCGACTACCCGGTGCTGGACGAGATCCGCGAGATGTACAAGAAGCAGGGCAAGCCCGCGCCCAAGGAGATGGCGTCCACGGTGTACTACAACCGGGGCGTGCTCATCGCCGCGCTCCACGTCGAAGCGATCCGCAACGCGCTCAAGGCGAGCAAGGACGGCAAGATCACCGGCGTCGACGTGAAGAACGGCTTCGAGAAGATCTCCAACTTCACCCTCGGCGGCCTGGTGCCGCCGCTCAAGATCACGCCGGCCGATCACGAGGGCGGCGGGCTCGTGCAGATCTGGCAGGTGAAGGGCGGGAAGTTCGAGAAGGTCACGGACTGGTACGCGGCGTACACGGACGTGGTGGCCAAGCACATCAAGAAGGCGGCGGCAAAATAGGCCGTTCCTCCTCATCCCCCTTTCCCCGGTGACGGGGAGAGGGCAGGGTGAGGGGGGCCGGTCTGCTGGGAATATGCTGAACCTCAACAACGTCGAGGTGATCTACGACGGCGTCATCCTCGTGCTCAAGGGGGTGTCGCTCGAGGTCCGCGATGGGGGCATCACCACGGTCCTCGGCGCCAACGGGGCCGGCAAGACCACGACGCTCAAGGCCATCTCCGGCCTGCTCCGGACCGAGCGCGGAGAGGTCACGAAAGGCTCCATCGAGTTCGGGGGCCAGCGCATCGACCGGCTGCCCGCCTATGAGCTGGTGGGGCGAGGCCTGGTCCAGGTCTTCGAGGGGCGCCGGGTCTTCGAGCACCTCACCACCGAGGAGAATCTCGTCGCCGGGGCCCACACGGAGCGGGATCGGGGCCGGGTCAACGCGGGCATCGACCGGGTGTACCAGTACTTTCCCCGGCTCAAGGAGCGGCGGGGGGTGCAGGCCGGGTACCTCTCGGGCGGCGAGCAGCAGATGCTGGCGATCGGCCGCGCGCTCATGGCGAATCCGCGGCTGATGCTCCTGGACGAGCCGTCGCTCGGGCTCGCCCCCATGCTGGTGGAGGAGATCTTCGAGATCATCCGGCGGCTGAACCGGGAGCAGCAGCTCACCGTGCTGCTGGTGGAGCAGAACGCCACGCTGGCGCTCACCATCGCCGAGCACGGTTACGTGATGGAGAACGGGCGCATCGTGCTGGAGGGCAGCGCGGAGGCCCTGCGCGAGAACGCCGACATCAAGGAGTTCTACCTGGGGCTCACCGAGGTGGGCGCCCGCAAGTCCTACCGCGACGTGAAGCACTACAAGCGGAGAAAGCGGTGGCTGAGCTGACCGTCCACGCCTTCACGGTCCACGACATGATCGCGCGGGGCGCCGCGGTGTACGGCGACGCGCCCGCGGTCATCCAGGGAGAGCGGGTCCTGTCGTTCCGCGCGCTCCAGGGCCGCGTGGACGAGCTGGCCGCCGGGCTCGCCGCGCTCGGGCTGGCCCCCGGCGACCGCATCTGCGTGCTCGCCCAGAACGACGCCGCCTACCTCGAGCTCTACGGCGCCTGTGCGCGCCAGGGGATCATCGCCTACCCGATCAACTGGCGGCTCACCGCGCAGGAGGTCGAGCGGGTGGTGGAGCGGGCCCGGCCCGCCATGATGGTGGTAGACGCCTCGACGCGGCCCCTGGTTGGCGACTGGCTCGGGTCCACCGGGGTGACGCACCGGTACCAGCTCGGCGACGGCGCGGGGGCCGGCTTCGCGCCGCTCGCGGGCCTCTACCGCCCGGGCGCCGCGCCCGCCCCGCCGGAGGTCTCGCCCGACGCCCCGTTCGTGGTCATCTCCACCGCGGCGGTGGACGTGGTGCCGCGGGGCGCCGTGCTCACCCATGCCAACGTGATCACCGCCAATCTCACCACGATCGGCAGTCTCGGCTTGACCGCGCGGGACCGCTACCTGGTGGCCCTGCCGCTCTTCCACGTGAGCGCGCTCGCCATGGCCATGGCCCACATGCACGCGGGCGGCGCCAACGTGATCGTGTCGCGCTTCGACCCCGCGGAGGCGGTGTCGCTCATCGACCGTCACCGCGTCACCCACGTCTCGGACTTCCCCCCGGTGCTGGCGAGCCTGCTCGACGCGGCCGAGAAGGCGGGCAGCGCGCTCCCGAGCCTGACCCACGTCTCCGGCCTCGACGCGCCCCAGACCATCCAGCGCCTGCACGAGAAGACCCGTGCCCAGTTCTGGACCGGCTTCGGCCAGTCCGAGACGAGCGGGTTCGTGACCATCCAGCGTGTGGCCGAGCGGCCCGGCGCCTCCGGGCGGCCGGTGCCCGCCGCCCAGGTGCGGCTGGTAGACGACTACGACCACGAGGTGCCGGTCGGCACGCCGGGGGAGATCGTGGTGCGCGGCCCGCTCGTGTTCCAGGGCTATTTCGGCCAGCCCGACGTGACCGCCTACACCTTCCGCAACGGCTGGCACCACACGGGTGATGTGGGCCGCTTCGACGCCGACGGCTATCTCCACTACGTCAAGCGCAAGCCGGAGAAGGAGCTGATCAAGCCGGGCGGGGAGAACGTGTACCCGGCGGAAGTGGAGGCGGTGATTCTGCAGATGGCGGGCGTCACCGGGGTCTGCGTCTACGGGATCCCCGACGCCAAGTGGGGCGAGGCGGTCAAGGCGGTGGTGGAGGTCGCGGCGCCCGGCAAGCACACCGCCCAGCAGGTGACCGACTTCGTGGGGACGAAGATCGCGCGCTTCAAGCGGCCGCAGGTGGTGGCGTTCTGCGAAGCGCTGCCGCGCGGTGCCGACGGCCTGGTGGACCGCGACGCGGTCAAGGCCAAGTGGGCATAGTGGCGACCGCATGAAGGTCTTCGACGAGCACCACGAGATGTTCCGGCAGGCGGTGCGGGCCTTCGTGCAGAAGGAAGTGGAGCCGCACGTCGAGGAGTGGGAGCAGGCCGGCGAGATCCCGAAGTCCATCTGGCCGCGGATGGGCGCGCTCGGCTTCCTCGGCGTGGAGTACGACGAGAAGTACGGGGGCGCCGGGGCCGACGTGCTCACCACCGCGGTGCTGTGCGAGGAGATGGCCCGGGCCCGTTGTGCCTCGCTCGCGATGGCGGTGGGTGTGCACACCGACATGGCCTCCCCGCATCTCTACTGGACGGGCAGCGAGGCCCTCAAGGAGAAGTACCTGCCCGCGATCTGCCGCGGGGAGGCCCTCACCGCGATCGCGGTGACCGAGCCGGGCGGCGGCTCGGACGTGGCCGCCATCCGGACCCGCGCGGTGCGCGACGGCGATCACTACGTGCTCGACGGCTCCAAGATGTTCATCACCAACGGGGTGCTGGCCGACATCTACTTCGTGGCCGCTAGGATCCAAGGCCAGCCCCTCACCACCGGGCCCCTCACCACCGAGCCCCTCACCCTGCCCTCTCCCCAGAGGGGAGAGGGAAAGCGCCACCGCGGCATCTCGATGTTCCTGGTGGAGCGGAACACCCCCGGCTTCACGGTGAGCCGGAAGCTCGACAAGATGGGCAACCGCGCCTCCGACACCGCCGAGCTCGCCTTCGAGGGCATGCGGGTGCCCGCCGAGAACCTCCTGGGCGCCGAGGGCAAGGGCTTCTACGAGGTCATGCGGGTGTTCCAGCGGGAGCGCCTGGTGGCGGGCCTGCACGCGGTGGCCGGCTGCGAGCGGGCGCTGGAGGACACCATCGCCTACGTCCAGCATCGCCACGCCTTCGACGAGCCGCTGTCGAAGAAGCAGGTGGTGCGGCACAAGCTCGCCGACCTCGCTACCCTCATCGAGGCGGGGCGCTGGCTCACCTACGCGGCGTGCCTCAAGTTCCGGGACCGGGAGGAGGCGGTGAAGGAGATCTCGATGGTGAAGCTCTTCACCGCGGAGATGGCCCAGAAGGTCGCCTACGACTGCGTGCAGCTCCACGGTGGCTACGGCTACATGCGCGAGTACCCCATCGAGCGCTTCTTCCGGGACATCCGCCTCATGACCATCGGCGGCGGGACCTCCGAGATCATGAAGGAGATCATCGCCAAGCAGATGAGCATCTGATGGACTTCGTCGCGATCGGGCATGTGACGCTCGACCAGACGCCGCGTGGGACGCGGCCCGGGGGCGCGGCGTACTACACGGCGATGACGGCGCATCGGCTGGGCCTCCGCGTGGGCCTGCTCACCTCGTTCGGGCCCGACTTTCCGCGCGACGCCATCCCGGCCGGCATCGACGTCGTGAACGTCCCCGCCGAGCGCACCACGACGTTTCGCATCGGCCAGAACCGTATCGGCCAGGGGGGGCGGACGCGGGAGCTCGCGGTGCTCGCCCGGTCGGCCGATCTGGAGGCGGGGGCGCTGCCCGAGGAGTGGCAGGACGCGACGCTGGGCGCCCTGGCCCCGGTCACCGGCGAAGTGGACCCCGCCTTCGCCGCCGCGTTCCCGGAGACCTCGCTGGTGGCCCTGCCGCAGGGGTGGATGCGCCAGCGAGGCAAGGGCGGCATTCTGACGCCCCAGCCGTGGGAGGACGCCGACGTGGTGCTGCCGCGCGTGCAGGCGGTGGTGGTCAGCCACGAGGACGTCGAGCCGTTCGAGAAGGACGCGTTCGAATGGTTCCAGCAGGTGCCGGTTGGCGCGGTCACCCATGGGCCCGACGGGGCGACCCTCTTCGTCAACGGCGAGCGCTACGGGGTCGAGGCGGATCGAGTGGTGGCGGTGGATGAGACCGGCGCGGGGGACGTCTTCGCGGCCGCGCTGCTCATCGCTTACAACCGGGAGGGCAATGCGTGGGACGCGGCGGTGGCGGCCGCCTGCTGTGCGGCCGCGTCCGTGGAGGCCGACGGGGCCGCGGGCATCCCGGACCGCGCCGGCCTCGAGGCGCGGCTCGCCGCCTACCGGCGCCGGCACGGGCTCTGAGCCCGGCTGCGCCTTGCCGCTCCCGCGGCCCGGGGCTACACTCGGAGCGGGTGGACGAATCCACATGGCGGAGAGGAAGATCCGGATCACCGCGGGCCGTGTCACGGCCGACGCGGTGCTGAACGCCTCGAAGACGGCCTCGGCGGTCTGGGACGCGCTCCCGCTCGACATCCCCGGCGAGACCTGGGGGGACGAGATCTACTTCGGCATCCCGGTGAAGGCCAAGGCGGAGGACGCCCGCGAGGTGGTGGAGCTGGGCGATCTTGCCTACTGGCCCCCCGGCTCCGCGTTCTGCATCTTCTTCGGGCAAACGCCCGCGAGTCGGGGCAACGAGATCCGGCCCGCGAGCCCGGTCAACGTCTTCGGTCGCATGCTGGGTGATCCCACCGTGTTCAAGTCGGTGCGCTCCGGGACGAAGGTCCGGGTCGAGCGCGCCTGACAGGGAGGGTTGAATGAAGATTTTTCTGGATAGCGCGAATGTGAGCGAGCTGCGTGAGGGCGTCGCGATGGGTCTGGTGGACGGCTGCACCACCAATCCCTCGCTGATCGCCAAGGAGAAGCGCCCCTTCCGCCCGCTGGTGGAGGAGATCTGCCGGGTGGTGCCGGGGGACGTGAGCCTCGAGGTGGTGGCCACCGACTTCGACGGCATGGTGAAGGAGGGCAAGGAGCTGGCGCAGGTGGCGCCCAACGTGGTGGTCAAGTGCCCGCTCACCAAGGACGGGCTCAAGGCGGTGAAGTACCTCACGGGGGAGGGCATCCGCGTCAACCAAACGCTCTGCTTCTCGGCTCCGCAGGCCCTGCTCTCCGCCAAGGCGGGCGCGGTCTACATCAGCCCGTTCCTGGGCCGCCTCGACGACATCGGCCACGTGGGCATGGACCTGATCCGGGACATCTGCGAGATCTACCGGAACTACGGGTTCAAGACCCAGGTGCTGGCCGCCTCGATCCGCAGCCCGCTCCACGTCATCGACGCGGCAAAGGCCGGGGCCCACGTGGCCACCATGCCGTTCAACGTGCTCGAGATGCTCATGAAGCACCCCCTCACCGACATCGGCCTCAAGAAGTTCCTGGACGACTGGAACAAGCTCGGCGAGAAGATCTAGCTCCCGACCTCTCCCTCTCCCCTCAGGGGAGAGGGCAGGGTGAGGGGGGCTACAAGCGGCGTCCCAGCTTCGTCGCCAGGAAGACTCTTGATATTCCACGCTCCTGCTTGACAGCTCCTTGCAAGTGGCCCCTCCGTGGCTCCTGTTCGGTCAAAGAATGCGCCCTGAGCGCCTCGCATTCGGCCCGTGATGCGCGGTCACGCAACAGGAGACGAGCGATCATGGCGCGCCCCGCGATTGCGCGTCGTGGACCCTTCCAGGCCGTGCCGCACTGCTCCTGCGGGCCCTCGACGCGGCGCGCGAGACGTTGTACCAGAAGCGCCTCATCACCGAGGCCGCCCTGCCGGTCACCGACCCGGCCGCGGAGGCGCCGACCCGGGCGCAGCAGCAGGCGGACGCGCTAGCCTTGCTGGCCGAGACGGCGCTGCATCAGGAGCTCGATCCCGGGGCCCCGGGTGAGCGGTACCAGGTGGTCGTCCACGTGGACGCTGCCGTGCTGGCGGATCCGGAGCAACCCGGCCAATCCGTGCTGGAAGAGGGGAGCCACGTTCCCGCGGGAACGTCGCAGCGGCTGGCGTGCGACGCGAGCCGGGTGGTGATGCGGCACGACGCGGAGGGGCGGGTGGTGGAG
>DASQAL010000277.1:0-1516 GCA_035635775.1 Candidatus Acidiferrum sp.
GGCTACGCGCCGGAGTTGAACCCCGTCGAACAGGTCTGGGGCAATCTCAAAGGCCAGGAGCTGGCCAACGTCTGCGCCCCGGATCTGCAGACGCTGCATGCGCCGCTGCGCGCCGGCTGCCGCCGCTTGCGTCACCCCTCGCCGCTCCCGTTCAGTTTTCTTCGTCACGCCGGCCTGAGCCTTCCGCGGTGAACGTTAGTATATTCAGCGAGACTCATTAGACCTGTATATATGGACGACCACCGCAAAGAAGATCGTGGAGTCCGGCCGTCGGGGTGTCAAGCGCAAGGGTGCCCTTACAGGGTGATATCCAGCACCTCACGGGCCTAGGCCGTCGACGAGGATCGGGCTCGCGCTGGTCGTGGTGCAGGTGCACCGCCGCCGCCTTGGGCCGCCCGCACGCTCCGCGCGAGACGGACGGCGACGTGCTGACCCGCGCCGGCCTCACCGCGCGGGCAGCCCCTCCACGAGGATGAGGCTCGCGTTCGCCGCGCGCTGGCGCATGGGGATGGTCCGCGCGTACTCCGGCGAGGCGTACCACCGCCGGGCCTGCTCCATGCTCTCGAACTCGACGACGACGATGGATCTCGGCTGGGTCATGCCCTCCAGCACTTCGAACTGCCCGTCCACCACGATCGGCTTGCCGCCATACGGGGCGAAGGTAGGGCCGGCGGCCTTGCGGTAGACCTGGAACGCGTCGGGATCGGTGACCTCGAGATACGTGATCACGTAGGCGGCCATGGCTCCTCCTCCTTTGCGGCGACTCTATCCGGCTCCGCCCGCGAGGTCTACCATGGAACCCAGCCATGAGTGACTTGCTCGCCGCGCGCTCCCAGATGGCCATGTCGCTCGGCTTCCACATCATCTTCGCCATGGTGGGCATCGCCATGCCCGTGCTCATGGTGGTGGCGGAGCGGCGGTGGCAGCGCACCGGCGACCGCATCTATCTGGATCTTGCGCATCGCTGGGCCAAGGGCACCGCCATCCTCTTCGCGGTGGGGGCCGTCTCGGGTACGGTGCTGAGCTTCGAGCTGGGGCTGCTCTGGCCCACCTTCATGGAGCACGCGGGCGCGGTGATCGGGATGCCCTTCTCCCTGGAGGGCTTCGCGTTCTTCACCGAGGCGGTATTCCTCGGGGTCTACCTCTACGGCTGGGACCGCATCTCGCGACGGGCGCACCTGGCCGCGGGCTGGGCGGTGGCGGTGAGCGGCATGCTGTCGGGCGTCTTCGTGGTCATCGCCAACGCGTGGATGAACGCGCCCACCGGCATCCGCTGGGTGGACGGGCGCGCGGTGGACATCGACCCCATCGCGGCCATGATGAAGCCGGCCGCATTCCCGCAGGTGCTCCACATGACGCTGGCCGCCTACGCGTCCACCGGGCTCGTGGTGGCGGGCATCCACGCCTGGCCGCTGCTCCGCCACCCGCGCAACGCCTTCCACCGCCGCGCGCTCGCGGTGGCCCTGCTGATCGGCGCGCCCGCCGCCGTGCTCCAGCCCATCTCAGGCGACCTGAG
>DASQAL010000278.1:0-14457 GCA_035635775.1 Candidatus Acidiferrum sp.
GATCTCAAGATCAGCGAGATCGTGGACGCGCCCAACTGGATCGTCTCCGCGTTCCTGCCGGAAGGTGTCTTCGTCTGATTTGACGCGGCTGTGACAATCCGCGTCGGGACGGGAGCATGCCGAAGCGTCCGATGAAGCCCCTCTTCGGCCGGGTCGTGCTGAACGACATCGTAGCCACGCCAGGCGCTGGCCCGGCCGCGGCGGCCGAGATCCTCCAGCGGGGGCTATGACCCGGCTGCCCGTCGTGACCATCACGCCCACGGGCCAGGCGCCCGTCGCCCCGTTCGTCGGGCTCTCCACGCTCTGGGTGCAGATCACCGGGACGTGGTGCAACCTCGAGTGCCGCCACTGCATCAACGCGAGCGGTCCGAAGTCGCCCTGGCTCAAGCCGCTGGATGCCGCCACCATCGAGCGCGCCATCCGCGAGGCCGAGGCGGTGGGGGTCAAGGAGATCTACTTCACCGGCGGCGAGCCGTTCCTGCACGGCGAGATCCTGCCGCTGCTCGAGCTGGCGCTCGCCGCCGCGCCCACCACCGTGCTCACCAACGGCACCCTCATCGGACCGGAGGTGGCCGACGCCCTCGCCGCGCTCGCCGCGCGGGCGCCGTACTCCCTCGAGCTGCGGGTGAGCCTCGACGATACGGATCGGGAGAAGAACGACCGGATCCGGGGGGAGGGCGCGTGGGCGAAGGCGGTGACAGCGGTCCGGCTGCTGCGCGAGCGGGGCCTGCTGCCCATCGTGACCGCCACCGAGATCACCCGCGACGAGCACCCGGCGGGCTCCGGCATGTACGAGCGCTTCCGCGACTTCCTGCACGCGCAGGGGGTGGAGCGGCCGCGGGTCAAGATCATGCCGGTGTTCGGCCTCGGCCGCCAGCCGGCGGGCGCGACCCCGCCGCTCACCGAGGAGGATCTCGAGGGCTTCGACCGCTCCGTGCTCCAGTGCGCGGACGCCCGCGTGGTGGCGGCGGGCGGCGTCTACGCCTGCCCGATCCTGGCCGGGCTCGAGGGCGCGCGCCTCTCGACCGGCAGCCTCGCGGACTCCTTCAAGCCCACGCCCCTCTATCATCCGGCGTGCGTGACGTGCCGGGAGACGGGGATGACATGTCGGAACAGCTGAGCGAGTACCGGCGCATCGCGGTGTTCGGCGGCGTGTACAACAACGCGCCCGCGCTCGAGGCGCTGCTCGCTGACGCCCGGGGCCGCGACGTCGAGGCGGTGTTCTGCCTGGGCGACATGGGCGGCTTCGGCCCGCATCCGGACCGCGTGTTCCCGCTCCTGCGCGAGCACGGGGTCCTGGCGATCCAGGGCAACTATGACGAGTCGCTCGCCTCCGGGCGCACCGATTGCGGCTGCGGCTACACCGACCCGCGCGACAATCACTACGCGGCGATCAGCTACCGTTACACGTTCGAGCACACCTCGGCCGAGCATAAGACCTGGCTCGGGGCCCTGCCGCGCCACCGGCGGCTCAAGCTGGGGCCGCACCGCGTGCTGATGTGCCACGGCTCGCCGCGGGTGGTCAACGAGTTCCTGTGGGAGTCGGCCACGCCGAACGGCCTGCTGCGCCATCTGATGGACCGCGCGGAGACCGACGTGATGCTGTGCACGCACACCGGGATGAAGTGGCATCGCGCGCTGCCCGACGCCCGGCACGCGGTGAACGTGGGCGTGATCGGGCGGCCCGAGAACGACGGCCGCACCAATGTCTGGTACACGGTGCTGACCGCGACGCCGGATCTCCAGGTGGAGTTCGTGCCGCTCGCCTACGATCACGAGACGCTGGCGCGCGAGATGGACCGCGAGGGGCTGCCGCCCGAGTTCGCGGCGACGATCCGCACCGGGTGGTGGACCACCTGCCTCGAGAACCTCCCCGCCCGCGAGCGCGCCCGGGGCAAGTACTGAGCAAGCGGCTGCTGGTCGTCACGCTCCTCGGCCTGGCGCTGGCCGTGGTCCTCGTGCGCGCCCTCGGGCTCACGGACCTGATCCGGCTCGAGAACCTGGCGCGGCTGCGCGAGCGGATCGACGGCTTCGGGGCGTGGGCCCCGGTGATCTTCATCCTGGGGTACGTGGCCGCGGTGGTGGCCTTCGTCCCCGCGCTGCCGCTGACCATCCTGGGCGGGCTGGTCTTCGGCGCGGCGTGGGGCACGGTCTACGTGGCGATCGCGGCCACCACGGGCGCGTGCCTATCCTTCCTGATCGCGCGCTACGCGGCCCGCGCGGCCGTCGCGCGCTGGATGGCCGGCTATCCGGCGCTCGAGCGCATGGACCGCGCGGTGGCGCGCCATGGCTTCCGCATCGTGATGATCACGCGCCTGGTGCCGATCTTCCCGTTCAACCTGCAGAACTACGCCTACGGGCTCACCTCGATCCGCTTCGGGGCGTACGCGGTGACCTCGTTCCTCTGCATGCTACCGGGCACGCTGGCCTTCACCGCGGCGGCGGGGGCGGTGGTGGCGGGCGCCTGGGACGCCCGGCGCATGCTGCTCCTGCTGGCCCTGGCCGGGGTGTTGCTCGTCGCGCTCTCGCTGCTGCCGCGCTGGCTGCGCGGGCGCAGCGCCGCACTCGACGACCTGCTGCGGACGGGATGAGGGCGCCGCGCGCCGGCCTCGCGCGTCTGACCGCCGCGCTGCTCGGGCTGCTGCTGGCCGCCGCCCCCGGCCGCGCGGCCGAGCCGCTCCGGCTCGGCGACTTCGCCCCACCCACGGATCCGACCGGCCCACCGGCGGGCTGGGAGCCGCTGACCTTCTCGCGCGTGCCGCGCCACACCCGGTACGCGGTGGTGCTCGAGGGCGAGCGGTGGGTGCTGCGCGCGGAGAGCGACGCGGCGGCCTCCGGGCTCTACCGCCCGCTCGACCTCGACCCGAAGGTCTACCGCGTGCTCTCCTGGCGTTGGAAGGTGGAGGGCGTGCTCGCGAAGTCGGACCCGCGCCGCAAGGAGGGCGACGACTACGCCGCGCGCGTGTACGTCGCCTTCCAGTACGATCCGGCCACCGCGTCGGTCTGGGAGCGCTCGCGCTTCGGCGCGTACCGGCTGCTCTACGGCCGCTACCCGCCCGGGCTCGTGCTCAACTACGTGTGGGAGAGCCGGCTACCGGTGGGCACGGTGCTCGACAACGCCTACACCGCCCGCGCCAAGATCGTGGTGGTGCGGAGCGGGGCCGCGGAGGCGGGGCGCTGGGTGACCGAGACCCGGGACATCTACGAGGACTATCGCCGGATCATGCGCGCGGAGCCGCCGCGCATCGTGGGCATCGCGCTGATGACCGACACCGACGACACCGGCGAGCGGGCCGTCGCCTTCTACGACGCGCTCACGATCGGGCCGGGCCGATGAGGCTCGCCATCGTGATCCCCGCGCTGAACGAGGCGGCGAATCTCTCGCGGCTCTTGCCCGACCTCGCGCGCGGCTGCCCGGGCGCGGACATCGTCGTGGTGGACGGCGGCAGCGGCGACGACACCGCGGCGGTGGTGGCGCGGCTGCCCGGCCCGTGGCTCCTCGAGAGCGCCCGCGGTCGCGCCGTCCAGATGAACCACGGGGCGCGCGAGGCCGGCGGCGACACCCTGCTGTTCCTGCACGCCGACACCCGCCTGCCCGACGGCGCCGCGCGCGCGATCGAGCAGGCGCTCGCCGAGCCGGGCGTGGTGGGCGGCCGCTTCGACGTGCGCTTCGACAACGAGCGCCCGCTCTTCCGGGTCATCGCCTGGTTCATGAACACGCGCTCCCGGGCCTCCGGCATCTGCACCGGTGATCAGGCCATCTTCGTGCGCCGCGCCGACTTCGAGGCGGTCGGCGGCTACCCCGAGATCCCGCTGATGGAGGACATCGAGCTGAGCCGCCGGCTGAAGCGCCGCGGGAACCTGCGCGCGCTCCGCCTGCGCGTCACCACCTCCGCCCGCAAGTGGGAGCGGGAGGGCCCGCTGCGCACGATGGGCCTCATGTGGGCCCTCCGCTTCCTGCACTTCTGCGGGGTGGCCCCCACCCGGCTCCACCGCTGGTACTATTGACCCAGGAGGTGCCGCGATGCGCTTCTCCGGAGTCTGGCTACCCGTCGTCACCCCGTTCAAGGCCGGCGAGATCGACTACGCGGGCTACGAGCGCCTGGTCGATCACTACGTGCGCGCCGGGGTCAGCGGCGTCATCCCTCTCGGCACCACCGGCGAGAGCCCGACCATCGACGAGGCGGAGACGGAGGCGCTGGTCGAGCGCACCGTGGCCACGGTCGCGGGCCGGGTGCCGATCCTGATCGGCGTCGGCGGCAACGACACCCGAAAGGTCGTGAAGGCGGTGAAGCGGCTGCAGAAGCATGCCGTGCAGGGCATCCTCTCGGTCTGCCCCTACTACAACCGGCCGAGCCAGGACGGCATGCGCGAGCACTTCACCCGCGTGGCCGAGGCCACCGACCGGCCCATCCTGATCTACAATATTCCGTATCGAACCGGGGTGAATCTCGCCAACGAGACCCTGCTCGCGCTGGCCGAGGTTCCCAACATCGCGGGCGTGAAGGATTCGTCGGGCATCATCGCCCAGTCGCTCGATCTGCTGCGTCAGCGCCCTCCCGGCTTCGCGGTGCTGACCGGGGAGGACGCGTTCTTCTACACCATGCTGGCCCATGGCGGCGACGGCGGCATCCTCGCCTCCGCGCACGTCGAGACCGCGACGTTCCTCTCGGTGTACGAGCGCATGGTGGCCAACGACCACCAGGGCGCGCTCAAGGCCTGGTCGCGGCTCGAGCCGATGGTGCCGCTGCTCTTCAAGGAGCCGAACCCGGTCCCGATCAAGCACTGCCTCTGGCGGCAGCGCCTGATCGCCTCGGCCGAGTGCCGGCTCCCGCTCACGCGCGTCTCGGACGCGCTGGCGAAGGATCTCGATCGGCTCGTACTAGCGGGGGAGCGCAACGCATGACTGACAACAAGGACGAGCAGGTCGTCGAGACCGCGACCGGGCTGGGCTACGTGGACCTGGTCGAGGGGGCCGGGGCCCGGCCCAAGACGGGCGAGACCGTGAGCGTGCACTACACCGGTTGGCTCAAGAGCGGCACCAAGTTCGACAGCTCGGTGGACCGGGGGACCCCGTTCGAGTTCCCGGTGGGCAAGGGCCGTGTCATCAAGGGTTGGGACGAGGGCGTCATCTCCATGAAGGTGGGCGGGAAACGCAAGCTGATCATCCCCGCGCACCTGGGCTACGGCGACAGCGGGGCGGGTGGGGTCATCCCGCCGGGGGCCACCCTGATCTTCGAGGTGGAGCTGCTGGGGATTCGCTGACTCACTCATTCATCCGTCAGGAGGAGGGCACTCCATGAAGCGATTGATCGCGCTACTCATCGTGGGCTTGTTCTCGACCGGCCTGCTGAGCGCGCCCGCGGCCTGGGCCCAGGCCCCCAAGACCGCGCCGGCCCCGGCCAAGAGCGACACGAAGGCCAAGGGCCACGCGCCGCTGGACCTCAACTCGGCGAGCGAGGCCGACCTCATGATGATCCCGGGCATCGGCGACGCCTATGCCAAGAAGATCGTCCAGAACCGGCCCTACAAGCGTAAGGACGAGCTGGTGCAGAAGAAGGTCGTGCCCCAGGCCACATACGACAAGATCAAGGACCATATCATCGCCAAGCAAAAATAGCGGACGCCTGCAGCCGGGGGCCCCGCGGCTGCATCCAAAGAGCAAGGAGCAAGAGACATGACACTGAGTATCGGGATCTCCGAATCCAACCGTGACAGCATCGTCAAGATCCTCAACGCCGTCCTCGCGGACGAGTACGTGCTCTATACCAAGACCCGGAACTACCACTGGAACGTGGTGGGGCCGCAGTTCAACGACCTGCACAAGTTCTTCGAAGGCCAGTACGAGGCCCTCAACGAGGTCGTGGACGAGGTGGCCGAGCGGGCCCGCTCCCTGGGCGGCAAGGCCTTCGGCACCCTGGTCGAGTTCTCGCAGCACACGCGGCTCAAGGAGCAGCCGGGCAAGCAGCCGCCCGCGCTGACCATGGTCGCGAATCTGCAATCCGATCACGAGGTCATGGTGCGCACCCTGCGGGCGGACCTGGCCACCGTGATGGAGAAGCACAACGACGCGGGCACCAGCGACTTCCTGACCGGCCTCATGGAGAAGCACGAGAAGATGGCCTGGATGCTCCGTTCGTACAACGAGAAGTAGTCACCCGAGCATCCCCTCCAGCGCCTCGATCGCCCGCTCGACGTCGCGGTCCGTGCCGGTGAGCTCGATCGGCACCGCGGTCGGGCTCCAGGGCGCCCAGCGCCGACGCGTGGCGGGCGGAAACAGCACCACGCTCGGGGCGCCCACCGTGGCGGCCAGGTGGCTCACCCCCGAATCGCCGCCCAGATAGGCGCGGGCGCCGCCGAGCACCGCGGCGAGGCGCGGCAGCTCGGGCTCGAGCAGTGCGTCGGCGTTGCCTTCGAGCAGCGCCAGCAGGCGCGACGCGGCCTCCGCGTCCGCGGGGCCCTGGTGCACCAGGACTTCGAATGCACGACGATGGCGTAGCGCGTGGATCACCTCGGCGAAGCGCTCGGCCGGCCACCGCTTCCAGTCGCCGCCGCTGCCGGGATGCACGACAAGCTGGGGGCGGGGCGCGGCCGCGGGGCCCTCGTCGGCCGGCAGCGGGGGAGCGCGCAGCGGCTCCACGCGCTCCGGGATCGCGAGATCCCAGCCGGCCAGCGTCCCGAGGAGGTGCCGCCAGACCGGCGTGTCGTCGTCGGGCACCGGTGCCGCGACGAGCGCGCGCGGGACGAGCGCGTGGAGCCGGCGGCGATACGTCTCGTCGCGCGAGCCGAACCAGGAAACCACGTATTTCACACGGCTGACCGCTTCGGCGATGGCGGCCGGCGCGGGCGCGTCCACGAAGAGGGCCTCGAGGCCGAAGCCGTCGAACGCGCGCGCCTGCTGCGCGGCCCCGAGCTCGACGAGCAGGCGCGCGAGCCGCGGCTGGCCCACGAAGGTGATCGGCGCCGCGGGCGCCACCGCGCGCAGGCCGCGCAGCGCGGGCACCGTCTGGAGCACGTCGCCCAGCGCGCCGGGGTGAATGACTAGAATGCCGGTTTCCACTTGACCTCCCGCGTCACGCCTCGTAGCATCCAGCCACCATGAAATTCGCCATCTTCACCGGCATGACCGGCACGACCTGGGACGAGGTGCTGGCCCTCTGGCGCCACGGGGACCAGACCGGATGGGACGCGGCCTGCGTGACCGACCACTTCATGCCCAATGCCGCCGACCGGGTCGGCGACACGCTCGAGTGCTGGACGGCGCTGGCCGCGCTGGCCGGCCTGACCACGCGCCTGCGCGTGGGCACCATCGTGAGCGGCAATACCTATCGCCATCCCGCGCTGCTCGCCAAGATGGCGGCCAACGTGGACATCATCTCGCGCGGCCGCCTCATCTGCGGCATCGGGGCGGGCTGGCAGGAGAACGAGCACCGCGCCTACGGGATGGACTTCTACACGACCCGCGAGCGGCTCGCGCGCCTCGACGAGGCCTGCCACGTGCTGAAGGCGCTGTGGACCGAGGCCAAGGCCGACTACAAGGGCCGGTACTACCAGCTCGACGCCGCGCCCCTCATGCCCAAGCCGGTGCAGAAGCCGTACCCCGAGCTGATGATCGGCGGCGGGGGCGAGAAGGTCACGCTGCGGATCGCGGCCCGGCACGCCGATCACTGGAACGTGTGGGGCGGGCCGGCCACCTTGGCCCACAAGGGCCGGATCCTCGATCAGCACTGCGCGACGGAGGGGCGCGACCCGAAGGCCATCCTGCGCTCGGCGGTGATGGTGCTGGGCTTCGCGGACGACCGCGCGGGGGTCGAGAAGATCGAGCAGGCCTACATGAAGCGGATGGGGGCCGACGCGGAGAAGGCGCGCGACACGGTGCTGGCGGGCAGCGTGAGCCAGATCAAGGACAAGCTGGCGCGGCTGCAGGCGGCCGGCGTGGGCATGCTGTTCATCCCGACCTTCCTCCTCCCCGCCGATCGGCGTCCCACGCTCGATCGCTTCATGGCCGAGGTCGCGCCCGCCTTCCGTTCCTAGCGCGGCCCAACCGCGCCGCTCTCCACCGCGGTGCGGTAGTGCGCGCTGATCTCGCCGAGCGAGGCGATCCACACCCGCGGGGTGTGGCGCACGTGGTCCATCAGCTCGCGGAGGCAGGCCAGGCGTGACGGCCGGCCGATGATCTGCGGGTGGAAGGTGAAGTTGGTCACCCCGCGCGCCTCCGTGATGCCCTCGAACTCGGTGAGCCAGCCCTGCAGCACCGGGCCCGGCGGCTGGATCGACCGCTGGCCGGTGAACATGAAGTACGGGGCGTCGTCGAGCACCCACGAGACCGGGATCTCCACGAGCGCGCGGCCCCCCACGGGCGGATGCATGTACGGAGAGAGCCGGTCCATCATGTTCGAGGAGTACGCGAAGCCGTACTGGACGAGCAGCGGGATCGTCGCGGCCGAGAGCTGCCAGGCGGGCGCCCGGTAGCCGATCGGGCGGGCGTCGCCGAGGCGGGTGAGCACGTCGACGCTCCGGGCCAGGATGGCCTCCTCGCGGTCGGGCGGCAGCTCGCTCACGCGCTCGTGCTCGTCGCCGTGGCAGCCGATCTCGTGGCCACCGTCCACGATGGCGCGCACCGCGTCCTGGTGGTGCTCGGCCACCCAGGCCGGGATGAAGAACGAGGCGCGGATCTCGTGCGTGCGCAGGAGCGCGAGAATGCGCGGCAGCGCTTCCACCGGGCCGAACCGTCCCTGCGAGAGGGTCACCGGCTCGTGAATGCCGCGGGCCATCCACAGCGTCTCCGCGTCGAGATCGAAGGTGAAGGCGCAGGCCGCGCGGGCGTTGCGGGGCCAGATGGGCGCGGGGGGCGGATCGAAGGCCATCGCGCCGCTCAGTGTAGCCGATGGGGCTCGCCCCGGCCAGCGGCCCCGCGCGGGTCGAAAAATCCGCGTACGGTATAGTGGAAGTCTATGGGCGACTCGACGGAAACCATCCGCCGCCTCGAGGAAAACGTCAGGCGCGCGCTGTTCGGCAAGCCGGAGGTGGTGCGGCTCGCCATCATCGGCCTGGTCGCCCGCGGGCACCTCCTGATCGAGGACGTGCCCGGCGTGGGCAAGACCACGCTCGCCTCGGGGCTGGCCCGGTCCATCGGTGCCTCGTTCCAGCGCATCCAGTTCACCTCCGACATGCTGCCCTCCGACGTGCTGGGGGTTTCGGTGTGGGAGCCCAAGCGCGGGGAGTTCGTCTTCAAGCCGGGCCCGCTCTTCACCAATATCGTGCTCGCCGACGAGATCAACCGCACGACGCCGAAGACGCAGTCCGCGCTGCTGGAGGCCATGAACGAGGCCCAGGTCTCGCTGGATCACTCGACCTATCCGCTGCCGCGGCCCTTCATGGTGCTGGCGACCCAGAACCCACGCGAGTACGAGGGCACATTCCCGCTGCCCGAATCGCAGCTCGACCGCTTCCTGCTGCGCATCCGCATCGGCTACCCGGGAGCCGCCGACGAGAAGGCGGTGCTCCGCGGCGACACGGGGCCCGCCGACCTCGCCCCGGTGGTCGAGGTGGACGAGGTGCTGGCGCTCCAGGAGGCGGCGGAGCGCGTGCGGGTGGACGAATCCATCCTCGACTACCTGGTGGCGCTGGTCACCGCCACGCGCCGCTCGCCGCTGCTCGCGCTGGGCGTGAGCCCGCGCGGCTCGCTGGCCCTGCTGCGGGCCGCCCGCGCCCGCGCGCTCGCCGACGGGCGCGACTACCTGCTGCCCGACGACGTCAAGCACCTGGCGGTGCCCGCCCTCGCCCACCGCGTGATCGTCAAGGGCTCGATCGCGGGCTCCGCGGCGGGCGGCATGGACGGCGAAGCCGCCGTCACCGCCATCCTGCAGGACGTTCCCGTCCCGAGGTAGGCGGTGACGCTGGTCCGGGCCGCGCTGTGGCGGCTGTTCCACCCACGCCGGACCATCAAGCCCACCCGCGACGGCTGGTGGTGCCTGCTCGTAGCGGTGGGGCTGGGCGTGGCCGCCATCAATACCGGCAATAACCTGCTCTACCTGCTGGTCTCCGCCTTGCTGGCCCTCATCGTGGTCTCGGGCATCCTCTCCGAGCAGAGCATGCGGGGCCTCGACCTGACCGGCGTGGCGCCGGACGAGATCTACGCGGGCCAGCCCGCGCTCCTCGGGGCCGTGATCGCCAACCGCAAGCGCTGGTTCACCTCGTACTCGGTCACGGTGGAGCTGCTCGCCCCGGAGGCGCGCGCCCTCGAGTCCGGCTCGCGCTTCATCTACATTCGGAGGATCGAGGCGGGGCTCGAGCGCCTCGCCACCTGGGAGGAGACGCTGCCCCGGCGCGGCCGCCACCGGCTCACCGGGGTGCGCATCACCACGCGCTTCCCCTTCGGCCTCTTCGTGAAGGCGGGGCGGCCCGCGCTCACCGACGAGGTGGTCGTCTTCCCGGCGGTGCGCCCGGTCTCCGCGGAGTCGCTCCGCCGGCTCGGCGAGAGCGGCGACGCGTCGGCGCGGCGCCGGGGCCGGGGTAACGATCTCTACAACCTCCGGGGCTACCGATCCGGCGACGACCCGCGCTTCATCCACTGGCGCAGCAGCGCCAAGGCGGAAGCGCTCATGGTGCGCGAGCTCGAGGCGGACACGAGCCAGAACACGCGGCTCGTGCTGGTGGGGCGGGGCCGGCGCGGCGCGGAGGCGCTCGAGCGGGGCCTCTCGGAGGCGGCCTCGCTGGCGGTGGCGCTCATCCGCGCGGGCGCGGGGGTGGAGCTGGCGGGCCCGGACGGCGCGGTGCCGTTCGGCCACGGCCGCGCGCACCTGCGGCGGGTGCTCACCGCGCTCGCGCTCTACGACGCGGAGGCCCCGCGCGCCGAGCCGGCGGCGCCCGCGGGCGCCGAGATGCTCCGCGGCAACCGCCCGCTCCGCGAGATCCGGATCGCGCTGGTCTGACATGCCGGCCCTCCTCGCCCTCCGCCTCGTCACCTATCTGATAGTGTGCACCGGCGTGGCCGCGCTCTACCTCGCGACCCTGATCGGCGCGGCGGGCGCCGCGCTGGTGGTGCTGGCGATCCTGGTGAGCTGGGGCCACGAGCAGGCGCGCGCGCGCGGCGCGGTGCGGCCGGCGCTCGGCTGGAGCCTGGTGGTCACCGCGGCGGTGGCCATCGCGGTCGATCTCTTCTACCTGGCCTACTCGCTGCTGGACGGCATGGTGCACCTGCTGCTGTTCCTCATCCTGCTGCGGCTCTTCGCGCGCCGCGGCCTGCGGGACCTGCGCGATGCCGGGCTGCTGTCCTTCTTCATGCTGGTGGCCGCTGCCTCCACCAGCTTCAGCCTGAGCTTCCTGTTCGTGTTCATCGCCTTCCTCCTGCTCGGCACCTGGATGCTGATGCTCAACCACGTGGTGACCGAGCTGGAGCTGGCGGGCCGCCCCGGCGACGTCGCCACCACCGCCCGCCGGGTCTTCTTCCGCGGGCCGCTCACCCCGGTGAGCCTGGTGGCGGCCGCCATCACCTTCTCGCTCGCGGCGGGCCTCTTCTTCGTGATCCCGCGGGTGGGACAGGCCGCGCTGCCGCTGCGGGCGTCCATCGGGCGCATGGTGACCGGGTTCTCGGACCGCGTGGACCTGGGCAGCTTCGGCGACATCGAGAGCGACCGCAGCGTGGTCATGCGCGTTTACCTGGCGGACGAGTGGCTCGATCCGGCCACGCTGCCCGGGCTGCGCTGGCGCGGGGTGGCGTTCGACCAGTTCGACGGCCGGACGTGGTCGAGCGCGGCGGCGCCGCGGCGGTACCTCCACCGCTCGGTCTCGGGCGACTTCGGGCTCGCGCTGCCCCGCGGGACGGGCCCGGTGGTGCGGCAGGAGATCTATCTCGAGCCCATCGGAAGCGACGCGGTGTTCGCGGCGCCGCGCGCGCTGCGGCTCGAGATGCGCTCGCCCACCCTGGTGGTGGACGACATGGACGGCCTGACCGCGTCCAGCCCCAGCGCGCGCCTGCACTACGTCGTGGAGTCCGAGATCGACGGCCCCGGCCGGCCCGGGGCGGGCCGCCGGACGTCGCCCGCGCTGACCGCCGCCGAGCGCGCGCGGTACCTGCAGCTCCCGCCCCTGCCGCCCGAGATCGCGCGCCTCGCCCGCGAGGTGACCGGGGGCAGCCGCGACGCCGAGACGGCGGCGGGCCGGATCAGCGCGCATCTCAGCGCCAACTATCGCTACACGCTCGCGCTCAAGCGGCAGAGCGCGCTGGCGCCGCTCGAGGAGTTTCTGTTCGTTCGCCGTTCGGGGAACTGCGAGTACTTCGCGGCCGCGATGGCGGTCATGCTACGGAGCGTGGGCGTGCCCGCCCGGGTGGCGGCGGGCTTCCAGCAGGGCGAGTGGAACCCGTACGGGCGCTACTTCATGGTGCGCCTGAGCGACGCCCACGCCTGGGTCGAGGTCCATCTCGACGGCCGGGGCTGGGTCGCCTTCGATCCCTCGCCGCGCGGGGAGGCGGCGGCCGAGGAGATCCCCGGCCGCATGTCGCTCTACTTCGACGCGGCCCGCATGCGCTGGTATCGCTACGTGGTCAACTGGAGCCTGCGCGATCAGGTGCAGCTCGCGGCCACCGTCCACCGGCAGGCGGCCGACGCGCGGGTGGCGCTATCGTGGCCGCGCGACTGGCGCGTGAGCCCGGCGATGGGGACCGGCGCGGGCATCGCGGTGGCGGTGGCGCTCCTGTGGTGGGTCCGGCGCTACGGCCACGTCCTGCCGCGGACCGGCCCGGCGGCCCGGATGCCCGCCTTCTACGAGCGGGCCCTGCGGTTCCTGGCCCGCCGTGGGTTGGCGCCCGGCGCCGCCGAGACCGCGCGGCAGTTCGCCTCGCGGGTGGGGGAGCGCGCGCCGGAGCGCGCGGCCGCGTTCGGCCGCCTCACGGGCTACTACGAGCGCGCGCGCTTCGGTGACGCCCCGCTCAGCGAGGCGGAGCGGCAGGACGTGACGCGCTCGCTGGCCGCGCTCCGCGCGCGATCCTAGCGTTCTGGACATCGCCTTCCGCTCCGCCTAGTATTGGGATCAGCCGAAGCGTATCGGCGTATCCTTTCGGGCACAGGATGAAAACATTGAGCAAAGAGGGCTTCGCGCAGAAGCGTAGGGCGTTCATCGCCTTCTTGAAGAAGGCGGGCATTCCTTCGGGGAGGTCAGAACGTCTCGCCACGAAGTTCGAGCATTTGGCCCATCCAGAATCCGTGGGGGAGTTCGTAGGGATCGAGAGGGGTGGGAAGGTGTACTCGGTGGCGACGTCATCTGTCGGTACCGGAGGAAGTGGCGGGACGATTTTCGTCTTCAAAGGCACGAATGGAGTTGAGATCAGAGGTAGTGTGGAAAGCCATACGGGACGGAAGGGAAAGAAAAGGCGGGCTGGCGTGACGCGTTCCCGGAAATAACCCGAATTGGCACGGCAGGTGTCCTGCGCACTGCCGGTCGGATGTTCAGTCCGCCATCCCGCATATCTGCCGCCAGCCCTTCGCAGACAGATCAGGAAGCGCTTCGACGCACGCGGTATCTTCCTCAATATTCCGTACGCCGTCCGCTATACCAGGCTGGAGCTCGCGGTGATAGCAACCGCCACTGCGTACGGCCTGCGGCCAGTGCTGGCAAAGCAGCAGGTTGTATTTGACGTCCGCTTCAAGCGGATCCTCGAGCTGATTACGAGCTGCGCGTTCGGCTTCACAGACCTATCGTACGAGAAGAGGATGAACATGCCGTTCGAGCTCGGAATCATGATGGCGATGGGGAAGGACTGCTTCATCGTGAGCCGGCGAAAGTATAGTGGCCTGGCAAGTATCTCTGACCTCAGCTTGGGGGATATTCACTACCACGAAGGGGATCCCATCCGACTCGTAAAGGGATTCTCTAGATGGATCGAATCCAACTGCTCGCTCAAGCGCCCTCCAATCGTGGAACTCGTCCAGCGTTACCACGCATTTGTCAGGCTGCGGAGGGCCTTGGGTAAGGACGACTTTGACCGGCTGTCGCCCCAGGAGATTGTCGATGCGGAGATAGGAGCCAGGCGATTCTTCGGCGTCAGGATAGTGGGGCGCCAGTGACCGGCGGCTACCGCAGCCGGCGGTGCTCCACCAGCAGACAGCGGTCCTGCACGACCTGGATCCCCGATTTCGCCAGGGTCTCGGCGGCTTCATCGTGGCGGATGCCGAGCTGTAGCCAGACCACCCGGGGCCGCGCGGCCAGGATGTCCTCCACGTGCGGGGGAATGTCGCGCGGGCGCCGGAACACGTTGACCATCTCCACCGGCACGGGCACCGCGCTCACCGTGCGGTAGACCGGGCGACCGAGGATCTCCGTCGCGTCCGGGAAGTAGACCGGCACCGGCACGATGTCGTAGCCGGCCCGCGCCATGTACTCGGGCACGTAGAACGCGGGCTGGTCGCGCTGCGCCTCGGTCTTGATCCCCAGCACCGCGATGCGTTTGTTCTCGCG
>DASQAL010000279.1:0-7303 GCA_035635775.1 Candidatus Acidiferrum sp.
AAAGGACACTCTGGTTATGGTGTCCGGGATCATGCTCGCCGTACTCAAGGAACAACATGCGGACAGTATCGTCCTCAGCGACAGCACCTATGTACCGCTCCCGGAGGGGCTGATCGTGGAACGGATTACCTCTGGATCTCGCGTAGTGATTCTCTACAGTCGTAGCGATGATGGTGGGGGAATGGTGGTTCTGAGCGTCACGCGCAGCATGTAGGACGGCCTGCGTCACCTGCCGTCTTGTTCCTTATTGAACAACTGCCTATCGCAACGCCGTACTAGCAACCCGCCGGCCCGATCGAGCACAATCCTCGCCCGCGTGGAGCCGGCGAAGAACAAGCGGGCCGCGCGCCGCCGCACCGCCAAGCGAAGGGTGTAACGCTTACCTACCGCACCAGGTCGATCCTTCCGACACGGGGATGTCGCCCCGCTGACGCACGACCCCAAGCGCGGGTCTCCATTGGCGATTCCGGCCGGGAGCCATTCGGCATGCCGCGTGCGTCCCAAGACCACAGGAGGACGACGACCATGCTCAACCGATCGATCGTGGCTCTGCTCGTCGCCGCACCGTTGGTGATGCTTCCCCTGAGCGTTGCCGCTCAGTCGATGGACTTGAAGACGACGCCGCCTTCACGCGAGCGCGTGGCTCCGTCTGTTCCCGACCGGGATCTCCATCCGCAGCGCCCGGCGCTGCCGGATCGTCCGAACTTCATCGCCCCGCTGTCGAAGAACACGAAGTCGGGTCGCGCGGGCGCGGCGGGCTGGAGCGCCCCGAACCCGCCGGTGGGCTCGCGCGTGGGCGGGGATCACGACAATCCCGGCTGGCCGGGCGTGGGCTTCGCGATCGAGTGGGGCCGTCCGGAGCGCGCCAACTAGCGTAGCTCGCGGGCGGCTTTCTCCACGAACCGCTCGAGTCTGGCCGCGTCGAGCGACCGGGGCGGCATCAGGATGAGGCGGTGGACCCCGAGGGCGACGAAGCGCTCGGCGCTCGCGCGGTCCATCGCCTCGCCGCCCCGGGTCGGGCGCGGCGTCACGCTGATCTCGAGCGGGCCGAGCGCGGCCGGCCGCTCGTGGCGCGCGGCCGCCTGCCGGAGCCCTTCCAAGCAGCGCTGGGCGCCGGCTTCGTCGAGGGCGAAGCCGTACCAGCCCTGCCCCTGCTCCACCGCCCGCCGGAACGCGGCCTCGGTGTGCCCGCCCACCACGATCGGGGGCCCGGGTCGCTGGGCGGGCTGGGGATGCGCCTGCACTCCGTCGAAGCTCACGAAGCGGCCGCGATACGAGGGCCGCGCCTCGCTCCAGATCACCCGCAGGGCGGCGAGATACTCGTCGGTGACCGGGCCGCGATGCTCGAACGGGATCCCGAGCGCGCGAAACTCGGGCTCGAGGTAGCCCACCCCGACGCCGAAGATGAGGCGCCCGCCGGAGAGCACGTCGAGCGAGGCGAGCTGCTTGGCCAGGACCAGCGGGTTGCGCTGGGGCAGGATGATGATGCCGGTGCCGAGGCGGATGCGGGTGGTGTGCGCGGCCAGGAAGGCGAGCGTCACCACCGGGTCCATGATGCGATCCTCGGGCTCCAGCGGAGACGGGGGCACCCGCGGGTCCGGCAGCACCACGTGCTCGCCGCCCCAGAGCGAGTCGAAGCCGGCCGCCTCCGCGGCGCGCGCCACGCGGGCCGCTCCGTCCGGGTAGGTGCACGGTCCGGTGGTCATCGAGAAGAGGCCCAGCTTCAACGGCATCAGGCTTCCCTGACGAGCAGGGCCCGCGCGCGCGCGCGCAGGGCGTCGGGCAGCGGCGCGGGCCGGCGGGCCTCCTGATCGAAGTGGACGCCGGACTGCTCGAGCGTGGCCACCACCTCGTCCCCCGGCTCCCGCGTCATCACGTGGAGCAGCCGCAGCGAGGAGTTGCCCACGTGGCGCACCCCGGACCGCACCCGCACGCCGTCGCCCGGCCGCAAGGGGCTTCCGAGCTCGAGCTGGAACTCGAAGGTGGAGAAGCCCCGCTGCTCCGCGCGCATGTAGGCCGGCGTCATGCCGAAGGCGGCGATGGCGTGGCCGTTGGCCGCCGAGAAGCGATGGATGTAGTGCGCGAGCGCGGCGCCGCCCGAGACGTCCAGCTCCGCCGGCTTGACGGTGTCACGCGCGCTGTCTCCGAAGCCCGCGAGGCCGGCCGGACGCGGCCGCCGCTCGCGGGCCGGCCCGTCCCAGTCCACCCGGCGCGCCTCCACCGCCCGCCGCGTCTCCGCGGTCAGGGGCCCGGCGAGGCGCACGCGCTGCTCCACCGTGGTGCAGAGGACGCCCGCGCCGGAGTCGAAGAGCTTGTGCCCCAGCACCAGCGCGTCGAGCTCGACTGCGATCACGCCGCTCTCCATGTGCATGATGTCGCCCACGCGCAGCTCGCGCTGGTAGCGGACGAAGCAGTCGGCGGTGCGGGCGGCCGCGGCGGCCAGGCCGACCGCCCCCAGCAGCCCCGCGCCCGCGTCGGCGATGCGGGCGAAGTAGTACGCCACCGTCAGGTGGTCGTTGTGGTCCACCTCCCAGCGGAAGACGGTGCCCCGGTAGGTCTCCAGCCAGCTGCCCACGGCCGCCGCGGGCCTAGATGTACACCGACTTCATGGCGGGCACCGGGTAGCGCTCCCCCGCTGCGGCGCCGACGGGGACGGCATTCTGGAGCGCGATGACCTCGTCCGGGGTGAGCCGCACGTCCGCGGCGGCCGCGTTCTCCTCGAGCCGGTCCTTCCGCTTGGTGCCCGGGATCGGCACGATGTCCCGGCCCCGCGCGAGCAGCCAGGCCAGCGCGAGCTGCCCGGGGGTGCAGCCCTTCTCCCGGGCCATGTCGTCGAGCGGCTTCAGGAGGTCGAGGTTCTTCTGGAGGTTCTCCTCCTGGAAGCGCGGGTGGTCGCGCCGCCGGTCGTCCGAGGGGATCTCCGCGGCGGAGCGGGTGCGGCCGGTCAGCAGGCTGCGGCCGAGCGGCGAGTAGGCCATGAAGGAGATCCCCAGCTCGCGCAGGGTCGGCAGCGTCTCCTCGGCCTCGACGCGGTAGAGCAGGGAGAACTCGGACTGCAGCGCGGTGATCGGGTACACCGCGTGGGCGCGGCGCACGGTGGCGGGGGACGCTTCCGACAGCCCGAGGAAGCGCACCTTGCCCGCCTCCACCAGGCGTGACATCGCGCCCACCGTCTCCTCGATCGGCACGCTCGGGTCCACCCGGTGCTGGAGGTAGAGGTCGATGGTGCTGACGCCCAGACGCTTCAAGCTCGCGTCGCAGGCCTGGGGCACGTACTCGGGCCGGCCGTTGACCCCCGCGGTCCCGTCCGGCTTGCGGAGGTTGCCGAACTTGGTGGCGAGGACCACCTGGTCGCGGTGGCCGCGCAGGGCCCGGCCCAGCAGGTCCTCGTTCTGGCCCCAGCCGTACATGTCCGAGGAATCGAGGAAATTCACGCCGAGATCGAGCGCGCGGTGGACGACCGCGATGCACTCCGCCTCGTCGCCCTTGCCATAGACGTTGGACATGGACATGCAGCCGAGGCCGACGGCGGAAACCGCCAGCGAGCTCTTGCCGAGTGTGCGTCGCTCCACGAGATCCTCCTCGGAACCTGCAAAAGTTGGTTAGGATACGGCGACCGATTCTATCCCAAGACCGAGGTGCCCGCGACCCGTGCCGCACGACGTGACCCTGCTCCGCGACATCGCCCTCGGGATCGTGTTCGCCGCGATCCTGGGCCACGCGGCCCGGCTGCTCCGGCAGCCCCTGCTCCTGGGCTACATCGCGGGGGGGATCCTGCTCAGCTCCCAGATGGGCTTCGGCCTCATCACCAACGCGGCGAGCATCGAGCTGATCGCGGAGATCGGCCTGATCCTCCTCCTCTTCATCATCGGGCTCGAGATCGACCTGCGGGAGCTCCGGCGCCTGGGCCGCTCCATGCTGGCCCTGGGCGTCGGCCAGTTCGTGATCAACTCCCTGTTGGGCCTCGCCTTCTTCGGCTGGCTCGGCTACCGGGTGGCGGAGGGCCGCTTCGACCTCGTCTACCTCGCGATTGTGATCTCGCTGAGCTCGACCCTGATCGTGGTCAAGCTGCTGCGCGAGAAGTTCGAGCTCAAGATCCTCTCGGGACGGCTCACCCTGGGCGTCCTCGTGGTCCAGGACATCTGGGCCATCCTCTTCATGGCGGTGCAGCCGAGCCTGGCCGAGCCGGGGGTGTTCCAGATCGCCCAGTCCATCGCGGGGGGCGCGGTGCTCGTCGGCGTCGCCTTCCTGGCCAGCCGCTACATCCTGGCCCCGCTGCTCGAGGCCTCCGCGCGCCGGCCCGAGCTGGTCCTGATCTCCTCGGTGGCGTGGTGCTTCGGCATCGCCGGCTTCGCGTACCAGCTCGGGCTCTCGCGCGAGATGGGCGCCCTGATCGCGGGGGTGAGCATCTCGGCCTTCCCCTACGGGGCCGACGTCATCTCCAAGGTCACGGGGGTGCGCGACTTCTTCGTCACCCTCTTCTTCGTCGCGCTCGGCCTGCAGGTGCCGGTGCCGAGCGCGGACGTCCTCGGCCAGGCGCTGCTCATCGTGGTCTTCGTGCTGGCGAGCCGGGTGATCTCGGTGGTGCCGACCGCGTCCCTCCTGGGCGACGGCCTCTACGCGGGCACGGTCACCGCGCTGAACCTCGCCCAGATCAGCGAGTTCTCGCTCGTGATCCTGACCCTGGGCAGGGGCTACGGCCACGTCTCGGAGCGGGTGAGCGCGGTGGTGCTCACCGCCATGATCCTGACCTCGCTGCTGTCGCCCTACCTGATCACCTGGAACGACCGCATCGCCCGGTGGCTCGTGCGGCCCTTCGCGCGCGGTCCCGGGGCGGGCGGTGGGGCCGCGCCCGCCGCGGAGGCGCGTCCGGCGCGGGACATCGTGCTGCTCGGCCACTTCCGCATCGCCCAGGCGGTGCTGGACCTGGTGGAGGCGCAGGCGCCGCAGCTCAAGGGACGCATCACGCTGGTGGACTACGACGCCAACCGCGCCCATGCGGTCATGGCGCGCGGGTTCCGGTGGGAGTACGGCGATCTCGCCAATCCCGACGCCCTCGAGCACCTGGGCATCGCGGAGGCCCGCGTCGTGGTCACTACCATCTCCGACACCTTCCTCAAGGGCATCAGCACCCGCCGGCTGGTGGGCAACCTGCGTCGTCTCGCGCCGCGCGCGGTCATCGTGATGACCGGGGAGGAGAGGACCGACCTGGAGGACCTGCTGCGCGCGGGCGCCGACCACGTGCTGATCCCCGGCGAGATCACCGGGGAGCGCATCCTCGATCTGCTTCGCAAGGCCGGCGCGGCCGGCGCCGCCTAGCCCTCGGGGCCGAGCGGCGGGCCGCCCCAGCGCTCGAGCATCGCGAACTCCCCGACCGGCTTGCGGGTGAGCTTGGTGATGGCCTTCACCGGCCGGCCGAGCGGCATCACCGCCGCGACCGCCACGTGGGCGGGCAGGCCGAGGAGCCTCTGCAGCGCGGGCTCCTGGGCGGTGGCCAGGGTGGTGATGGTCCCGGCGAAGCCCTCGTGGCGCGCCGCGAGCAGGATGTTCCACGCGAACGGATAGATGGACGCCCCGCTGATCACGCCGACGCGCTTCAACTCCGAGTCCATCGAGGCCACCACCTTCAGGTCCACGCAGATCACCAGGACCACCGGCGCCTTGAGCACCGGCTCGATCAGCCGGGGCGGGGCCGGCGTGCGCTCGATGGTGGCCGCGTCGACCCTGGAGGTATCGATGGTGTTCCACGGGCTCTCGCCCACCTGCACCTGCGCGGCGTACCGCTTGGCCGCGGGGACGGTCGCGGCGGCCAGCCCCTCGCGCATCCTGGGGTCGCGCACCACGATCACGCGCCAGCCCTGGCGGTTGCCGCCGCTCGGGGCGAAGCGCGCGCGATCCAGGATCTTGAAGAGGATCTCGTCGGGGAGCGGGTCGGCGGTGAACTCGCGGGCCGAGAACGTGGTGCGCATCACGTCGTAGAGCTCCATGGTCTCTCCTTCCGGGAGGTGAATATACACCGCCAACGGCGGTATAGTACGCGCCATGACCAAGCCCGCCCTCTCGCTCGACGGCATCCGTGTCATCGATCTCTCCCGCGTCATCGCGGGGCCCTGGTGCGGGGCGCTCCTCGGCGATCTCGGGGCCGACGTCATCAAGGTGGAGGACACCGGGCCCGGCGACGAGTCGCGCACCTGGCCGCCCCACAAGGACGGCGAGGCCGCCGCGTACCTGCTCTTCAACCGGAACAAGCGCGGCATCGCGCTCGATCTGAAGAGGCCGGAGGCGGTGGAGGTGGTCAAGCGGCTCGTGAAGGACGCGGACGTGGTCATCGAGAACTTCCGCACCGGGACCATGGAGTCGTTCGGCCTCGGCTACGACGTGCTGGCCGAGATCAACCCGCGGCTGATCTACTGCTCGGTCTCGGCCTTCGGACGAACCGGCCCCCGGAAGGACAGCCCCGGCTACGAGGCGCTGATGCAAGCCTTCAGCGGCATCATGTCGATCACCGGCGAGCCGGGCGGCCAGCCGGTGCGGGCGGGCGTGTCGTTCCTCGACCTCACCACCGGCATCCTCTGCGCCCTCGGCGTCTCCAACGCGATCATCCAGCGCGAGAAGACCGGCCTCGGCCAGCGGGTGGACGGGTCGCTCCTCGAGACCGCGGTCAGCCTGCTCGCCTTTCATGCCGAGGGGTATCTGCTCACCGGCGCGCTGCCGCGCGCGCTCGGCTCCGGCCACCCGTCGCTCTCGCCCTATCGCAACTTCAAGTGCCGCGACGGGCAGTGGATCTTCATCGCGGCCGCCAACGATCGCTTCTGGCAGAAGCTCGTCAAGGCCCTGGGCCTGAGCGATCTGGCCACGGATCCGCGCTTCGAGAGGAACCAGGGGCGGGTGGCCAATCGCGCGGAGCTGGAGGGCGTCCTCGAGACGACGATCGGCGCGCTCGACCGCGAGCCCCTGCTCAAGCGGCTGGAGGAAGCCGACG
Organism: Candidatus Acidiferrum sp.; assembly: GCA_035635775.1. Lineage (GTDB taxonomy): Bacteria > Methylomirabilota > Methylomirabilia > Rokubacteriales > CSP1-6 > CAMLFJ01. The sequence goes on from DASQAL010000279.1 coordinate 6,983, forward strand.
TCCCCGCCACCCCGGTGAACACGGTGGACCAGGTGATGAACGACCCGCAGACCGCCGAGCGCGGTATCGTGCAGCGCGTGATGCATCCCAAGCTCGGCGAGATCCCGGTCGTCGGCACCCCGCTCCACTTCTCGCGCATGTCCCCCGGCGTCCGCAGCGCCGCCCCGCTCCGCGGCGAGCACACCGACACCGTCCTCGCCGACCTCGGCTACACCCCCGACCAGATCAAATCCCTCCGCGCCAAGAAAGCCGCGATGTAGGACGGGGTCAGGTCTTGAATTACGACATTTTCACGTTGGCCGGCGAGTCCGCGGGCGGCGG
>DASQAL010000280.1:0-14710 GCA_035635775.1 Candidatus Acidiferrum sp.
GGCCGCCCGCGATCGGGAGCGCGGTCGCCCACGGCCGGCGGCCGCGCAGGCGCGGCTCGATGTCCATTCGCAAGATGAGCGCGGGGGGGACGTGGCGGATCTGCAGCAGCGGCCAGAGCGCGTAGAGCAGGGTCACGCCCACCCCCATCGCGAGGCCGCTCAGCACCGCGCGGAGCGAGAAGGACAGCGTCAGCTCGATCGGCAGCAGGCGCGTGAGCGTGGGCGCGAGCAGGGGCTGGACCGCGCTGCCCAGGAGCGCGCCGAGCGCGCTGCCGCCCAGCCCGAGCAGGGCGGTCTGCAGCAGGTACGCGGCGAGCAGTGGCCGCCAGCCGGCGCCGAGCGCCTTCAGGATGGCGATCGAGGCCAGCTTCTGCCGCACGAAGGCGTTCACGCTCACCGCCACCCCGATGCCGCCCACCATCAGCGCCACGAGCCCGGTGAGTCCCAGGTACATGGTGAGCTGGTCCCAGAACCGCCGCAGCCCGGGCTGGGCCTGGCCGTAGGTCGTGACGCGCTGGCCGGCGGGCAGCGCCTCCGCGAGCCGGTCGCGGAAGGCCTGGGCGTCGCGGTCCTCGGGCAGGCGGAAGAGGGTGCGGTAGCGCACGCGGCTGCCCGGGCGGATCAGTCCGGTGCGGTCGAGATCCTCGGCCGCGATCAACACCCGCGGGCCCAGGGAGAAGACGCCGATCGCGCGGTCCGGCTCCTTCTGGATGACGCCGGCGATGGTCAGCTCGACGTCGCCCACCCGGAAGCGGTCGCCGATCCGGAGCCCGAGGCGGGCGAGGAGCGAGTCGTGCACGAGCGCGCGGCCCCCGCCGATCAGGGCCTCGAGCGGGCGCGCGGGCTCGGTCACGAGCGCGCCGTAGAACGGATAGCCCGGCTCCACCGCCTTGAGCTCGACGATGTGGCTCTGGGTCGGCCCCGACTGGGCCATCGCCACCAGCTCCCGCACGCGCGTGGTCGCCACGCGCGCCCCGCCGCCCCCCAGCTCCGCGATCAGGGCGGCTGCGTCTCCGGAGAGCGGCAGGGGCAGGGGCTGGGTGCTCCGGATCTCGACGTCGCCGCCCATCAGCGACTTGGCCGAGCGGGCGACGGTGCGCTCGAGACTGTCCGCGAAGCTGCCCACCCCGACCAGCGCGCTCACCCCGAGGGTGATGCAGGCGAAGAAGTAGCCGAAGTGACGCCACGCCCCCCGCGTCTCCCGCCAGGCGAGCCGGAAGACGAAGCGGCTCACTCGTCGCTCACGATGCGGCCGTCGCGCAGCGTGACCACGCGGTCGGCGTGGGCGGCCAGCGCCGCGTCGTGGGTCACCAGCACGAGCGTGCTGCCGAGGCGGCGATTCAGGCCCACCAGCAGCTCGATGATCTGCTTGCCGGTGGCCGAGTCGAGATTGCCGGTGGGCTCGTCGGCCAGGAGCAGGGCGGGCCGGCGCGCCATCGCGCGGGCCACCGCCACGCGCTGCTGCTCGCCGCCCGAGAGCTGCACCGGGTAGTGGTGCGCGCGCTCGGCCAGGCCCACCTCGGCGAGCAGCGCGGCCGCGCGCGCGGCCGCGCCGGCGTCCCCGGCCAGCTCGAGCGGCACCGCCACGTTCTCCTGCGCGGTGAGCGTGGGGAGCAAGTGGAAGGACTGGAAGACGTAGCCCACGTGGTCGCGCCGGAAGCGCGCGAGGCCGTCCTCGTCGAGCGCGGTGACGTCGACGCCCGCCACCTCGATCTGGCCGGCGGTCGGCTGGTCGAGCCCGGCGATGAGGCCGAGCAGCGTGGACTTGCCGCTGCCCGAGGGGCCCGCGATGGCGAGGAACTGGCCCGCCGGCACCTCGAGCGACACGTCGGTGAGCACCTCCACGGCGCGCCCCCCGCTAGTTAGACGCATGGAGAGTGAGCGAACGCTGATCATAGTGCCGTCCATACTACACAAGCCGGCGAGGTCGGCGGCCTCACACCCGCTTCCCGAGTCATGGGACCTCGAGACGCGACGGGGAGCCGGGTGGGTGGCGCCGGGGGCCGCGCCCGGGCGGCCGAGCGTAGTGGGCCCCCCGAGTCCGGTGCGCCGCTCGAAGAGCGGCGATTCCGGCGAGTGGGTGACGGAGCCGGCCGGCCGAGCGCGGCCCCCGGCGACAGGACCCACCCGTCTCGCGCATCGTTCACTCGGGATCCGGGAGCGCCGTTAGCTATCGAGCGCGCGCGCGGAACGGCGCCGCGAGTGGTTCGCCCACGAAGACACCCTGGCCGGGCGAGGCGACGCTCTTCCAGTAGGCCTCGAGCAGCGTTTCGCCTCGCGTGTAGCGGCCGATCACCACCGCCGGCTGCGGGAACTTCGACGGGAAGTTGCACGGCTCCACCACCGTGCCGTAGCTGGCGGTGGCCCCGGCCTCGAGCCAACGCAGCGCGCTCATCTGGTCGTGGCCGGTCAGCACGCCGCCGGTGGAGGTGAGGTGGTCGGCGATGGCGCCGGGCCGGAAGCGCAGCGTCTCGAGCCCCGACACCGCCGCCCGGCCGGTGAAGTAGAAGAGCACGTCGCTCCGGTCGCGCAGCTCGTCGGCGTCGATTCGCTCCACGCGCACGCGCGGGCCGGTGGCCTCGACCTGGGCGTAGCCGGCCGCCCGCGTGTTCCGGGCGCGGTCCGAAGTGGAGAGGAGATACGCGGTGCCGGGCGGGAAGGTCCCGTCGGAGACCACGCCGCGATCGATCATGGTTTTCGCCTCGGCCGCGGTCCGCCCGGCCAGCAGCATCGCCGGCCGCAGGCCCAGGTCGCTCCACGGCGCCGTGCTCGGCGAATCGAAATACGGGCTCGGCCGTGTCGGGCGGCAGCCCTGGGCGCAGAAGGACGCATCGAAGCCGAACGCGAAGGCGGTGGTGATCGAGAGGCACTCCACGCGAAAGGGTGTGGTCCAGGCCAGGGCCAGCGCCTGGACCGTGGGCGGCACCCGCGCGTCGAGCTGCGCCTTCACGGCCTCGAAGTCCCCCCGGCTGATCTCCTCCTGTCCGGCGGGCAGCGTGATGGGGATGACGTTGGCGCGCGGGATCCGGCGCCGCCGGGCGTGGTATTCGCCGACCTCCACGCTGTAGGGGTCGGCGGTGTTGACGATCACCGCGAGCTGATCGGGGCCGAGCGCGGCCGCGGGAGACGCCGCGGTGACGACCCACATGAAGAGCAGCCCGGTCGCGATCCTCCGTCTCATGGCCCATACTACACTAGCGACATGCGCGGCTTCGTCTCGCTGCTCCTGCTGGTGCTGCAGCTCGCTTCGTGCGCAGCGGCGCCCGCGGCGCCGGCCGCCGAGGAGCGCGTCATCGTCGCTTTCGGCGACAGCCTCACCGCCGGCCTCGGGGTGGACGCGGGGCGGACCTATCCGGCCCTGCTCGGCGAGCGGCTCAAGCGAGAGGGATACGACTATCGGGTGATCAACGCGGGCGTCTCGGGCGACACCACCGCCGGCGGCCTGCGACGCGTGGACTGGGCGCTCCGGCTCAAGCCGGAGATCGTGATCCTCGAGCTGGGCGTCAACGACGCCCTCCGCGGCCAGAAGCTCACCGCGGTGCGCGCGAACCTGGACCAGCTCGTGTCCCGCTTCCAGGCCGCGGGGGCGCGCGTGCTGGTCGCGGGGATGCGGCTGCCCCCCAACTACGGCGACCGCTACGCGGAGGACTTTCACCGGCTCTACGGCGACGTGGCCCGGGCGCGCAACGCGCCGCTCATGCCCTTCTTCCTCGACGCCGTCGGCGCGGTGGCGCACCTCAACCAGGCCGACGGCATCCATCCGACCGCCGAGGGCTACGCGATCGTGGTCGACCGGCTCTGGCCGTACCTCGTACCGCTCTTGCGCAAGTAGCGCCGCTGACGTTCGTTCAGTTCTTTAAGCTCTTCATATGCGGGGGCCCAGACATGGCCCCCGCACTCCCCCAGATGGCGGTCAACCGTTCCGAATCGGCAGTCAACCGTTCCGAATCTGCAGTCGACCGTTTCGCCGCAGCTTGCTCGAAATGCCTTTCCCGACTACTATATGGCCGTCGTTTGATCTCTAATGCCGCCACCCCACAAGGGGAGCTCATGACCACACCGACCGGAGAGTTCTCACTCGAGGCCAAGTACACCCAGGAGCGCGGACGCGTCTATCTGTCCGGCATCCAGGCGCTGGTTCGGCTGCCGCTGGACCAGCATCGCGCCGACATCCGGCGGGGCCTCAGGACGGCGACGTTCATCTCGGGCTATCGCGGCTCGCCCCTCGGCGGGCTCGACCAGACGCTCGAGCGGATGGCCACGCTGCTCAAGGCGCACGATGTCGTGTTCTCCTCCGGGCTCAACGAGGATCTGGGGGCCACCGCGGTCTACGGCAGCCAGATGGCGGGGCTCTTCCCGAAGCCCCGGTACGACGGCGTGCTCGGCATGTGGTACGGCAAGGCGCCGGGGGTGGACCGCACCGGCGACGTCTTCAAGCACGCCAACTACGCGGGCGTGGGCAAGAACGGCGGCGTGCTCGCACTGGCCGGGGATGATCCGCTGTCCAAGTCCTCCACGCTGCCCAGCCACTCCGAGGTCGCGCTGTACGATGCGCTGATGCCCACCATCTACCCGGGCAACGTGCAGGAGATCCTCGACCTGGGCCTGCACGGTTTCATGCTCTCGCGGGTGTCGGGGCTCTGGGTGGGCGCCAAGATCGTCACGAACGTCGCGGACGAGGCGGGTACCGCCGAGGTGGATCCGGAGCGGGTGAGCCCGATCATCCCGGTGGTCGAGCTCGACGGCAAGCCCTTCCAGCACCAGATCAACGTGAACCTGATCCCGCCCTACGGCCTCGACATGGAGCGCACCCTCCATCTCGCGCGCCTGGAGCTGGCCCGGCGCTACGCGTACGAGAACAAGCTCAACCGGATCACGGTGCCGTCACCGAACGCGTGGTTCGGCATCGTCACGAGCGGCAAGACCTACTACGACGTCCGCCAGGCGCTCGCCGAGCTCGGGCTCGACGACGGGGCGCTGCGCCGCTACGGCATCCGCATCCTCAAGATGGGGATGCTGTTCCCGATGGAGCCCCGGATTGTGCGCGAGTTCGGGCGCGGCCTGCAGGAGATCCTCGTCGTCGAGGAGAAGCGCTCGTTCGTCGAGATGTTCTGCAAGGACGTCCTCTACAGCCTCACCGACCGGCCCCAGGTGGTGGGCAAGCTCGACGAGGAGGACCGGCCGCTGCTGTCGCCCGTCGGCGAGCTCGACTCCGACCTCATCGCGCGGGCCATCGCCCGGCGCCTCGCCCGCCGCGTCAGGATCGACTCGGTGGAGGCGCGCATCCAGCACCTCGACGAGCTCAAGCGCCGGCCGAAGACGCTCACCCTCGCCCGCACCGCGTTCTTCTGCTCGGGCTGCCCGCACAATCGCTCCACCGTGGTGCCCGAGGGCAGCGTGGCCGCCGCGGGCATCGGCTGCCACGGCATGGCGATGGGGATGGACCGCGGCATCATCGGGGTCACCCACATGGGCGCGGAGGGCGCGCAGTGGGTCGGCATCGCGCCGTTCACCGAGACGCCGCACCTCTTCCAGAACATCGGCGACGGGACGTTCTTCCACTCGGGCAGCCTCGCGCTCAACTACGCGGTGGCCTCCGGCGTGAACATCACCTACAAGATCCTCTACAACGGCGCGGTCGCGATGACCGGCGGCCAGCACGCGGCGGGGGCCCTGCCGATCCCCGCGCTCAGCCGGCGCCTCGAGGCGGAGGGGGTCAAGCGCATCATCATCACCAGCGACGATCCCGCCAAGTACTCGGGGGTGTCGATCGCGGGCAACGCGGAGGTCTGGCATCGCGACCGGTTGCTGGAGGCGCAGTCGATGCTCGCGGCCATCGGCGGCGTTACCGTGCTGATCCACGACCAGTACTGCGCGGCGGAGAAGCGGCGGCTGCGCAAGCGCGGCAAGATGATCGACCCGCAGACCCGGGTCTTCATCAACGAGCGCGTGTGCGAGGGGTGCGGCGACTGCGGCAAGAAGTCGAACTGCCTGTCCGTGCAGCCGATCGACACCGAGTTCGGGCGGAAGACCGCGATCCACCAGTCGTCCTGCAACAAGGACTACTCGTGCCTGCTCGGCGACTGCCCGTCGTTCCTCACCATCGAGGGCGCCGGGACGGCGCCCAAACGGGAGCGGAGGGTGACTCCCCTCGACGTCGAGCTGCCCGAGCCGGTGCTGAAGGTGCCGAGCGAGGAGTTCGCGCTCCACATGATGGGGATCGGCGGCACCGGGGTCGTCACCATCAACCAGATCCTCGGTACCGCGGCCATGCTCGACGGCCGGCAGGTGCGCGGGCTGGACCAGACCGGGCTCAGCCAGAAGGGCGGGCCGGTGGTCTCCGACCTCAAGATCGGCTCCGAGCCGATCGAGCGCGCCAACAAGGTCTCCGCGGGGTCCGCCGATCTCTACCTGGGCTTCGACCTCCTGGTGGCCACCGATCCGAGCAATCTGGACAAGGCGGAATCGGGCCGCACGATCGCGGTGGTATCCACCAGTCAGATCCCCACCGGCCAGATGGTGGTGGACACCGCGGTGCACTTCCCCGAGCTCAGCAGCATGCTGATGAGCATCGACCGGGTGACGCGGAAGGATCCCAACGTCTATCTCGACGCCCAGGCCATCGCGGAGGCGCTCTTCGGCGACCACATGGCGGTGAACCCGATCATGCTGGGGGCGGCCTACCAGGCGGGCGCGCTGCCGATCTCGGCCGCGTCCATCGAGCGCGCCATCCGCATCAACGGGGTCGCGGTCGAGATGAACGTGCTCGCCTTCCGGTGGGGGCGGATGGCGGTGGTGGATCGCAAGCAGGTGGAGGCGGCGGTCGCCCAGGCCACGACGCAGGCCGTCGAGCCCCGCGCGTTGAGCGCGGAGGTGCGCGCGCTGGTGGATCGCGTGGAGGCGTCGGGGGAGCTGAGGCGCCTGCTCGAGATCCGGGTGCCCGAGCTGATCGCGTACCAGAACGCGGCCTACGCGGGCGAGTACGTGGACTTCGTCCGCCGCGTGGCCCAGGTGGAGGTGGAGCGCGCCCCCGGCAGCGTCGGGCTCGCGGAGGCGGTCGCGCGGCACCTCTACAAGCTGATGGCCTACAAGGACGAGTACGAGGTGGCGCGCCTGCATCTCGACGCCGCGCTGGCCGCGCAGGTCCAGGCGAAGTTCGGCCAGAAGGTCCGGACCTACTGGCACCTGCACCCGCCGCTGCTGCGCGCGCTCGGCCTCAAGAAGAAGATCCGGCTCGGCGCCTGGTTCGCGCCCGCCTTCCAGCTCTTGAAGTCCATGAAGGGGCTGCGCGGCACCGCGCTCGATCCCTTCGGCTACGCGGAGGTGCGGCGGGTGGAGCGGGCCCTGATCGGCGAGTACCGGCAGCTCGTGAAGACCGCACTGGTGCGGCTCAGCCCCGTCACTCACGGCGCGGCGGTGACCCTGGCCGAGCTGCCCGACGAGATCCGCGGCTACGAGCACATCAAGCTCGAGAGCGTGGCGCGGTTCCGGGACAAGGCCAAGCAGCTCATTGCGCAGCTCAACTGAACGGGAGGGCACTCAACGGTGAGACCACTGCTGTTGCTCGGTGTGGCCGCAATGCTGGCCGGATGCGCGAGCGCGCCGGCCGAGAGGGGACCGCTCTCGGCGGAGGCGACCCTCAAGGACAAGGACGGCAAGCCGGTGGGCGTGGCGACGCTCATCGAGACGGCGGAGGGCGTGCGGCTGGCGGTGACCGGCTACCGGCTCCCCCCGGGCGGGCACGGGCTGCACATCCACGTGGTGGGGCTGTGCGAGCCGCCCGAGTTCACGTCGGCGGGCGCGCACTTCAACCCGGGCGGCAAGCAGCACGGTCGCATGAACCCGGCGGGCGCGCACGCGGGCGACCTGCCCAACCTGGTGGTGGCGGCCTCGGGGGAGGGCGGCCTCGACATCACCACGAAGGCCATCACGCTCAGCCCCGGCCCCAACTCGGTGCTCGGCGACAAGCCGACCGCGCTCGTCGTGCACGCCAATCCCGACGACGACAAGACCGATCCCACCGGCAACAGCGGCGGCCGCATCGCCTGCGGTGTCATCACGAAGTAGTCGCGTCCGGGCGGGCAGAATCGCGGGCCGGGTCGGCCGAGACCCGGCCCGTTTGTGTTTCCGGGGTCGGCCCAGAAGCACGTGAAGTGATGGACGCAAGTCCGCGGACCCAGTAAGCACACCGCGATCGGGTAGCGCCCTGCCCGCGCGCGCGATGCTTGCAGTGGCTCGGGATATCGTCTAGGCTCCTGCAGCGGATGAACGCGCGATTGCTCGTTACGAGCGCGGGCAGCGGGGCGAGCGGGAACCTCGTGCGGAGCCTTCGAGCGGGGAACGCCTCGCTCACGATCGTCGGGTGTCACGACGACCAGTTCATCCTCAAGAACTCGACGGCGGACCGTAACTATCTCGTCCCGCCGCTCTCGCACCCGACGTGGGCTCGGGGGCTGCGCCGGATCGTCGCGGCCGAGAAGATCGACCTCGTCATCCCGACGAGTGACCCGGACGTCGCCGCGCTGTCGCGCGCGCGGGGCCCGCTGGCCGGCCGGCTCTTCCTTCCCCGGGCCGCGACGGTGGAGCGGTGCGGCGACAAGTACCGCCTCAGCGAGTGGCTGCGGGCGCGCGGCGTCCCGGCGCCGCGCACGTATCGCGTGACGGACCTGCGGCACCTCGAGCGCATCTTCGAGCGGCTGGGGAATCCGTCCCGGGCGTGGTGCCGGATCCGCGAGGGAGCGGGCTCGCGCGGCGCGGCGCCGGTCGCCGGGCCGGACCAGGCCCGGAGCTGGATCAGGTACTGGCGCGACATGCGCGACGTGCCCGTACGGGCGTTCACCCTGTCCGAGTACCTGCCCGGTCGCGATTTCGGCTGCCAGAGCGTCTGGAAGGATGGCCGCCTGGCCCTCGTGAAGACCTACGAACGCCTGTCGTATCTCGGCAGCGCGAGTCAACCGAGCGAGGTGTCGGCGGTCGGCGCGCTCACCAAGACGGTCTGCGAGCCGGGCGTGGTCGAGATCTCTCTCCGGGCGATCCGGGCGGTGGATCGGAAGGCGTCGGGTGTGTTCGCGGTCGACCTGAAGGAGGACGCGAACCAGGTCCCGCGCGTCACCGAGATCAACGCGGGCCGCTTCACGTCCGGCACCAACCTCCTCGACCTGACCGGCAAGCACAACATGACCGCGGTGTACCTGCAGCTCGCCCGGGGCGAGGCGGTGGATCTCCACGAGGAGTACGAGGGGACCGAGCACCACTACATGCTGCGGGACATCGACGCCGTCCCGCGCGTGTTTCACGCCGACGAGTTCTTCGACGGAGTGGAGGACGCCCGCCGCTAGGGGCGAGCGCAACGTAACGGACACCAAAAGGAGCCGGACGCCATGATGATCAAGGTGACCCAGTCCACGACGAAGGGCCGCACCACCATCCGGTTCGCGGCGACGCCCAAGAGCGCCCAGACGCGAGCGCTTCTCGCGCAGTTCAAGAAGGGAGTGAAGGCCCTTGAGAAGAAGTGGAAGGCGCACGCCGCCGCCGCCAAGAAGAAGGCCGCCAAGGCCGGCCGCCGTCGTCGGTAGCCTCGAGCTGGACGGCCCGATCGGCTCGCACACCCTGGAGGCGGTCCGGCTGGAGATCAGGCGGCTGGCCCGATCGTGCGGCCTGGACCTCGTGGAAGTCCGGGTGGAGACTCGCGAGGAGGGGACGTCAGGCTAGCGATCGGGCGGCGGCCTCCGCGCGCTCGAGCCAGAAGGGCATCTCGAGCGCGCGGAAGGCCGCGATGCCCGCATCGAAGAGGTGCCGGGCGCTCGCGGTCCGGCCCGCCCGGCACTCGAGCCGGGCTCGACTCACGTGGCAATGCGCCAGGAGCGGGTGCATCGAGAGCTCCTCGGCGAGCGCGGAGGCCTGTCGCAACGCGGCCTCGGCGGCGCCCGGGTCCCCGGGCTCCCGTCGCGCCACGACTTCGCCCAGGAGGTGCAGGGCGTAGGCCTCGTGGCCGCGCTCCCCCTTCTCGCGGGCCATCTGCAGCGCCTGCCGGGCCGCGTCGTCGGCCTCGTCGAGGCGACCGGCCCGGAGATAGGCTTCACCCAGCCGGACGACGAGCAGAGAGTGCCCTCCCACCCTCCCCATCGCGAGGCCTTCCCGGGCCCCTTCTTCGAGTAGGGCGATCGCCTCGCGCGATCTGCCGGACAGGGAGTAGGCGGCACCCAGCGCGCACGCGATCAGCGGCAGCGCCACCGGGAGAGTCCAGGTCCGGCAGAGGGCGAGCCCGCGCTCCAGGGTGTCGATCGCGGGGTCCACGTCGCCCTTCAGGAGATGGAGCGTGCCGACGCCGCACGAGGCGAAGATCAGGCTGTACGCGTCATCGGCGGCCTCGGCGAGCCGGGTGCCCTCGTCCCCGTAGACCAGCCCCTCGCGGAACTCTCCCATGTCGGCGAGGCAGTAGACCAGGTAGATACGCGAGAAGACCGGCACGAGGCCGGCGACGCGCACGTCCTGGCCGATCGAGATGCCGGGCAAGGCCTCCACGCTCTTCCGGAGGACGTCGGCCGCCTTGCGATACTCGCCCCGGGCATCGTAGGCCGAGCCCAGGTACGTGCTCGCGACGATCCAGAGGGCGGGGTCCCGCAGGCGGTCGGCGCGCGCGAGCGCGCGCTCCGCCGATTCCACCGCGAGATCGAGATGCCCCATCAGCCGGAAGTATTGCGTCATGAACGAGAAGATGCGGGCGAGCCGCCGCGGATCGTCGAGCGTGTTGGCGAGCCCTTCGGCCTCCCGCAGGAGCGCGAGGATCCGCTCGGGGTCTCCGAGCGGGTGCAGGGAATTGCGGAGCTCGAGCCGGAGATCGATGGCCTGCTCGAGCCGCGCGCGATCCTCGGGCAGATGCGCGAGGGCGCCCAGCGCCTGCTCGAGATACGCGACCGCCTGCAGGTGGGCGGAGCGCGCGGCGGCCTTGCCGCCGGCCTGACGCGAGTACTCCACCGCCTTCTCCCAGAGCTCCCCTCTCGTCGCGTGATGGGCGAGCCGGTCGACGTCCTCGAGCAGCCGGTCGGAGTGAATCGCCTCGATGGCCAGGACGATGCGGGCGTGGAGCTGACGGCGGCGCTCCGGTCGCAGGCTCTCGTAGGCGACCTCGTGGGTGAGCGCGTGCCGGAACCGGTACTTCACCTCCGGGTAGCTGGTGATCTCGTAGAGGAACTCCGCCGCGCTCAGGTGGCGTAGCGCCTGGCCGAGCGATTCCTCGGGCAGCTCGGCCACCGCGGCCAGGACCGGGAGCGGGACGTCCTTGCCGATGACCGCGGCGGATTGGAGCAGGGCCTGCGCGGCCTCGGCGAGGTGCCCGATCCGGCTCAGCAAGACGCCCTGCACCGTGTCGGGGACCGCGAGGTCGCCGGCCAGGTCGCCGCGATCCTGGATGGATAGCGCGAGCTCCTCCAGGAAGAACGGATTGCCCTCGGCGCGGCTCAGGATCACCTCGGTGACCGCGTGGGGAAGCGACACCCCGGGCAGCACCGAGCGCGTCACGGTGAGGCTGTCCTCGTTCGACAGAGGGGGCAGCGAGAGCTGGGTGGCGAACGATTTGTTGGCCCACGGCGGCTCGTAGCCCGGCCGGTAGGTCACGACGAAGAGCACCGCCGCGCCGGGAAGCCCGTCCACCATCGACGCCACCAGCTCCTCCGAAGCTCGATCGATCCAGTGGAGATCCTCGATCACGACGAGGAAGGGCTGGCGCTGGCTGGCGCCCAGCGTGATCTGGCGGAGCGCCTCCGAGATACCGGCCTTGATCGTGTCGGGCGAAACGAGCTGGAGCCCCTCGGTGCCCTCCTTGTATCCCAGGAGATCGAGCAGGTAGGGGGCGAGCTTGCCCGGATCCATGCCCGCCCGCCCGAACGTGTGCCGGATCTTCTCGCCCGCGTCCGCCGCGTCGTCGGCCTGGGTGATGCGGCAGACGGCACGGATCAGGTCGAGCACCGGCAGGTAGGGGATCGTGCTCCCGTAGGAGAGGCAGCGCCCCTCGATGTAGCCGATCCGGTCGGTGCCCACGCTGTGGCTGAACTCGTACAGCAGGCGGGACTTCCCGATCCCGGCGTCCCCGACGATGCTGACGAGCTGCCCCCGCCCGCGGAGGGCGGCCTCCAGCCGGCTGTGCAGCACCGCCATCTCCTGCTGGCGGCCGACGAAGCTCGCCATGCGTCCGGCCGGGCCCAGCCCCGGCCCCTCGCGTCCGACGAGGCGCAACGCGGTCGGAGACCCGTCCGGCGCGCCGAGCGCGACGAGCTCGAACCGGCGCTCGAGCAGCGCGCCGGCGGCGGGGCTGGCGAGGATGCTGCCGGGCTCGGCGGCCGCGATCAGGTCGTCGAGCACGGCGGCGCCCTGTTCCTTCGCCTCCTGGTCGATCTGGACCAGACGCCCCGCCTGGGCCACCATGGCCTGAGCCGCGTGGATGGCGATCCGGGTCGCGAGGGGGGCGGGGGAAGCGCCGCGAATGCGCTCGACGGCCCGCTGGATCGCCATCGCGGCGTGAGCGGCGCGCCGCGGCGCGTCCTCGATGGGCTCCACGCCGAAGGCGGCCTCCAGGGCACGCTGCCCGAGCGCTTCCACTCGTCCGCCGAAGCTCTGAACCTTCTCGATCAGTGTCTCGAGCGCGCGCGCGGCGTCCGAGAGGACGTCGCCGGTCTCCGGCACCATGAGCACCACTCGCATCAGGGCGATACGGCGACGCTCCCAGCGGACGGTGGGGAGCGCCGTGCGCGAAGCGGGCGCCGGCGTGGACCCGTTCGCGGGCGGCGCCGGGGTGGGGCGCGCGGCGGTCGGCGAGCGCACGTCGCGCTTCACGGCGGCGGCGGCGCCTTCCCGCAGCCCCAGCTTCTCCATGCGAGCGCGCAGCGTGTTGCGGGAGATGCTGAGGATGGCGGCCGTGCGGGAAATGTTCCAGCCGGTCTGGTCGAGGGTGGCGCGCAGATGTGCGCGCATCGCGTCCCCGAACGAGATCGGGCGCGCGGGGGCGCCACCCGGGCCGGCGGCCGGCGCGGGTCCCGGCGGTGGGGTCGCGTCGGCCAGCTCGAGGTGCTCGCTCGTGATGACGTTCTCCTCGGCGAGGAGCGCGACCCGCTCGATCACGTTCGACAGCTCGCGCACGTTGCCCGGCCAGGAGTAGGCCATCAGCCGGTCGCGCGCATCGGCGGCCAGGGTCTTCACCGGCAGCCCGTAGTCCGCGCAGACGCGCGCGAGGAACCGCTCGGCGAGGAGCAGGATGTCTTCACCGCGCTCCCGGAGCGGAGGCAGGCGCAGGGTCAGCACCGCGAGCCGATGGTAGAGATCTTCCCGGAAGCACCGCTCCCGGACACTGCCCTGGAGATCCGTGTTCGTGGCGCTGATGATCCAGGCGTCCGCGGGCTCGGGACGGGTGCCCCCGAGACGTCGCACCACGCGCTCCTCGATGACGGTCAGCAGCTTCGGCTGGAGCGCCTCCGGCAGTGATCCGATCTCATCCAGGAAGATGGTGCCCTGGTGCGCGGTCTGGAAGAGTCCGGGCTTCGCCTTCCGAGCGTCGGTGAACGCGCCGCGCTCGAAGCCGAAGAGCTCGGACTCGAGCAGCGTCTCGGGAATCGCCGCGCAGTTCACGTCCACGAATTCGCCGCCCGCGCGCGGCCCCAAGCGATGGATGAGGCGGGCGACCAGGCCCTTACCCGTCCCGGTCTCGCCCTGCAAGAGGATGGTGGGCAGCCGCCGGCCGGCGTGCTGGCGGCCCGGCAGCCGCCGGATGGTCTCCCGCACGCCTCCCATCGCGGCACTCTGACCCAGGAGCTCGCTCCAGGGATCCATCGCGCGGTAAGGATTACCTAGAAGTCCTTACTGGTCAAGCCACTGGTCAGATTCTTACCACCCGATCGCCGACCGGGTATGAATGGAATCATCAAGATGTTGATTCCATTCATTTTTATTCTGGCACTCGGCTTGCGATGTGTAGGGGCATGTTCCTCCCATTCGACCCCGTTCCCCACCTCGCCAAGGAGGCTGACATGCCCGTGACCGGTACGCCGCCTTCCATGCCGCTCCGACTTCTCGCACCCATGAATGGCGCGCCGGCGATCCTCGGGGATCGGGTCCCCGCGGCGGCGGCGGTACGGCGCGCGGGCATCTTCGCCGGCTCGGCCAGTCGCCCCGCGCTGTCCGGGCTGCGCGCCGATCCACGGCAGGCCGTGCAGCAGGACTCGATCCACTGCCTCGTGTGCGGCGGTGTCTTTCGCCAGCTCACGAATACGCACCTGCGGGGCCACGGGTTGACCGCCGACGAGTACAAGCGGCGCTTCGGGTACAACCGCGGCCGGCCGCTCATGTGCCGCACGCTGCGGCGCCTCTACGCCGAGCGGGCGGTGAGGAACGGGCTGGCCTCGCGCATCCGCCAGCGCCCGATCCTGGCGCGGCCCGAGCTGCGGCGCCGGGGCGGGGCCCGCACGATCGCGCTCGAAGAGCTGCTCACGCGCCGCGAGGCGCGGCGGGGCCTCCGGGAGCCGCACGCCGCGCTCTAGGCGCTGGGCCTCGCGCGGTCGGGGCCGCCGGCGTCATGCGGTGCGGGAACGCGCCGCGGGCCGGGGCGGGAGCAGTTGTCGGAATCGGAGCGTTGTCGTATATTCTTCAATACTTTCCGACTCCGGCTTCACTCGCGACCGCCCCGGCGTTCTCGCGGATGGGAGGAACTCCAATGACGCGT
>DASQAL010000281.1:0-11750 GCA_035635775.1 Candidatus Acidiferrum sp.
TAGTGGCTGGGCGTGATGGTCCAGCCGCGCACCTTGGCGAGGTGCGGGACGATGCGGTTCCACTGGAAGGTCATGATGAAATGCACCTCCTCGTCGTAGAGGCGCTTCTCGAAGGCGCGCAGGAGCTTGCGCCGCTCCTCGGGATCCGTGGTGCGGGACTGCTTCAGGTACAGCTCGTCCATCACCGTGTCCTTGTGCCGGCTGAAGTTCACGGGTGACGTGGTGAGGAACCAGTGCAGGTCCATGTCCGGCTCGACGATGGAGTTGCACGGGGCGTTCGTCGACACCTCGTGCTCGCCGTTCTTCTGCGCCTGCAGCCACGCGGCCGATTCGAGGGTCACCTGCTTGACGTTGAGCCCGATCTGGCGCCACTGATCGATCAGCCAGATCCCCACCGGCTCGTAGGGCTGGGGCACCGCGCGGTTCGTCAGGGTGAACGACAGGTTCTCCTGGCCCGCCTCCTTCAGCAGGCGCCGGGCCTCGGCGCGCGCCGCGTTGATGTCGGGGCCGTAGCCCGCCAGCTTGGCCAGCTCCTCCGGCGGCGTCGCCCACGGCGTGCCCGGCACCTGGATCCCCGCGACGTCCTTCACGATCGCGATCCGCGACAGGGCCTTCGAGCCGGCGTACCGGTCCAGCGCCAGGCTGAGCGCGCGGCGCACGCGCTTGTCCTGGAACGGCTTCTTCTCCTGGTTCATCGCCACCTGGATCGAGCAGTTCCAGGGGCTCTCCTGCACCGTGATCTTGTTGCCGAGGGCCCCCACGAGCCCGTCCCGCTGGCTCGGGCTGAAGCCGCGGAACTGGATCATCGCCCGCTCGCCGCGGATGGCCGCCACCTGGGCCGAGGAGTCCTGGATGAAGATCGCGCGGAACCCGTCGAGATAGGGCTTGCCCTTGTCCCAGTAGTCCGGATTCTTCTTGCCCGCCCAGTGCGCGCCGCGCACGTACTCCACGAACTTGAAGGGGCCGGTGCCCATCACGTTCTTCTCGTACCAGCGCGGGTCCTTGGCCAGGATCTCGGCCTTGTAGATCCAGTTCCACGGTGAGGCCAGGTTGGCGAGGAACGAGGCCTCCGGAAACTTCAGGCGGAAGATCACGGTGTCCGGATTCGGGGCCTCCACCGACTCCACCGTCTTGTAAGCGGCCTGCCGGCTCGAGATGATGCCCGGCGGCGGGGAGATGATCTTGTCGTAGGACGCCTTCACGTCCGCGGAGGTCATGACGCTGCCGTCGTGGAACTTCACGCCGCGGCGCACCTTGAAGCTGTAGCTGCGCTTGTCGGAGGAGATCGCCCACGACTCGGCGAGGTCCCCGATGAACCTGGTGCCGGTGCGGTCGGCGGGATCCACGCGCAGCAGCGTGTTGTAGTGGGGCGCGCCCGGGTGGAGCATGGCGAAGGTCTCTTCCCGGTGCGCGTCATAGCTGGGTGGCTCCGCGGCCACGACGAAGATCAGCTCACCGCCGGGGCGCGGCTGCTCCTGCGCGGGGACCGGCACCGCCCCGAGCGCCAGGACGAGAACGAAGCAGCCGAGGATCGACAGTGATCGCGAGAGCTGGGCCATTATCCAACCTCCGGTGAGAGCGGGTGTGGGGTCGATGTCGTGCAGAAGTCTATCAGAAGTGCGGCCGTGGTAGTCTCTTCCCGACCTACTCCCCGGTGAGATGGAGGCGCCCAATGACCCGTGCGCTCCGATCGCTCGTCCCGTTCGCGGTGCTCGCGCTGTGCTGGGCCACCTCCGCCGGGGCGCAGCCGAGCGGCACCGTGACCACCGCCGCCCACATCACGCTGGCCACCCGCTGGCTCGATCCGGCGGAGACGGATTCCGAGATCACGCCGTTCATGATCTTCTACGCGCTCCACGACGCCCTCGTGAAGCCCATGCCCGGCGCGCTCAACTCCCCGAGCCTCGCCGAGTCGTGGACCATGTCGAGGGACGGGCGCACGTGGGAATTCCTGCTCCGCAAGGGCGCGCGCTTCCACAACGGCGATCCGGTCACCGCCGAGGACGTGAAATTCTCCTTCGAGCGCTACCGGGGCGCGGCCGCCCCGATCCTGAAGGACCGGGTCCGCGACGTGCAGGTGGTGGACCCGAGCCGCGTCCGGTTCCATTTGAAAGACCCCTGGCCGGACTTCATGACCTTCTACGGGACGAGCGCGTCGGGGGCCGCGTGGATCGTGCCCAAGAAGTACTTCGAGCGGGTGGGCGAGGACGGCTACCGCAAGGCGCCCGTCGGAGCCGGGCCGTACAAGTTCGTGAGCTTCCAGCCGGGCATCGAGCTCACCCTCGAGGCCTTCGACGGCTACTGGCGCAAGACCCCGAGCGTCAAGCGCCTGGTGATCCGCAGCATCCCGGAGGAGACCACGCGCGCCGCCGCGCTCAAGCGCGGCGAGGTGGACATCGCCTACTTCCTGAACGGCCCCATCGCCGAGGACGTCCGGCGCACCTCCGGGCTCACCCTGACCGCAATGCGCACCAACGGCGTGCTCTTCCTGATGTTCCCCGAGCAGTGGACGGCCGGCTCGCCCTGGGCGGACCGGCGCGTGCGGATGGCGGCGAGCCTCTCCGTCGACCGCCAGGCGATCAACGAGGCCGAGTCGCTCGGCTTCTCCGGGCCCACCGGCAGCATCGTGCCCCGGCACCAGGAGTTCGCCCTGCCCATCGCGGCCGACCCCTACGACCCGCGGCGCGCGAAGGCGCTCCTCGCCGAGGCCGGCTTCCCCAACGGCTTCGACGCGGGCGAGTTCACGCCGTTCCCGCCCTACAACTCGATGGGCGAGGCCATCGCCAACTACTTCGCGGCGGTCGGCATCCGGACGCGCGTGCGCACGATGGAGCGCGCCGCGCTGCTCTCCGCCTGGCGCGACAAGAAGCTCCGCAACCTCTTCGTGGGCGCCACCGGCTCCGCGGGCAACGCCTCCACGCGCATCGAGGGGTTCGCGACCGCGAAGGGCGTGCTCTCCTACGGCTCCATCCCGGAGCTCGAGACCCTCTTCCAGGCACAGCTCCAGGAGATGGACCGCAAGAAGCGTGAGGAGATGCTGCACCAGATCCAGCGGCTGATCCAGGAGCGCATGGTCTTCGCGCCGATCTGGGAGAACGGGTTCATCCGCGCCTACGGGCCGCGGCTGGAGGAAGCGGCGCTGAACCTGATCCCGTCGTTTCCCTACGCGGGGCCCCTCGAGGACCTGCGGCTGAAGGCGCGATAGCGCTCGTTTCACCCTCTCCCCTCTGGGGAGAGGGCAGGGTGAGGGGCTCCTCCTACCGGGTCTTCAGCCTGGGGAGGAGGCGGGTGGCCGCCTCGTCGACCTGGGCGAGCTGATCGCCGCCCGCGAAGCGCAGCGCCAGGTGGCGCGCGCCCGCGTCGATCCAGCGCTGCAGCCACTCTACCGCGCCCTCGATGGGCCCGGCATAGGTGGCCTGGCGCGCCTTGATCGCCCGCGCGGGGGCCGCGTAGTAGGTCTCGAGGAACGCGTCCAGCCGCTGCTCCGCGGCCGCCGCGCTGGGATCGAGCGCGAGGGTGAGGTAGGCCGCGCCGGTGACCGCGTCGGGGGCGCGCCCGGCCGCCCGCGCCGCAGCCTGCACGCCGGGGAACTTCTCGGCGAAGAACTCGACGCCGGGGCCGGTCGGAAACCAGGCGTTGAAGCGCGCGGCCTCGCGCAGGGCGGTGGGCCCGTTGCCGCCGATCCAGATCGGCGGGCCGCCCGGCCGGTGCGGCTTGGGCTCCACGGTGGCGCCGTCGATCGTGAAATGCTTGCCCGCGAAGCTCACGTTGTCGCGCTGCCAGAGGGCGCGGCAGATCTCGATGGTCTCGAGGAACCGGCCCACGCGGCGCTCCCACTCCACCCCCACGTGGGTGAACTCCTTGCGGGTGGCCGGGCTGTCGCCCACGATGCCGACGCCCAGGATCACGCGGCCCTCGGCCAGCCGGTCCACGGTGGCCACCAGGTGGGCCAGCACCACCGGGCGGCGCAGCGCGGGCAACAGCACGCCGGTGCCGATGCGCACCCGCCGGGTCCGGGCCGCGATGGCGGCCATCAAGGTCAGCGGCTCGTGCCGGGGCTTCGCGGTGATCGAATCCCCGATCCAGACCGAGTCGAAGCCCGCGGCCTCCGCCCGCTCGGCCATCGCCAGCAGCGGCCCCGTCTCCGGCCGCCCCGACATCACGGCCTCCCGCGTCGGGATCAGAACGCCGAACTCCATCACCTACTCCTCCTCTCCCTCTCCCCTCTGGGGAGAGGGCAGGGTGAGGGGCGCCCTACGCATCACGCCAGGCACCCGCCTGATCGAGCGCCGCCGTCGCTTCCGCGTCCAGCGTGAGCTCGATCCCGCCCACCAGCTCCTTGAGCTGCGCCACCGTCGTCGCGCTCGCGATCGGCGCGGTGATTCCCGGCCGGTGCGCCAGCCACGAGAGCGACACCTGCGCGGGTGTGGCATTGGCGGCCGCCGCCACCTTCTCGACCGCGGCCAGCACGCGGAACCCGCGCTCGTGCATGTAGGTCTTCTCCACACCGGCGGCCCGGGCCGTCTTGGGCAGCGCCTCACCCGAGCGGTACTTGCCCGAGAGGAACCCGCTCGCCAGCGAGGAGTACGGGATCACACCCACCCCCTGCTCGAGGCAGAGGGGCTCGAGCTCGCGCTCGTACTCGTCGCGGATCACCAGGTTGTACTTCGGCTGCAGGCACTCGTAGCGCGCGTAGCCGTGGCGGTCGCTCACCCAGAGGGCGCGGGTGAGCCGCCACGCGGGGTAGTTCGAGCAGCCGATATAGCGCACCTTGCCCTGGCGCACCAGATCGTCGAAGGCGCGCAGCGTCTCCTCGAGCGGGGTCTCCTTGTCGTCCCAGTGGGCCTGGTAGAGGTCGATGTAGTCGGTCTGCAGCCGCCGCAGCGAGGCCTCGACGCCTTCCATGATGTGTGTGCGCGAGAGGCCCGAGTCGTTCGGGCCGGGCCCCATCGGCCCCATGACCTTGGTGGCGATCAGCACGGAGGCGCGGTCCTTGCGCGCGCTCAGCCAGAGACCGAGCGCGTTCTCCGACTCGCCACCCTTGTTGCCGGGTGCCCAGCGAGAATAGACGTCGGCGGTGTCGATGAAGTTGCCGCCCGCCTCGACATAGGCGTCCAGCACCGCCTCGGAAGCCTTCTGATCGGTCGTCCACCCGAACGTGTTGCCGCCCAGGCACAGCGCGGACACCTTGAGCCCGGTTCGCCCCAGCTTGCGCATCAGCATGGTGAGTCTCCTATCTCCAGAGTTCACTGGACGCCAGCCGCGCGCCCTCGGTCATGGATTTGAGCTTGGCCCAGACGATCTCCGGCTCGACCAGCGCCTGCGACCGCGCGAAGGTGGCGAAGCCGCAGTCGCTGCCCGCGATCACCCGCTCGCGCCCGACGACGTCGGCGTAGCGGACGAGCCGCTGGGCGACCAGCTCGGGATGCTCGATGAAGTTGGTAGTGGTGTCGAGCACGCCCGGGATGATCACCTTGTCGTCGGGCAGCTTCGTCTGCCGGAACACGACCCATTCGTGCGCGTGGCGCGGGTTGGCGCCCTCGAAGGAGAGCGCCTGCGGGCGCGCCTTCAGGACCACGGGCAGGATCTCGCGGAGCGGGATGTCGCGGTGGTGGGGGCCCTCGTAGTTGCCCCAGCAGAGGTGCAGGCGCAGGCGATCGGGCGGGATGTCGCGCAGGGCGTGGTTGAGCGCCTCGACATTGCCCTCGGCGATCTTCACGAACGCCGCATCGCTCAGATCGGGGAACGCCAGGTGCCGGCTCATGGCCAGGTCCGGGCAATCCACCTGGAGCACGAAGCCCGCCCGGTGGATGGCGTCGTACTCCTCCTTCATCACGTCCACCAGCCGGGCCAGGTAGGCCTCGCGGCTCGGATAGTGGGTGTTCTGCAGGAAGTGGGCGATCACCCCGGGCGACGCGGCGGTCATGAAGGCCTCGGTGGGCCCGGCGCCGTCCACGGCCGCGCGCAGGTTGGCCACGTCCTTCTGCACCGCGGTGCGGTCCTTCCAGTCGATGGGGCCGTTGCAGGCCGGGCGCAAGATCGCGGCCCGGCGCTCGGCGCGGTCGGCCGCCTCGGGGAAGTCCGCCCAGTCGGCCCGCTTGGCGGCCCCGCTCTGGCCGTCGAAGCCGGTGAGGCGGTGGCGCACGTAGGTCGAGTAGCCCACCTTGCCCTGCTCGCCGTCGCTGACGATGTCCACGCCGGCGTCCACCTGGAGGCGCACGATCTCGGCGACCGCGCGGCGGACGCGGGCCTCGAGCGCGGCCGGGTCGGTGGCGGCGCCGGTGTCGAGGGCCTCGAGCATCCCGGCCAGGTCGGGCGGCCGCGGGAGGCTGCCGGTGTGGGTGGTCAGGATGCGGTCGGAGCTTCGCTTCATGGGGGCGAGCGGCATCTGACCGCACTCGCGGGAGATTGTCAAGAATGCTACAGTCTCTGCCGACCCGGCCCTGATCTCCCACCACAAGGAGGATCGCCATGGGACGCGCTTACAACGTCATCGACGCCGACGGCCACGTGCTCGAACCGGTGGACATCTGGGACAAGTACATCGATCCCGGCTATCGCGAGCGGGCCCCCCGGATCATCATCGACACCGACGGCAAGGAGCGCCTCCTCGTCGAGGGACAGGTCCTCGGCAGCCAGAAGGGCTTCGGCGTCATCGGCGCGATCGGGGCCCGCCAGGGCGGCGTGCCGGAAGAGACCATGAAGTACGTGGACGGCCGCCGGGGCGGCTTCGATCCGCACGCCCGCATCCCGGACATGGACCTGGACGGCATCGACGCCGCGTTCCTGTACCCGAGCGTCGGCCTCTTCGCCGGGGCGGTCCGAGAGCCAGGGCTCGCGGCCGGGATGTGCCGCGCCTACAATCGCTGGCTCGCGGACTACTGCCAGCCTTATCCCGATCGGCTGTTCGGGGTGGCGATGCTGCCGATGCAGTCGATCGACCTGGCCATCCAGGAGATGCGCTACGCGCGGAAGGAGCTGGGCATGCGGGCCGGCTTCCTCCGCCCCAACCCCTACAACGGCAAGATGCTGCACCACCCGGACTACGCCCCGTTCTGGGAAGAGGTGCAGGACCTGGACATGGCGATCGGGATCCACGAGGGCGCGAGCGGCGGCATGCCCCAGGTCGGCGTGGACCGCTTCGAGACGCGCGGCGCCCGGCACATCATCTCGCACACCATGGAGATGATGCTGGCCGCGATGAGCGTCATCTGGAGCGGGGTCTGCGACCGACACCCGCGCGTGCGGATCGGCTTCATGGAGTCCGGGGGCGGCTGGATCGCGCCGTGGCTCGACCGGATGGACCGCCACTTCGACGACCAGGGCTTCAACGACTCGGGGCTCTCCATGCGGCCGAGCGACCTGTTCCGGCGCAACTGCTGGATCTCGTTCGAGCCGGTCGAGGGCTGCCTCAGCGTGCTCGCCGACTACATCGGCCCGCACAAGATCCTGTGGGCGACCGACTACCCGCATCCCGACGGCTTCTTCCCCGGCGCCCCGCAGCTCATCGCGAACCGGCCCGAGCTGTCGGAGGCGACGAAGCGCGAGATCCTGGGCGGGGGCGCCCGGCGCTTCTACGGTCTGACCTAGCCGTCCGTGACCGAGCGCGCGCTGACCGGCATCCGCATCCTGGACCTCACCCAGTTCGAGGCGGGCACCTCCTGCACCCAGCTGCTGGGTTGGCTCGGCGCCGACGTCATCAAGATCGAGCCGCCTGGGGGCGAGCAGTCGCGCCGGAACCGCCCCGAGGTGCCGGGGCTCGACGCGATGTTCTTCCTGCTCTTCAACGCCAACAAGCGCAGCGTCACCATCGACCTCAAGAAGCCGGAGGGCCACGCGCTGTTCCTGCGCCTGGTCGAGCGCGTGGACGTGGTGGCCGAGAACTTCGCCCCCGGCCTCATGGAGCGGCTCGGGCTCGACTTCGAGCGGCTCCGCGCGGTGAATCCGCGGATCATCCTCGCGCGCCTGAAGGGCTTCGGGCTCTCCGGCCCCTACCACGAGTACAAGAGCTTCGACATGATCGCCCAGGCGATGGGCGGCGTGATGAGCGTCACCGGCTTTCCGGACCGCGAGCCCGTGCTCTGCGGGGCCAATATCGGCGACAGTGGCGCGGGCGTGCACATGGCGGCCGGCATCATGGCCGCAATTATCGAGAGAAATCGAACCGACAAAGGCCAGGTCGTGGAGGTCTCCATGCAGGAGGCGGTGGCGAACCTGATCCGCCAGCGCTACGTCGTCCACTATCGGGACAACAAGCCCACGCCGCGGCGGGGCAACGGCGCGCCGCCCGGCGCGGTGCCGGACGGGCTCTACGCGTGCGCGCCAGGCGGCCCCAACGACTACGTCTACATCTACGTGCAGCCGATGAACCAGGGCATGTGGCAGGACTTCGCCCGCGCGATCGGGCGCGAGGACCTGCTCGCCGACCCGCGCTGCGTGGACGCGCCTTCCAGATGGGCTCATCGAGACGCGCTCAACGGCATCGCGCGCGCCTGGACGGGCGCGCAGTCGAAGCAGGAGGTCCTCGCCACGCTGGGCAAGGCGGGCGTGCCGTGCGGCGCGATCCTGGACACGCAGGAGGTGCTGGACGACCCGCATCTGAACGCGCGCGGCGCGATCGACACCATCGACCATCCGACCCGTGGCCGGTTCCGGGTGCCCGGCTGCCCGATCCGCCTGTCCGCGTCCGAGGCGGTGACGACGCCGCCCCCGCTGGCCGGCCAGCACACCGACGAGGTCCTGGCGGAGGTGCTCGGGCTGTCGCCGGAGGCGGTGGCGGCGCTGCGGGCCCGCGCCGTAGTCTGACGCGTGTTCTTCGGTCACTCCCCGGCCCTCTGGCAGCAGTTCCCCCAGCTCGTCCCCGGCGTCCTCGTCATCGAAGACATTCATCCGAAGGTGGAGGTGCAGGAGCTGCTCGAGCCCTGGCACCCGCGCGCCCGCGAGCGGCTCGGCCGCGGGCCGGAGTCCGAGCTGGCCGAGGTGTCGGCGTGGCGGCGCGCCTACGCGCAGATGGGGTTCAAGCCGACACAGTACCGCTCCGCGGCCGAGGCGCTGCTGCGGCGCTTCCGGCGCGAGGGCGATCTGCCGCGCCTGCACCCGCTGGTCGATCTCTGCAACGCGGTGTCGCTCGCCTTCGCGCTACCGGTGGCGGTCCTCGACCTCGCCGGGGTCGATTCGCATCTGGAGGTCCGGCACGCCGCGGGCGGCGAGGAGCACACGGGCTTCAGCGGGGAGACCGAGCGCGTGGAGCCGGGCGAGGTGATCTTCGCCGACGCGGCCAACCACGCCCATGCGCGGCGCTGGACGTTCCGGCAGAGCCGGCGCTCGACCGTGTCGGCCGAGACGCGCGACGTGCTGATCGTCGCCGAGGGCCTCCACGCGGCCGCGGGCGCCGACGTGCCCGCCCTGATCGACGCCCTCGCCGGCAGTCTCGAAGGTCTCTGGGGCGCTCCGCGCCACCGCGCCGTGCTCAGCGCGGCCGCGCCGCGACTCGAGTTCGAGGCCTGAGCACACTTCCGCCGACCGTCCCCAGCGTCCGCTCCGTGGTGGCCCTCGCCCTGCCCGCCGCCGCGGCCGTCGCGGTGTTCGGCAGCCTCTACGGCGCCGCGGCGCGCGGGTTCCTCGGGGTGCCGCTGACGCTGGCCTCGTCGCTCCTCGTCTATTCGGGCGCGCTCCAGTTCGCGATAGTGGCCCTGCTGGGCGCCGGCGCCACCACCCTGCCCCTCCTGCTGACCGCGGGCGTGCTCAACCTCCGCCACCTGGTGCTCGGCGCCGCCCTCCGCTCCCGCTTCGAGAGCGGGCCGCTGCGACGGGCGCTGCTCGCGTTCTTCCTGGTGGACGAGACCTTCGGGTTCGCCATCGCGGCTGGCAACGCCGCGGAGCCGCGGGCGGTGGGCGCGGCCACCGAGCGCACGCTGCTCTACTCCGGGCTGACGCTTTATGTCGCGTGGCTCGTGGGCACGGTCGTCGGCGTACTGGGCGGCGGGCTCGCGGCCGTCGAGAGCCTGGCCGGCGCGATCTTTCCCGTCCTCTTCATCGGCCTGGCCTCGCTCGCGGCGACCCGGCGCTCCCACGTGGTGCGCGCCCTCGCCGCCGCCCTCCTCACCGCCGCGGTCGCCCTGCTGCTGCCGGACCTGCGCATGCTCGCGCCGGTCGTCGCGGGGGTGGTGGTGGCCCTGCCGGGAGGGAACCGGTGAGCCCGCTGGTCCTGGTCGCGATCGCGCTGATGACGTACCTCAGCCGGGCCGCCGCGGTGGTGCTGCTCCCCCGCCCCAGCCCGCGCTTTGAGACCATCCTCTCGCGCATCCCGGCCCCGATCTTCGCGAGCCTCGCGACCGCCACGCTCCTCGGCGACGGCGGCGCGCCGGTGGACGGCCCGACCCTGGCGGCCGCGGCGGGCGCGCTCCTGCTCAGCCCCGCGCGCTCCCTGCTGCTCTGCCTGATCGGCGGCGCGACGGGCTACGCGGCGGGCGTCCTGCTCGGCTGACGCACGCTCGCGCCGGGCCGTTCACCGGTTGGACGGCCAGGCGCCCATGACCTGCCGGAGGATCGCGAGCTCGCCGATGTGGTAGGTGTTGTGCTCGGCGACGATCAGCAGCTCCCGGACATACGTGTGCTGGGGCGCGTAGGGCAGCGGCGCGCCCAGGGCCGCGCGGGAGCTAGCCGCGATCTTCTCGAGCGCGGCGCGATCCTTCCGGAACTGGGCCACCGTCTTCTTCCAGGCCTTGGCGTCCGCCTTCGCCTCCGGCTTGGGCCAGTAGTCGTCCGGCCACGTCTGGTGGCGGTAGTGCTCATCCTTGATGTAGTCGAGGATGTCGCGCTGGGCGATCCGCATGTGCTCGATGAGATGCCAGGGCGTGTACGGCACGTTCGGCGGGCGGGTATTGACGTGCTTGATCGGGAAATCGGCCACCACGTCGTCGAAGGTCATGTACGACGGGCCGTGGACCAGGTTCCGCACCTCGGCGCGCACCGCGTCTTTCTTCATCGGGCTCTCCGGTGGCTCACGAGGGCCCCCTTCATCATGGCCAAGTAGGCCAGGTCGGGACGGACGGGAACGCCTTCAGCGCCTCCTTGAAGGCCATCCAGAGGACCAACTGCTTTCCCCAGCCCGGCCCGATCAAATGCGGGCCCGAGATCCCGAGCTGCTTCGCGGCCACCTTGGACGCCTCGTGGATGTCATCCATCGTCTGGAAATGGCCGTCGGCCTGGCGGCGGCTCAGGATCGGCATGGGAGTCGGCTGGGCCGCCGAGAAGCCGAGCAGATACTCGTGCCCATCGCTGCCCTGGAAGAGAATCCCCTTCACGGTTCCCTGTGCTTTCATCGCTCCACCCCCGAGTGAAACACTACGCGCGGGACGCGGCGGTTGACAAGGTCGCATCGGGGTCTAGACTCACGCCAGAGGAGGCCGCCCGACCATGACGACCCGGAACCCCTACGCCTTCCACGTCCGCCCCGACATGCGCCAGGGCCTCGCTTCCGAGGTGCCCTTGCCGACTCGCCTGGTCTCCAACGAGGAGTTCCCGCCGCTGCCGCAGACGGCAGCGCAGCGCCGGGTCGAGGACCGCATCCTCGCCGAGGCCGCGCCTGGCGCCCCGGCTCGGGCTCCACCGGCGCGACTTCCTCCGCACGAGCGGCGGGATGGCCACGTCGCTGCTGGCCATGAACGCGGTGTTCGGGCGCTTCTTCGACGTGCTGCCGGTGGAGGCCGCCGAGCCCTCCGCGTTCCGGGAGCGCAAGGGCGACGCGT